>CAZGIX010000284.1:0-4884 GCA_964525785.1 uncultured Anaerolineaceae bacterium
CCTGTACTTTAACCCGTTCTACAGGAATGTAATCGGCTCGACGCGCACGTTGTCTGAGCCGACCAGGAGGCGTAATTTGGAGAGCAGGTCCTGGCACATTCCGGTAGTGAAGTTCGGGAACTCCACCAGGTAGCCGCGGCCGCGCTCGAACACGTGGAAGGCAAAACGGTCGTTGCCCGGATAGCTCATAATCGTGCCGTGGATGCGCCGCAAGCGCAGCACATCCCGCGTCCGGTCGCCAGAGGCGCGCAGCACCACCGTGACCATGAACACCTCTCCGGTGACCTCCGCCTGCGGAGGCGGGACCAGATACTGCTGAGCGCTTACCAGGCGCTCGTCCGGTACAGGCTCAGGCGGAACCGCAGCCACAGCCGGGCGGGCATAGTCTATCTGGGTTCCAGCGGCAAGCACTTCGGCAGGCAGCATCGCATCCGTGCGGTTTTCGCTCTCCAGGCCCTCTGATTGTGGGAGATCAGCCTCGGCTGGCTGGGGAGCGCCGGGAGGGGGTTCGACCTCCTGAGGGCCAGCATCTGCCAGAGCCGGAGCGCCCTGAACCTGCGGGGCAGTCTCCATCTCGTCCGGAGATGGTTGGGCGCTGACCGGCGGGATGGTCGCAGTACCTGCGCTGGCTGAGGGTGATCCGGAGGCAAACATCATGGCGGCCAATGATCCAAGGTTGAGCGCGCCAAGGTCGGGGGAGCTCCATTCATCTGGAAAGGCCTCGGGCGGGGGAGGGTAGCCGTTCTCGGCTGGAGGTGCCGACCCCGATCGGTGGGCATCTTCACCGGATCCGAGGGCGTCTTCGGCGTCAATTTCATCCCCGTAATCGGTTAGCCCGGCATCTTCACCAGAGGCTGGCGAGGTGGGTGCTGCAGGCGTGACCGGAGCGGCAGACGCGAACAACGTGACATCGGTGGTGATGTTATCGACCAGCACCTTTGGCTCGGCGCCCTGAGTATCCACTTTACCATCCACCAATACAATCTTATCGTGAGAGAGGATGCCGGAGAAGCGCTCCCAGGTCCTGGGGAAGATCACCAGCTCGACTGTCCCCTGGATATCTTCGATGACGACGAAAGCCATCGACTTGCCCGTCTTGGTCTGGTGCGGGCGGATGCGCACAACCATGCCAGCCACCCGCACGCGGTCCTCGTGGGCGGCTTCGTGAAGCTGGCCCGAGAAATGGGTCACCGCTTCGGTCAGATCGTGCATCACCGGGCTGAGCGGGTGGTCAGAGACGTACAGCCCGATCAGCTCGCGCTCCCAATTCAAGATCTCTCTGCGGCTGATCTCGCCCACCTGGCCCGGCAGGCTGATATCTTCCACCACGCCGGTATGCGCTCCGAACAGGCTCATCTGGCCCATCTCGCGGGCGCGGAAGTGCGTCTGGCTGACCGAGATGATGCGGTCGATGCCCTCCAGCAAGGCGATGCGCGAGCCAAAACAATCCAGCGCGCCGACACGGATCAGGCATTCCAGGGAGCGTTTACCCACCAGGCGCATGTCCACGCGATGGGCAAAATCGTTCAGGTCTTCGAAGGGCCGGTCGCCGCGACCCGACAGGATCGCATCCACCGGCGCATGACCGACATTCTTCACCGCGCCCAGGCCAAAGCGAATGGTCGAGCTGCCGTCGGCGTGATCCTCGATGGTGAAATCCCAGCCGCTGGCATTGATATCCGGTGGTTCGACGCGGATGCCCATGCGCCGGCAGTCGGCCACATACAGCGCCACTTTATCCGTAGCGTTCTGAGTGACCGAGAGCAGGGCGGTCATATACTCGACCGGATAATGCGTTTTCAGGTAAGCAGTCTGGACGGCAATGACGCCGTAATCCGCGGCGTGGGCTTTATTGAAGCCGTAGCGGGCGAACTCTTCCCACTCGTCAAATATAGCTTCCGCAGTGGGTTGCAAGATGCCGTTCTTTACCGCCCCCTCGACAAACTTCTCGCGGTGTTTAAGCAGCTTGTCCTTGATCTTCTTGGCGACCGCCTTGCGCAGATCGTCGGCTTCAGGGGCAGTGTAGCCCGCCAGCTGCATGACGGCAAACATGAGCTGCTCTTGATATACCGGGTAGCCGTAGGTCTCTTTGAAGATCGGCTCCAGGGAGGGATGGCGGAAAGTCACCGGTTCCTCGCCGTGCATGCGGCGGATATAGCCGGGGATAAAGTCCATCGGGCCGGGGCGGAAGAGCGCCACCATGGCGATGACGTTCGCCAGCTCCTTGGGTTTCATCTCCATCAGCCAGCGGCGCATGCCCGAGCCTTCCACCTGGAAGACGCCTGCCGTCTCGCCGCGCCCGAGCAGCTCGTAAGTCGCCGGATCGTCGGTGGGGATGTTATCCAGGTTGAAGTCGATATCGTGGCGCTGGCAGATCAAATCGCAAGCACGCGCCATAATCGTCAGCGTTGCCAGGCCGAGGAAATCCACCTTGAGCAAGCCCAGCGAATCCAGGATGGACATCTCGAACTGGGTGACGATCTTGACCGGGCTCTCTTCGCTGGAGCCGGTGGGACGGTGCAGAGGGATGTACTCGATGATGGGCCTGTCGGTGATGATCACCCCGGCGGCATGTGTGCCGGCGTTGCGCACCACACCCTCCACCTGGGCAGCAGTATCGATCAGCTCCTGGAGATAGGGCGTGCCGTCATAAAGCTGCTTGAAATCCGGCACCTCCTCCAACGCCTGGTGGATCGTGACCGGCTTGCCGGGGATGTTGGGGATCAGCTTGGCGACCCTGTCCACCTCGCCGAGCGGCACATCCATGACCCGCCCGACATCGCGGATCGCAGCTCGGGCGCCCAAAGTGCCGAAGGTGATAATCTGGGCTACCTTGTCTTCCCCATATTTGCGGGCGGCGTACTCGATCACCTCCGCCCGGCGGTCGTCGCGGAAATCCAGGTCGATATCCGGCATGGAGATGCGCCCCGGGTTGAGAAAACGCTCGAAGATCAGGCCATGCTGGATGGGATCGACCAGGGTGATATCGAGGGAATAGGCGACGATCGAGCCGGCGGCTGAGCCGCGGGCGTTGTACCAGATGCCCTGCTCGCGCGCATGTCGGCACAGGTCCCACACGATCAAGAAATAAGTATCAAAACCCATGTTGTGGATGATACCCAGCTCGTAATCTAGCCGGGCGCGCACCGTTGGATCATCGGCGCGCTCTGCATAACGGCGCTGCAAACCCTTCTCGCACAGGCTGCGCAGGTAGGTCTCAGCCGTGCATTCCTCCGGGACATCGAACTGCGGCAGGTGGTAGCCTTTGAAGCCCAGGTCGACCGAGCAGCGCTCAGCGATCATCAGGGTGTTGCTGAGCGCCTCCGGCACTTCGGCGAACAGAGTGTGCATCTCCTCGGGGCTGCGCAGGTAGTAGGTCCCATCGGTCATGCGCATGCGGGACGGGTCGCTGAGCACGCTGCCGGTCTGGATGGCAAGCATGATATCCTGCAGGCGGGCGTCGCTGGAGTCGACATAGTGCACGTCGTTGGTGGCGACGAAGCGGGCGTCGTAGCGCCGCCCCAGGGTGAGCAGGTTGTTGTTGATCGACTCCAGCTCTTTGATGTCGTGCACCTGCAGCTCGAGGAAGAAGCGGTCCGGACCGAAGACCTCGTAATACCAGTCCAGCAGCTTGCGCGCCGCTTCCAGGTTGCCATCCTGGAGCAGGCGCGGCACCTCGGCAGCCATACAGCCGGAGGTGCAGATCAGGCCCTCAGCGTGCTGGGCGAGAAAATCGTGGTCGATGCGCGGGAAGTAGTAAAAGCCGTCCATCTGGGCGGCGCTGGCGATCTTGAGCAGGTTGCCGTAGCCGGTCTGGTTCTCAGCCAGCAGCAATAGGTGGCTGGATCTCTTGTCGAACTGCGGATCGCGCTCTTTCATCGAGCGCGCCGCCATGTAGCTCTCCACCCCGATGATGGGCTTGACCCCGGCGGCGCTGGCGGTATTGTAAAAATCGATCACCCCGAACATGGTGCCGTGGTCGGTGATCGCCAGGGCCGGCATCTCCATCTCCTTGGCGCGCTGCACCAGCTTCTTGATCTTGCTGAATCCATCCAGCAAGGAGTACTCGGTGTGGACGTGCAGGTGGACGAAGGACATGGGGGAGAAGGTAATCAGGTGATCAGGAACTAGGTGATTAGGATTTCTATATGTAGTTGGATATATGTGTTGCGGGTCGGGATGAAGCCCGGGGTAGATCGCCCCAGGCGAGATTATAGCACGCCGGATTGCAGAGATCGAATTTGTTAAGATTAGAATTTGCCAGCCGCGGCTCGCAGTGGATTATTCGTTCCAGAAAAAAACAAAAGAGGGACGAATGGGAATGGAGGCAAGAAGGCGATCAAGTGGGGAAGCCCGGAACCGGGATGTTAAAGTGCGGGAGTGCAGCATGATTAGTGTAGCAGAAATTTATATCTAGCACAAGTGTTCGAGAGGGTTAATTTTAGGGGGATTTTTGGGAACGATGTGAGATGGCCCATTGGCTGCGACGCCTCGCCCTCACCCACCCCGGCCCGTTCGACTGCGCCTTTCGACTGCGCTCAAGACAAGTGCAAAGTACGCAAGGGCAAGCCGCCCTCTCCTTAATTTTGGGAGAGGGCGGGACCGCGCTCGGGCAGTGGAAAAATCGATGCGGTTGCACGATAATATTCTCGTGAAGGATTATCACGCCGAAAACCGCCCTTCGGGCTGCGCCTTCAGGACAAGTGCAGAGTGCGCATCGACTTCGCTCACCCGGTAGGGTGCGTTCACAACGCACCATCTATGATCCTGCGATAGATTCACGCCGATGCCCAAATATCACCAATCACAGGTAGTAGAAGAATGTTGCATTAGGGATGCACCCTACATACTTAACGCTTTGAGGTAAGAGAATAATGAACGCCA
>CAZGIX010000285.1:0-4866 GCA_964525785.1 uncultured Anaerolineaceae bacterium
CAAACTCCTATCTTACCTGAGGCTCCTCTTTCCTGACAACCTTTGCGTGCACACTAAGCAATTAACGCACTTGCAATCTCTTTGAATTCATGATAAGATCATATTGTAACTTGTTAACAGGTAACTATTAACTGTATTTTGGACTTTTATCTCAAATATTGAGAAATTACGCCTACGCAGCCTCGGCATTGAGAAAGGAAATATCCATGGATAGAAATAATGCTCATAATAATGGATTGCTGATTGCACCTTCTCAAAGAACCTTGAGTGATTATGTGGCTGACCAATTACGGCAGGCTATCCTGGCCGGACAATTGAAGCCAAACGAGAGGCTTTTGGAGGAGGTTATCGCCGAGAGCATGCAAACCAGCCGAGGGCCTGTGCGCGATGCGCTAAAAATCCTTGAGAATGAGGGTCTCGTCGATCGCCAATCTCACCGGGGGGCGTTCGTCGCCCAATTGCATCCCGAAGATTTCCTGGAAATCTATACCCTCCGCGAAGCATTAGAAACCTTAGCGATCAAATATGCGATTAAAAATGCAACCGATCAACAAATAACCGTCCTCGAAGACTTGGTTCATTCAATGGAAGGTCTCTCTAAGAAAGATTATTCTCAAGTAGATGCCACCGATCTCGATGTAGAATTCCATCATATCCTGTGTAAAATCTCGGGACACAAGCGTGTTCTAAATATGTGGGAGTCATTGAGCGGACAAATCCGCCTAGTTTTACTGAAACATCGCCTGGTCCATCCAGATGATCTGCGTGTGCGCTCCGTATCATGGCATGCGAAAATTGTGGATGCCTTGTGCGAGCGCGATACAGAGAAGGCCATTGCAGAATTACGCATTCACATGGCTGCCTCTTCGGAGTGGGTAGCAACCTTACTCCAAGACGAACGCAACCCTGCCTCCAAGCGTTAAAATCATGGTTTAGCGACAATCATTAGCTGGCTTCGCCAGCCCCGATTTTAACCAGGGGGCCAGACGGCCATCAAATTCCTCCGAACCCTCCTGCGCCTTCAAGGGGAATTTAACCGGCCGGCCATCGCGTTGTGACCGATAGATGGCCGTAAACAACTCCACATGTTTGCGCCCCTCTTCGCCGTTAACCGCTGGCTCTCGATCTTCAAGGATGCTCAGTAAGAAGTCCTGCATCTGGATTTTGTGATAATGGGTCATGATATCAATCGTTTTGCTACGGGCTTCATCCTGCTCTTGCCATTCCTTCAAGAGGTCAGCCTCCGAAGGGATCGTCCAGATGTCATTAAACGGTGGGTCGACATATTGGGTGACACCGGAGACGAAAGGAGAGCCGCCGTCCGTTTGGACCCCAACCGAAGCTCCATTTTCACCATGAACGTGAATTTTGCCGTAGAAGCCAGGTTTTTGAGAATTGCTGACCAGGATAGTGCCCATACCGCCGTGCTTAAAACGCACAACGGCAATTGCAGTATCTTCGACCTCGATGTAGGGATGATTTAAGTTGTCCCAGTAACCAAAGAGCTCATCAACCGGCCCCATTAACCACTGAAAAAGATCGATTTGGTGGGTGGTTTGGGTCAACAAGACGCCGCCACCTTCGGTTGACCATCTCCCACGCCATGGATCCATTTTGTAATAAGCCTCGTCCCGCCACCCCATCACGATCACGGTGGCAAGGACTGGACGGCCGATCTTCCCGGCTTCGATGGCTTGTTTCACTCGCTGCACCGGCTCGTAGAAACGGCGTTGACTGATGACGCCGAGCTTAATCCTGGCTTGACTGGCTGCCGCGATTGCCTGGTCGCATCCCTTCAAGTCTACCGCCATGGGCTTCTCGACCAACGCATGAACCCCGCCCTTCGCACAAGCAACCACCATATCCGGGTGGGCAGGATGGGGGGTACAGATAGAGACCGCCTGAATGCGTGGGTCTGAAAGCATTTCTTCCAGGTTTTCAAACGCTTGAACGCCGTAATGCGAAGCAAAAGCTTCAGCCCGCTCGGAATCAACATCAGATACCCCGATGAAATGAGACTCAGGAAGAGACAGGTAGGCTTGAGCATGCGCATCGGCCACCTTCCCACAGCCGATGAGAGCTGTACCGATCGGGTCCATGTTTTGCTCCTTTTGTGCTTCCTACGCGTCTGACAATGGGTAGCAGCCAAATTGGCGTGCTGATTGATACATGGCAACCACATTTTCGGCGGGCACATCTCCCTGGACGTTGTGGACAGGGGCGACCACGTAACCGCCACCGGGTCCGAGATCGAAAACGCGGCGTTTGACTTCTTCCTTAACCTCTTCTTTAGAGCCTTGTGGCAAGATATGCTGCGTGTCAATTGCGCCCCAAAACGTCAGCCGGTCGCCAAATTCGGCTTTCAGGCGTTGTGTATCCATTCCCTTAGCGCTGACTTGAACTGGGTTAAGAATCTCTACTCCCGCCTCAATTAAATCTGGCAGGAGTTTATAGACCGACCCACAGGTGTGAAGAAAACAACGCGCTGCAGACTTTTGCTTGATCAATTGGAAGATTTCCTGGTGGTATGGCTTGATCGTCTTCCGGTAGGTTGCCGGAGACATCAAGCTGTTCTCCTGACCACCCAGGTCATCTCCAATCTTGACGACCTGGATGAAAGGCCCGACGTTTTCTAAATATTGGGTCAAGGAGGCCTTGATGATATCTGTTATTTTTCGAAAAACGGCATGGACGAAATCGAGGTCACTCACCAGGCTTTCCAGCATGCGGCTAAATCCACACAAAATGTACGCTCTCTCCCAAACACTGTTAAAAGCCGGGCAACCGATGAGTGCATATTCGGTTTGGATAACCATCTGTTCAGTGTGTTCTTTCAAGCCTTGGTAACGCGCCGGGTCGAGTGGATCCGGCCACCAGGGGTATTGATTTAAATCATCGAGGCTCGCATTTTCCAGGGGGCTATCGGCGACCTCCCGGTAACGGATGCCGTTTGCCACGACTTCTTTCCACTTAACACCCCATTCGTCATAAAAATGATGGGGCTCTGCACAAGGACGGATTCCTCGAGAAGGCAGGTTCATGTAAATGGGGCGGGTATCGATATCCAGACTTTGCAGAATGCGCTCGTCTACAACCGCCAGGCGCATCATGTGCGGAACCAGATTGAGCTGGTATTCGATCCCAAAATAAGCGCATAGTTTTTCGTATGCTTCCGGGACAGGCGAAGTATTTCCACCGGTTCCGAAATCCAGAGGGACCGAATCGGGTTCTTGATGGTCGAGGGCTGCCTGGACACGCTGACGGTGGGTCATTTGATTCATGGTTGTCTACCGGGAAGTATAAAACCATTATACTAACGCCGCTATCCATTGTCAACAGTTGACGGTTGACTGATAGCAACCGACAATTGTTCGATTGTGCTGTGGCTTAAGCCGTCAAAGGGAAACGGGGGATCACCCCTGAATTTACGATTCTTTCCGCTCGCGGCCAGCGCCCGTTCAGGACAGTAGCCACATTCTCGATACCCTTTTCAGAAACCTCGCGCATTCCTTCAACGGAGAGCGCCGCCACATGAGGGGTCAGGATCACATTCTCGAGATGAAGAAGCGGGTGGTCGGGCGGGATTTCTACCCCTGAAAAGGGATCGATATGTTCGAAGGTATCCAACCCGGCTCCGCCTAGCCGCCCATCGCGGAGAGCTTCTGCCAGTGCATATTCATCCATAATAGCTCCCCGGGCTGCGTTAATCAAAAAAGCGCCCGGTTTCATTTTTTGGATTGCGGCAGCATCCAACAAATGATAAGTTTCCTGGTTTAGCGGCAGGTGCAGGGAAACAAAATCCGATTCAGCCAGTAAAGTATCCAGATCGACGATCTTCACCCCTAAATCTTCTGCTCCCTGGCTAAAATTGTCCAAATGGCGGCGGGTGGCTAAAATACGCAGTCCAAATACACGGGCACGCCTGGCCACCAGCCTGGCGCTGTCTCCAAAACCTACCAATCCCAATGTGCAGCTGGACAGGCGGCGGTTTTGGACGGCCTGCCCGCGCGAGCGACTCCAGGCTCCTTCAACCATTGCGCGACTCATTTGTGGCAATTTGCGCGCTAAAGCCAGGATAAATCCCATGGTATGATCGGCCATTTCTTCAGCAAAACATCCCGGTACATTGGTAACCAGGATGCCCATTCGCCTGGCCATCTCTACATCGATCTTATCGGTTCCGATCCCTAATCGGGAGATAATCCGGCAGCGAGAAAGGCTTTCAACAACCTCTCCAGGCAAAGCTGTGGAAACCACCAGGATCGCGTCACTCTCCGCCACTTGGGGAATAATATCCTGTGGAGTGTTCGCATCGACCAGTACAGGCCGAATGCCATAGCGTTTGTACTGGCTGGATTCGAAATCATCCACCGGGGATATTTTGGAATTTAAACGAACCACCCAGAAACGGCTTAGTTCGTTCTGATTCGAGGTCATTATTTCTTCTTTATGGATTTGAATACCCAATCGGCGAATTGACGAGAATTTATTTAACCCGCGTATAGGAGACCTCTCCCAGGTTATCCTTCCAGGTTAACTGGTCGTCATTAATCGTGATCTCGATGGTAAATACTTGGCCCTGAAAGTTCATTTGAATATGAGATTCGTCCACCACAGTGTATGTGAAGCTGCTATCAGGTATCTCTCCCGCCACTCCCGGGATGAAGCCAGTGCCTCCGGAGTTGAATTGGATGGTAAAGCCAGATGTGTTCTTCCATGTTCCTAAAATTTCATCTGTCAGAGTTTTTTTTTGTTCAGAGCATGAGGTTAACAAGAACAGGGCGATCGATAAAGCGAATATAATGCGTTTCATATTACCTCGCCGTAAATTTAGGACTAGGGTGATTGACAAATGCTATTCCTTAT
>CAZGIX010000286.1:0-4823 GCA_964525785.1 uncultured Anaerolineaceae bacterium
CCTGGCGACTTTGTGTTAACTCTTCAATCTTGGCGCTTGACTTTTCCTTAATTCTCTGCTAATATATCGATAACCAACATGTCGTATAACGACATATAGAGCGGGGTAATCGATCGCATACAAACAAAGGGAGGCTGTTCATGACCGAAGAGAACCAATCCACTGTAAAAACGAGCGGGGATGCGGGCACGGTGCGCATGGGCCGCGGCTGCCTGGAGCGCCTGTCCAAAAATGCCCTCTCGATCCTGGTCGTGCTGGTGATCGCCGGGTCTGTGTTCGCCCTGGCGCGGGCATCGATCTATAAAATCCGCCCCTACGAGCGGGGGCTGCACCTGCGCGGCGGGAGATTCGTGGGCATTGACGAGCCCGGATGGCACATCCAGATCCCGTTCGTCGACACCGTCATCGCCCTGTTCGTGATCGAGCGTTCCGGGACGATCGAACAGCTGGCGGCTATGACGGCAGACGACGTCACCATGGATGTCACCCTGCTGTACACTTACCGGGTGGTCGACCCGGTGCGCTACCAGCTGGAGGTGCTCGACCCGGACCGCATCGTGGCAGGTTTCGTCGAGGGCACGCTGCGCGACGTGGTCAACACCCAGGCGATGGACGAAGTCATGCACAGCCGGGCAGAGATCAACCTGCAGGTGATGGCCGCCCTGCAGCAGCGGGAAGAACAATACGGGGTTGAGTTCATCCTTGTGCAAATCCAGAGCGCCTCCCCGCCGGCTGAGGTGGTGTCAGCCATCAAGGACCGCATGGTAGCCTCCCAGCTCGAGGAAAAGGCGATTGCCGATGCCAGCCAGCAGCGCACGCTGGCGGATGGTGAATTCTACGCGGCGCAGAAGCAGGCGGATGGCGAAGCCTACCAGATCACCAAGCTGGCAGAAGCGGAAGCCACGCGCATCGAGCTGACTGCCAAAGCGCAGCAGCAAGCGCTGCGCCAGGTGCTCCAGGAGCTGGAAGGGAAAGGCACCCTGGCTGAGGATTACATCCAGGTGCTGATCGCCCAGGAGCTGCGTGAGAACAGTAAATGGATTATCAGCGGCAGCGGGGCGATGCCCATCGTCGACCTGCGGGAGGGCCTGCCGGAGGCCACGCCGACCGCGGTGGCCGAAGCGCCCTAAGAACCTGTTACAACGCAGAGATGATGCATTTACCCAGATTCCTGTCAAGCCGTTTTATGGCTATCTGCATCGGGGTTGCCATCGGGTTGGGTTTTACGTTTTGGGCGTGGTATTTGACAACCAGTCGCATCGCCGCGGCCCGATCCTTCGGTGTTTACTCTTCACCTTCAGAAGGTCTGCTTGAGAGGGTCGATTCTGGATGGGTTGGCATCCAAGAGGCCAGGATTGTTGCGGCGGGTCCGGATACTTTTGGCCTGGGTGGTGGACCTCACATCTGGTATGTCATCGCCTGTGTGTGGGCTGATTCAAAGACGGGCGGCTACCCGGTGGGGTCTCCTACTCACGACTTTGACGCTCCGGGCAGCTATTTCGTCAATACGCACGAAGGCTGGGTCCTGATGCCGGAAACCTCGTCTCCCCTGTTTGTGAGCTTCTGGATGAAGGTCTTCGACCTGGCAGGGAGTGACCGTCCCCAGCCTTTTGAGGATCCTTCTGTGCATTCACAGCCGATGTGCGTGCGACAATCGGGCCATCTGCGCATTCAGCCGATGATTGACCGGTCCAATTAAATAGACCAGGATTAGACCGATTTTCGATTGACTGAGGTTAAACCACATGCTAGAATAATCTTGCCAGGTAAAACCTGCCCTTACCAACCTGATCATCCCTTTTATCGGATGCTATGATCTGGAAGCCCAAAATGGTCGCCAGCATGCCATAAACGGCAGCGGGGTTTTCAGGGAGCAACTGGCGAAACCGGCCGATCGGCCGGTTTTTGTTTAATGTGCGGCCCGGGGGATAACAGAACACAAAGCCAGTTCTCTTGACGATAGGAGGGAGTGATGAACTATTCGCCCAACGTCCTGCTGCTCTCTGCTACCATCGCGGATGTCTATATAACCCTGTACGGGCTGGGAGTCGGCTGCGTCGAGACCAATCCGATCGTGGCATCTTTCGGCTGGGGCCTGATGCTGGTAGGAAAGCTGATTGCCACCCTGTTCGTGGTGGGCGCCCTGCGCCTCAATAAAGATCGCCTGGGCGGATTGGCGGCAGCACCCGGTTTGGTGGTTACCCTGTTCGTACTGTGGAATACGCTTAACGTTTCGGCGCAGTTGTGGTTTTAAGACTGTAGAGGGGATCGCCGATCCTGTCTGTAGGCAAGGGAGCCGGATCAGCGATCCGACCTACAATGCCGATCCGGATCATAGGGCTCAGATTAATCCCGAAAAGATCACCGCCAGGGCAATGATCACGACGGCGCACCCCCATAAGACGGGCAGTCCGGCGGCGCGGCGTTCAAGGACGCACTCTGCGGGATTAAGCGGATTGTAGTACACCGTCACCAGACTGTCCTCTGGATAGCGCTCCAGACGCTTCTGAAAGAAGCGCTCCGCAGGCCAACCCATATCCCAACCGAAGCTCACCCGGTCGCTGATCACCTGCCCCCCATCCACCTGGAACTTATACACTACGGAAGGATAGAACAAAGTTCCCGCGCCGCGGCTGCTGTCCCTGCTTGCCCAGGACTGGAACTCCTCAGCCTGAGCAGCCAATATCTGCCCCGGAGCCGACAGCCAGTGCTGGCTGGCTCGTACCTGGCGCTGCAATCCCAGCGCCACCACGCTGATGCCAATCCCAATGCCCGCCAGGATGACGCTCGCCAGGGCGCGCTCGGGGTCGGGCAGGCGCGGCGCCAGCCAATCTGCGGCGGCGAGCACCAGCCGCGGGATGAGCACGGCTGCCCCCAGGAAGAGCAGCAGCAATCCAATGCCCTTGACCACCACCGGAGGTAGCTCTCGCTACAGCACTGCCTGTCCGGGATCGTCGGGGTTGTAATACACCTGTACGGCCTTTCCCACCGGGGAGCGCTGCAGCGCCGCGCCCATGTCCGCATCGCTGGTGCGCTCGCCCAGGCTGAGCTGTGAGCTGCGGTAGAGCCGCCCTCCGACCTCGTACTCATAGGTTATCCAGGCCTCGGTGATGAAGCTTGAGCGATGGTCGATGTCGTAGCGCTTGCGCGAGCGCAGGCGGGATTTGATCACCGTTCCGGTGGTGGATGGCCAGCGGCTGGCGCGGCGCAGCTCCACCAGCTTGACGACGAAGGCCAGCAGGATAACGCCGCAGAAGACCAGGCCTGCGTAAAGTCCAATTGTGATCAATTCATTGCCCATAAATCCGCACCTGTAATCGTGGATTCTCCCCAACAGATCCCACGTCATTGCGAGCTCTTGTTAAGTGCGCAACTCCTGTGTATTTAACCACAAATTTGAGTTATTGCTCACGCTGACGGAGACCGATATGTTGACATTTGATAATTTTAGATACAACCCCGATAGGTTCTTATTCAATGTTATCTTGTTCTATCCGCTGTATCCGCATGATCCGTGTACAAATATCTCAAACGCGTGATACCGTCATTCGAACGATTTGATCATTAGGTATGTCTTTACTCCCTCTGATCTACGATGAACTCGACCCCGGCCTGGGTACAGCAGATGCCGGACAGGTGGCGGGTGAACAGCCGGGTGCAGCGGTCCTGCAGCCACAGGCGAGTCTCCTCGTCGGGAGCAGCCACCACGAAAAGCGGGGGGTCGGGCGAGTAGCGCGCCAGGCGCAGCGAGGCGATGCGCTGGTTGTAGACGACCGACGGCGTGTCGATGAGCATGAGCCGGCGGACGTAATGCCAGGCCTGTTCAGCGGAGTAGCGAACGGCTGGATCGACGGTCTGGCTGATCGTGGGGAGTGGCTCGGGGAGCGTGAGCGGATCATCTGGCGGATCGGGGGTGCTGGTCCAACCCTGGTAGCTCGAGAGACGGTCCGGAATGGGGAGGCCGGCTTGCTCCAGAAATCCCTGCGGCAGGTAAGCCAGCGGATCCTCTCGGTAGCGCGAGGCGGGCGAAACGCCATTGCGCAGGTTGGTGTACACCACCCGGGCAGGCTTGCGCAGGGCTGTGCGATGGTCGTGAGCCTCGGCGATGGCTGCCAGCAGCAGATGCGGATCGGGATAGCGCTCAGGCGGCCCGTGGACGCGCTCGCCGAACAAGGACGCCGTGGCGTCCAGGATACGGGCGATGCTCGCAGCACCAACCGGACCGTGTGGAGCGCGATTTGAGGGGGACAACTGAGAGTCTGAGTCTGAGTCAGGAGGAGATCTAGAATCATCCCCTTCTACTGACTTTAAAGACTGTGAGTCTACCAGCGCGGAGGCGTAAATTGAGGTGGCGCGGGCTGAGCGAATCGTATTATTTGAGGGTGGCGACATCGGCTCGACGGGAAGGCTATCAGAAAATGAGGGGGCTGGCTGTGACTGGGGAGTGTGGGCGTCGCGATTTGAAAGGCCAGGCTCCACGATCGTCGCCGACTGCACATCCTCGGAACATTCGCCAGCCATCAGATGGGATACACCAGGAGCAAGCTGCCAACCCGTGAGTAATGATGAGGAAGAGCCACCCGTATGGGTGACCAACCCGAGGCGGACCAGGAGCGCCATCGCATCGGTGATGGTGTTCGAGCTATAGCCGGTAACGCTGCGCAGCCAGGTAGATTTCTCGACCTTGCCCGAATAGACCAGCGCCATCAGGCAGATATATGGAGCGCCTTTCAGGGTACGCAGAAGATCGAGGGGACGCGAATCAGCGGTCATCCCTTCCATTATAACCAGAACATACGTTCTGTCTATTAATCGTATCTACT
>CAZGIX010000287.1:0-4797 GCA_964525785.1 uncultured Anaerolineaceae bacterium
CTTCAGCCTGTATGAACGACATTAGTTTGTCGATGTTAATGTTCTAAGAGTCTAACTGTTCAACGAGAAGACCACTTAGCTCAGATATTTACGGTTCTCCGGTGAGTTAGCATCCTTTATGCTCCACCCCAACAGTTTGGCCATCCTTCGCTCTAGGCTTAGAGATTACATGAAAGTTGTCAGTCAATCGGGTTAAGGCGCTTTGAACCCGATCTTCTCGTGGTACCCGTCACAAAACGGCATATTCTTCGAGTGACCACAGCGGCAGAGCGTCACGCGGTTACGCACCTCGTAGACAAATCCATCTGGCGCTTCGATGGGAATTCCACCCCGCACCCATAGAGGCCCATCCACCACAGTGGCGATGGAGGGGATATATTCTGGCTCGAAAGGTACGCCGTCTTCTAGTGTGTATTCCAGGCGCCCGGAGGGGCAGTGGGCTACCATGCGGGTCAGGCGGGCAAGCACTTCCGGATCGTCGGTGTGTTTGATCATCTGCCAGACCTTGGTGAAGCGCGTGCCGCAGAATCCGGCTGACATGCACAACGTTGCATCATCCGTCATCACCACGCCAGCGCCCTGATAGACACGCCTGCGCTCGGCGCTGGGACGCCGGTCAGCGGTCAGCTCCCCTATGAAGCCGTGCTCTACGTGTGAGCCGTCACAGAAGGGCTTGTTGGCCGAATTTCCGCAGCGGCATAACCGGTACTGTTTGCGCATTGGGGGCTCTTCCAGCTCGGCGCCAACCGGATCCCATTCCAGTGGCTCGCCGTGCACGCTCATTGCCGGGTAGCGCTGGGTCAGCGGCACTTCGCCAATCACCACGTACGGGCCATTTTCTGTGATACGTATGCGGTACTGCTTATCTGGATTATTCATCAGCTGCACTCTATGGTATTTTATCAGAACAATCAACTGTCTCAATCTTGCCAGTCGGAGCATTCACAAGAATGTGAAAATCCTGGTTTTTCGCACGTGAAGGGGGGCGCTCTGCCTACTTCAACACCAGCCGCCCTTCAATCCAGCGCACCAGCAGCGCCAATCCAAGGGTCATCATCAGGTACATCAGCGCCACGATACTGTAAATCCCCAGAAACCTGAAAGTGGAGGCCGCATACACCTTACCCAGTTGGGTGATGTCCGGCACTCCCAGCACAGATACTAGCGCCGAATCTTTAAGCATGGCGATGAACTCATTGCCCAGGGCGGGGAAGATGTTGCGCACAGCCTGAGGCAGGAGGATGAAGCGCATGGTCTGCCAATAGCCGGCACCCTCGGTCTGCGCCGACTCGGTCTGCTCTTTTTCGATCGATTGGATGCCAGCGCGGAAGATCTCCGAGATAAACGCGCTGTAGCCGATCGACAGAGCCAAAATCGCTCGCACCGTGTAGCTGATATCACGCGCGGCAATCTCGGCAAGTACCCCGGCTTTGATCAGCGGCTGGCCGGCCCAGTTGATAAATTCGACCACTACCGGCACCCCAGCGAAGAAGATGAAGTAAAGCAGCACCAACATGGGAATGCCGCGGATAATCTCGACGAAAAACGAGGCGATCTCCTGCAGGAGGCGGCTGTGCGAGACGCGCATCAACATCCATACCAGCCCCAACAGCAAAGCCAGCGCGTAGGACACGATCGAGACGTAAATCGTTGTCCACACGCCCGCCAGCACCGCTTCGAATATGATCCGGTAGTCCTGGCTGGTGAGGATCGTCCAGAAGGCGATCACTGCCAGCAGCAGCGCGGCTACCAGCCAGTATGGCGTATTGGATAATCTGTCTGCTACAGGGATGAGATGCGACCTCGTCCCGCGCAGAGCGGCATCTGCCTGGGTTTGACTGGTGCTCAAAGTCGCCTCCGTAGGATAGACCAACGGCGATATTGATCTCCCGTATGGGCGACCCACCGGGTCGCCCATACGGGAGAGGTTGAAGCGCTCAGAAATCGTCTGCCTGGACAACCCCTGATTCGAGATTATGATCCGCTTGGATCGTACAGGAAGAACCAGCGCGTGTTCAGCTGATCCAGGAAGCCATCATCCTTCATGGTCTGGATGGCCTGGTTGAAGGGCTCGACCAGGTCGGAGTCAGGGGTGAAGATGAAGCCGAACTCTTCGGTGCCGAGCGGCTCGCCGATGATCTTGAGCTTATCGGGGTTGGCGCCGATGTAGCCGCGGCTGGAAGCAGCGTCCATCAGCACCATGTCGACATCGCCGTTGATGAGCGCCTGCACGGCTGCACCGAAGTTCTCCAGCAGCTTGATGCGCGGGTTGGCTTCGTCCCCGTCCAGGACGTTGTAAACAGCCACATAGAAGTTGGTGGTGCCGGTCTGCGAGCCGATGAGCAGGCTCTCGTCGGCGGCGAACTCCTCCGGGGTGGCGAAGCGCTCTTCATCGGCGCGCACCAGCATGAACTGCTGGGAAACCATGTACGGGATCGAGAAATCCACCTGCTGCTTGCGCTCGTCGGTGATGGTGATGCCATCCATGCCCACGTCGAACTGGCCTTCCTGGACCGCGGCGATCATCGTCTCCCAGGAGGTCACCTGCCAGTCGACAGCGCAGTTCAGGCGGCGGCAGATCTCGTTCACCGCTTCGTATTCCCAGCCGACAGCCTCACCCGTCACGGGATCGATGAAGTTCAGCGGGGTGTAGTCGTTGCCGGTCACCGCCACCACCGTGCGCCCCTCCAGATCCGGCAGGCGCAGAGTCTTGGCTGGGCCACCTTCAGCCGGCGCGGCAGTTGGCTCAGGGGATGGCGCTTCAGTGGGCACAGCCGTGGGTTCTGCCGTGGGCGCCTCAGCCGGTGCTTCGGTTGGCGCCTGGGTCGGCGCCTTAGTGGGCGCTGCGGCGGGCGCTTCAGTGGTCGGAGCTGCGGTTGGCGTCGCCGCTGGACCGCAGGCAGCCAAAATCAAGCTGAACAATATCAACAGATTAAACAGGTTTTTCTTCATTACTTCCTCCTGCAGATAAAGGGCTTGTAGCTGGAATTGGAGGGCGAATTGCCTGAACACTCCTGGCAGCCAAGGCAGTATAGCATAGAACCAGGCGCGGGACAAGAACGCTCGAACGGGAACCGCCGGGCTGTGAGCGGTGTATTGTTGTCAAACGTTATGGAGGAAGTAGACCATGTACCGAACCATATTATTATTTTGGATTGTATTGAGCCTGGCTCTGTCAGGCTGCGCGGCAGCCGTCCAGGCTCAGCCCCCTGCGCCGTTGCAAACGCAGAGCCTGGCGCAGCTCGCCACCGCCACGCAGGTGGTTAAACCCACCCAGCCTGCCCCCACGCACACCCCGGCTCCGATGCCCGTCTTGCCTGCCAAAGACGCTTTCGCCGCCAGTGTGCTGGGCTACCAATGGGAGGGGAGGGCTGGCGGGAATAAGCTGCTCCCATACGATCCATACAGTGGGATAGCCGTACCAGGTTACGCTCCGATTTTGCTCGGAGAATACATTTACAGCGTTTTTTCACCTGACCGCAGCAATCTGGCAGTGGTGACATTCAAATCCAGCGAACGCCCGTCGGGTGGTCAGCTGATTTTGATCGATCTGGACAACTGGATGCAGCAGGAATACGAGCTGGACCTGGATGGGTATGTTGGGGGGATGGCATTTGACCCTTCCGGGCGGCGCGTGGCTGTCGCCCACGGGAACTACGAAAGCCAGGTGCTGGTCTTCGATCTCGACCAGGGGGCAGTCACCGTGCAGGCGCCGGCGGGTATGCTGGTGTCACGCCTGAAGTACACCGCGGACGGCAGCGCCCTGATGCTCTACGGCACCGTGATGGTCGACCGCTTCACCACATCCGAAAGGACTACGGGAGCCGCCCAGGTAGCACTTCTGGATGGGCGCGATCTCAGTGCACGCTGGACAGCCAACCTGGAGGGGGTGAAAGATGGCATTTACCCCAAGGACGATACGGCTGAGGACTCCGCCGACCTGCACCAGCCAGGCGCCGCCTTGTATTTCTTCCCCGGGCTGGATTTCGCTCCCGATGGGGACATCTTGTACGTCGTGCACGCGGACGAAGACAAGCTGACCACAGTAGACTTTGCCGGGCAGACCATCTCTACGCTTGAGGTTCGCCCGCCCCAGTCCTGGCTCGAGCGGCTGCTGGCGCTGACTGCTGGCGTGGCTCATGCCAAGGTGGCGGAAGGCACCAGCAGGCGGGCTGCCATCTCGCCGGACGGTCAGGTCCTGTATGTGGTCGGTCAGACGGACACCCTGGTTGAGAATGGAGAAGACAGCTGGTCGACCGAGACATCCCCTCTGGGTCTGCAGGTAATCCGCGTATCCGATGCAGCACTGCTTGACAGGGTTGAGACCGAGAGCAGCGATCTATCCATCTCACCCGACGGTCGCTACCTTTACCTGCGGGGCTGGGCAATGGACCAGCCCTGGACGGAGGTCATGGACAGCGCTACCCTGGAGATCATCGACCGCCTGCAGGGCATGGAGCTGAGACCTGCTTTTCGGTTGGACGGCGAACCGGTGTTGCTTTCGAGTGTGTGGATCACCAGCGCCAAAACGCGCATGGCGGTGGTCGACCCGCGCAGCCTGGAGCCGCTGTCAGAATGGGACAGCACGCACTTCGCTTGGTTGTACGCGCCTTGATTGTCGCCTGTTAGCAGGGAAAATTGTCAATCCTAAACTCGTTGCCTGGTTTCCAGGGCAGGATGCAGGGTTATCATCCTGCCCTGGCTATTTAACGTGAATACGGATAAGCTAGACTTTATCCATTTGCACATTACTGATGAATTGCGTTGTCAAGGGTCAATTTATGGTGAGTTTTGAGT
>CAZGIX010000288.1:0-4793 GCA_964525785.1 uncultured Anaerolineaceae bacterium
CATTATGGACAAATTGGGTTTCTCTAGATACAATGCTGGACACTCAATGGATTGCCGGACCAGTTCCGGGAGCCCGTCTCTTTACGATAGATGATCACAGACGATCAATTACTGCGCGCACAGCGGCTGGACACGTCCACCCTCGCCGAGATACACGACCTATACTACCCGCAGGTATACCGGTACGTGCGTTATCGCCTGGACGATGAGCAGGTTTGTGAGGATATCACCTCCGAGGTATTCCTGCGTTTGCTGGACGCCCTGCACAAAAAACACGGACCTGCTCAAAACCTGCGGGCTTGGCTGTTCGGGACCGCGTCGAATCAGGTCAATGATCACCTGCGCGCCCGCTATACGCGCAAAATCGATGTCATTGACGGGGATGGCTTTGATCCAGCTGGCGGAATCCACCCTGGAGATTTGTTCGACGAGGAGTGGATGCAGCAGCAGGTCGTGGTGGCTTTGCAAGAACTGACGCCCGAGCAGCAGCATGTGCTCGCCTTGCGGTTTTCCGATGAACGATCCCTGGACGAAACAGCCAATATCTTGGGGAAATCCGTTGCCGCGGTGAAGGCCCTGCAGTTTCGCGCCATTGCCTCGTTGCGGCGCTTATTGGAGGAAAGGATCCGGGGATGAGACAGTTGGAACCCCGGAGCCAGCCGGCTGCGATAGACCCTGTTGAATTGTTCGCTGAGCGCTGATCGTTGGCGAAATATTAAGACGAGATTCGCCTGGTTCAACGTTATAATTAACTGAGCGCCGAAGCCCACAAGAATCCATATAGTTAAAACCCTCAGGGGAAGGGCATTCTCGAGCAGGTTATCTGCGTAGGGTGTGCCGATATGTCTGCTGACAGATATAGAGACACCTTCAACTCGAGAGGGGAGCCTGAGTATATCCACAGCGATGTGCTGGTTGTCGGCGCGGGCCCGGGTGGTGCAACCGCCGCCTACTGGCTGGCTCGCCTTGGCGCGGATGTCTTATTTGTAGATAAGGCCCACTTTCCACGCCAGAAGCCTTGTGGAGATGGTCTGGCTCCCGGGGCAGATGAAATGCTCGGGGCGATGGGTTTGGGGGATTTTCTGCACAGCCACGGGCGGCTTTTTCGAGGCCTGCATCTCCTCTTGCCCGGCGGCGAGCGGACCCGGCTGGATTCAGTCAGCAGAGGCGAGAATCAAGACGGGCATGGGTGGGTGATCCCCCGTTCCCTGTTGGACGACGAGTTGCGCCGGAATGCCGAGGCAGCTGGCGCGCGCTTTCTGCCAGGCTTCACTGCCCGGTTGCCTTTGTATAAGCGCGGCCGGCTGAGCGGTATTACTGGTTTGGTAGGGGGCAAGCCGCTCACCATCGATTCGCCGCTGGTGGTGCTCGCCACCGGAGCAAGTCGGGGGCTGCTGTGCAGGCTTGGCCTGGCTGGAGATATGCTGCCAGCCTCGCTTGGATTGCGGCAGTACGTCGACGATGTTCCCGACCTGGACGATCATCTGCAGGTGGTTCTCGACCCGCAGTTATTTCCGGGCTACGCCTGGATATTCCCGACCGGGGATACCTGTGCTAATATCGGCTGCGGGCTTGTGCTGGCAGGGGCGAATCCAAAACAGGGCAGCCAGCTCTTGCATGCGGCGCTGAGGCGCCTGCTGGATTGCGAGCAGCTGCGCGGCTGCACGGTACAGGATAGGCTCCTGGGCAGCCCGCTGCGCAGCGACTTCCCCGCCGTCCCGCTCTACCAGGATGGATTGCTGGTGGTGGGGGAGGCGGCAGGTCTGGTTGACCCGATCACTGGGGAGGGCGTGCGCATAGCAATGCGCAGCGGCTGGCTGGCAGCCCGAGTTGCCGGTTACGCCCTGGAGAACAAAGATCTGACCGCTCGTTCGCTGAAGGTGTATGGAGACATCCTGAACGAGTGGTATGGCGACTATTTTCGTGCCGCGCGGCAGTTTACTGCCTATCTGGCGAAGCCCGAGATGCTTAATATCCTGATCCGGCGCAGCCGGGGTGACCCCCGTGTTCGTGAAGGTCTGTATTCCGTTTTTCTGGATAAACGTCCCCAGGAGGGTTTAGACCTGCTCCAGAGTGTGATCAAATAACTCTAAGTGAGCTGCCGCTGGCGGTCTTCTCTACTTCGATGCGGGCGGGGAAGGCGTCTTTCAGCTCATCGATATGGGTGATGACCAATATCCTGGCGAAATCCTGGCGCACCAGGTTTATTGCCTCGATCAGGCGCTGGCGCCCCTCGGCATCCTGGCTGCCGAAGCCTTCGTCGATAACCAGGGTCTGCAGGCGCGCTCCCGCCCTTTGCGCCAGCACCTCGGACAGCGCCAGCCGGATCGCAAAATTCACCCGAAATGCCTCTCCGCCAGAGAACATCTCGTAATCGCGCGTTCCGGCGCCATCGCTGATCTGGATGTCCAACGTCTCCCTAAGGTCTTCGCGGCGTTTATCTTTGTAAGCCGATTGCGTGATAAAGCGCACCGACATGTTTCCCCCGCTCAAGCGGTCCAGAATCTCATTGGCCTTGGTCTCGATCTGGGGCAGGGCCTGCTCGATCAGCAGCGCCGGCACGCCATCTTTCCCGAAGGCGCGCTCGAGCTGCTTGTATTGGGTTACCGTACGGGCCAGCTCCTCGCGCTGTGCTTCGTAGGCTTTTTTGCGTTTCTTCAGATCGTCGAGCACCAGGACACGTTGGCGAGCGGCGCCCACTTCCATGCGCAGGCGCTGTTCCTGCTCCTGCAGGTCGAACAGCTCGCGCCAGGCTGCGTCCAGATCGGGGAGCTGAGCCTCGGCGGCTGCCAATGTTGCCAGGGCGTCGGTATACTCCGCCTCCTGGCGGACGGCCTCGGTTTGCAGATCGGCGATTTGGCGAGAAAGATCCTCGAGCTCGCGCTCCAGTGCCGCCAGGGAGGCCTGGGCGACCTCCAGGGCGCGCAGCTCGTCCCCTGAGGAGCGGCCTTTCGCTTCGGCTTGCCGGGCGGCTTCATGCGCCGGCGGGTCATAGCCCAGCGTTTTCAGCTCGGCATCGATGGTCTTCAGCAGCTCCCGCGCCTCGGGGGCATAGTTGTCGCTCGCTAACGACGCGCTTACCTCCTCCAATCTGGGCGCGCCTGCCTGGTCCCAGGTGTTTACCTGCAGCTTGTAGTGTGCTATTTTTTCGCTGAGCTGGGCATGCGCCTGGCTGAGCCCTCGCAGCCGGGCCTCGACCGGGGCAAGCCCGGCGAGGCTTGCCTCCAGGTCATCCACAGTCTGCTTGTGATCGCGCATCAGGTTCTGGTTGCTGCGGTAGCGATCGCCCAGCTGCGTGCCCTGGTCTTTGAGCTCATCGATCAGGCGCTGGCGCTCTTCCGGGCCGAGCGGTTTGCCGCAGATTGGACACGTGGCTCCCTCCACCTCTTCGAGCTGGTCGATGCGCCTCTTGATCTCGTCCATCTCGGTTTTCAGGCGCGGGTTTTCCGCCTTGGCGTCCGCGTGTAGCTGGCGGGCGGCTTGCAGCTCGGCTTCCAGACCGGCGCGTTCTGAAAGCTTCTGCTCAGCGGCAGCCATCTCGTTCTGGATAGACTCCAGCTTTCCTTCCAACTCGGCCTGTGCAGCCGCCTGCTGCACCAATGCGGTGTGCTGGGCTTGCAAGGTTTGCTGCTCCTGCTCCAGGCGGGCGCGGGCGGCGTTGATCTCATCTAGCGGCGGCTGGCGGCGCTTCTCATGCTCGTGGAATTTGGCCGCGATCTCGTTCCAGTACTCCAGGTCGGCGCGTGCCTGCTCCCACGCTTTATAGGCCGCCTCGATCTCGGCCGCGCGCTCCAGCAGCGCCGCATGCCGGTCTCGCTCCTTTCGCCGCTGGGATGCCCTGCTCTCCAGGTCGTCCAGCTGCCGTGAAGCCGCCTCGTGCTGGCGGCCCAATGCCCCTACCAGCTTGCGCTGCTCTTCCAGTGTGGCAGCCACTTTTTTGATCTGGTCCAAAGTGGTCTCTTGCGCCTGGCGAGCTTTGGAAAGGCGCTTCAGGTCGCCTTCCAGATTCGACAGCTGGGTTTTGCGATCTTTTTCTTCCGCCAGCTCCAGATTGGTCTCGTTCAGCAGCGCATCCACCCCTGAGATATCACCCTCCATCGCACGGCGCCTCTCGGCTGCACGCTGGCGGTAGGCTTCCCAGACCTCCAATCCCAGGATGCTGCCCAGGATGCGCTTGCGGTCTCCGGGTCGCTGTTGGGTAAACAGATCAGCTTTACCTTGCAGGAAGAACGAAGCATTCACAAATGTGTCATAGTCCATGCGCAGGGTGCGCTCGATCAGCACCTGGGTGGCGCGCATGCTCGCCTCGGTTAGCGGCTTCCAGGTGCTGCCGTTGGTTGCGCCGTCGCTCTGCAGGATATGCAGCTCCAACAGGCTGGTCTTGCCGCGCGGCAGAGCGCGCCGCACCCGGTAGGTGTTGCCTTCATAAAAGAAAGTGAAGGTCACCTCGGCTGCCTCCGATTGGGCGTTGACCAGCGAGTCGTCGCGCTTGCGCGCCTGCCCGAATAGCGCCCAGGTGATGGCATCCAGCAGCGAGGATTTGCCGGCTCCATTGCCTCCTGAGATGCAGGCTAGTTCGAACTGGGTGAAATCAAGTTCGGCAGGCTCGCGGTAGGAAAGAAAGCCTTTCAAGGACAGATGCACTGGGATCATAAGGCAGTGTTACCCCAACCCGTGAAGATAAAAGACTGCTGTGATTATATCAGCGGATCAAGATGCGCCGTATGTTATGGAAAAGACGTTAGTGTATCCTTGGTTCATGAAAAACGGGCAGCCAGTTGAGAGGTGGTGGA
>CAZGIX010000289.1:0-4775 GCA_964525785.1 uncultured Anaerolineaceae bacterium
TGATCTGCGCCTGGATGGTCACATCCAGGGCGGTGGTCGGCTCGTCGGCGATCAGCAGGCTGGGCTGGCAAGCCAGCGACATGGCGATCATCACCCGCTGGCGCATGCCGCCTGAGAATTGGTGGGGATAATCGTTCAAGCGCTCGGCAGCGGCGGGGATGCGCACCCGCTCCAGCAGCTCAACTGCCCGTTCCCTGGCTGGTTCTTTATCCATATTGAAGTGCGTGTGCAGCGCCTCGGTGATCTGCTTCCCAACAGACAGCACGGGATTGAGCGAGGTCATCGGGTCTTGAAAGATCATCGAGATCTCTTTACCGCGCACGTGCTCCATCTCGATATCGTTCAGCTTGAGCAGGTCGCGTCCGGCGTAAAAGGCCTCTCCGCGAGCGATCTCCCCTGGTGGGACAGGAATGAGCTGCATGATCGACATCATGGTGACCGACTTGCCGCATCCGCTTTCGCCGACGACTGCCAGCGTCTCCCCATGCCCGACGCCGAAGGAGACGCCGTTCACCGCGTACACCGTCCCTTCCGGGGTATGGAAGCGGGTGACCAGGTCTTTCACGTCCAATAAAGTCTCGGGGTGGGTGTGCGTGCCGAGCGCAGGGTCAGGCGATGATGGAGCTACGGAATGTGTGTGCGGGTGATTGTCCATGCGGATCACCTGGTGGGTTATGCAGCCCGGCTGCGCGGGTCGAGGGCATCGCGCAGGCCATCTCCCAGGAAGTTAATGCTCAAAACAGTCAGCAGGATCAGCAATCCCGGGAAGAACCACAACCATGGGGCAGATTCGAGGTAGTTATTGGCCCCGTCGAGCATGTTGCCCCAGGTAGCAGTCGGCGGCTGGACGCCCAATCCCAGGAAGCTGATGTACGCTTCAGCCAGGATGGCGCTGGCGACGCCCAGGGTGGCTGCGACGACAATGGGGGCGATGCTGTTGGGCAGGATATGGCGGAAGATGATTTCCCGGTTCGAGGTGCCGATGGCGCGCGCCGCCAGGACGAATTCCCTTTCGCGGTAGGAGAGGAACTCCGCACGCACGATGCGCGCCAGGTACATCCAGCTGGTCAGCCCGATGATCAGGATAATGATCACCACGCTGCCGCTCAGGGTGCGCCCCAATATGTTCACGTCTGGCAGCTTGTTGCCGAAGAATTTCGCCATCACGATCAGCAAGAAGATCTCAGGGATGTTGATCATGGCTTCTGTGAAGCGCATCAAAAGGGCATCCACCTTCCCGCGATAGTACCCGGCAAAGGCGCCTATCAGAACGCCGGAGCTGACCTCGATCAAGACGGCAAACAGGCCGATCATCAAAGAAATCTGCCCACCGTAGATGGTTCGCGCCAGGACATCCCTTCCGACGGTATCGGTGCCAAAGGGGTGGGAAGCCGAGGGTGGCTGCAGGCGCAGTTTTGTGTCCGTCTGATTGGCGTAGCTTTCAGAAATGACCAGCGCTCCACCAAAAGCATACAGGAACAAGATGACGATCATTACGGCACCGAACATGGCCATCTTATGGCGCTTAAAACGGCGCCAGGCGAGCTGGCGTAAAGTGAGCGGTGGAGTCTCAAGCTCATCTGGGGTCAGGTGGACAACGCCAGTCGCAGGTTTGGGTGGTTCGGCTGCTGTGGTTTCCATGGGCCTTTAGCAGTAATTCTTATTCATAGCGGATGCGCGGGTCAAGCCAGGCGTAGGCAACATCGGTGATAAGCTGGAAGACGACCACCGCCACTGAGATCATCATCAATATGCCCATGACCACCGGCATATCGGAGCGCGAGACATGGTCGAGGAATAAGCGCCCCATTCCAGGCCAGGCGAAAATGCGTTCGGTGACCACCGCCCCTCCTAACAGCAGCGGCAGGTCGAGCCCGATAATGGTGACCAGGGGTAAAGCGGCGTTCTTGAGGGCGTGCACATACACGACTTCTCGCCGGGGCAAGCCTTTTGATTTGGCGGTGCGCACATAGTCCTGGCTCATTACTTCCAACATGGTGCTGCGGATGTAGCGGCTGTAAGCCGCAAAGCTGATCAGCGAGATGCTCAGCACCGGCAGCACCATGTGCAGGGCTACCTGCCCTACGGTCTTCCCCACCTTAGGGTCGAACATGCCTACCGTAGGCAGGTAAGGCAATCCCCAGCGTTTGAACAGCACCCCGAATATATACATCGATAACAGGGCCACGAAGAAGATCGGCATGGAGTAGCCGATAAATGAAAACGCGGTGATCGTGTTATCCATCAGCGAGTACTGCCGCAGCGCAGAATAAACGCCGATGAGCAAGGCACCCAGGATGATGATCACCTCCGAAGCGATCATCAATATCAAGGTGTTCGGCAGGCGCTCCCAGATGACCGACGTCACCGGCACACCGCGCTTGACCAGGGAAGTGCCGAAATCGCCGCGCAGTACACCGCGGCGCGTGCCCGGGCTTTCGCGCGTGCCATCGCCGTCCATGTCTACTTTGGTCCAGTCATTGCCGATCAGCCAGAACAGGTACTGCTTCCACCCGGGCTGATCCAGTCCGAGTTGGCGGGTGAGGCGGATGCGGTCAGCGGGACGGGTTGCTTGCCGTCCGCCCATGGTAGCGACCGGATCGCCCATATTCATCATTAAGATGAAGAGGATCAACGAGATGATGAACAGCAAAGGGATCGCCTGGAGCAAGCGCTGGAAGATATAGCGTGTCATAGTTTTAAGTAGGACTGGATAGGCAGCAGGGCCGCCTATCCAGTGGTGTCTAGCGGATTATTCGGTTAAATCCCATTCGGTGATGCTGTACAAGGGGGTAACGCCGGACAGTTTTACATTATCCAGGCGCGACCCGAGCGCCCACAGATCGGGATCCTGCCACATACCTAACCAGACGACTTCATCATAGAATATCTGGTTGATGCGTTGGAAAGTCTTCTGGCGTTCGGCGGGGTCGACCTGGGAGGCCTGTGTGGCAAACAGTCCATCCAGCTCCTCGTTGCAGTAGTACTGCCAGTTGCCGCCCTGCGGGTAATCAGGTGTGGGGATCTCGCTGCAGTACCAGTAGTAGTAATCTGGATCGGGGAAGTTGCTCGAGTCAGACCACTGCATCAGGTCAATATCACCCGAAGCCGCAGGCCCGTCATCATCCATGCCGGCGAAGAAGATATCCGACTCATAGGTGAGCAGCTCGACATCGATGCCGATCTCTCGCAGCTGCTGCTGGACAACTGCCTGGGTATCCTGGCGGATCTCGCGGATGGTGGTGCCGTACGTGACATGCAGATCACGCCCGTCTTTCTCGCGGATGCCATCCCCGTTGTTGTCTACCCAGCCGGCCTCTTCTAGAATCTGCATGGCGGCATCAGGATCATAGGGATAGTTTTCCAGCGGTGGGGTGTTGTAGAAGGGCAAGGAGTCCCAATAGCTGGCAGGCACCCCGGTCAAACCGAGCAGCAGGTCGCTGGCGATGGACGCCCGGTCAATCGACATGGCGATAGCTTTGCGCACCGCCAGCTCGCGGACCGGAGAATCGGCTTTTTCAGGCAGGGTAGGCTCGCCATTGGTGTCGTTAATCACGAAGAAGATGCCCTCATTGTATCCAGAAAAGACCGTGCGGATCTCGATGCCGGCATCTTGCAGGGTGGGCACATCGCTGTAGGCGATGAAGGTACCCAGGTCACCATCGCCCGCTTGCATCGCGGCTACCTGCGAGGCATCATCCGGCACGAAGGTAAAGAAGATCTCGTCGATCTTGGGCTTGGCTTCCCAGTAGTTGTCATTGACGATAAAGCGGGCATAGCTGCCCGATTCCCATTCAGCAAATACATACGGTCCGCACCCAACCGTCGGTTCCGAGTTCCAGGCAGCTTCGTTGATGTTGCCATTGGTGTCGAACTCAGGCTGAAGGACATGCTGCGGAAGGAGCCCTTTCCAGAGTGTCCCTACCCAGGGAGCATAGGGCTCAGCAAAGGTGATCACGACGGTCCGTTCGTCCGGCGCTTCCATCGAAGCCACCTTGTCGTATGGATCGGTGGAGGCAACTGTATTGTTGGGATCCATAACCATCTCATACGTAAAGATGAAATCGGCCGAGGTGAGCGGTGTGCCATCCGACCACACGAGATCATCCCGCAGCTTCATGGTGATCGTGGTGCCATCCTCAGATACTCCGCCATTCTCCGAAGACGGCAGCTCTGCTACCAGGTATGGGATCGCTTCATTTCTATCGTTGAAGTTCCACGCCCAGCAGTTCCAGACCTGGTGGGTAACTGTCGAGAACCACATGTCGGTGTAGTATGGGTTCAGCGTATCGAATTCTTGCGTCCAGATGAAAGTAGCAACTTTCTTCTCAGCTGGCTCAGCCGCAGGCGGCTCTGTAGGTTCTTCTACGGGTGCTTGTGTGGGTTGTTCTGCAGGTTGTTCTATAGCTGGGGCTTCGGTCTCCACAATGGGCGCCTGCGTGGCGGGAGCGCCACAGGATGCCAGTGCAAAGCTGGCGATCATGAGAAGGGTCAGCAAGCTGTAAGCTAGCTGTCTGCGTGACATGGATTTCTCCTCCTTGGTAGGAATGCTGATATCGGGTTGTGAAATACCGGCGGCATACCGCCCGGCTGAAGTCAGCATTATAATATCGGGGCACCTCCTTTGGAGCGAGATACGAGATTCGAGAATAGAGGATTGAGAATAGTGAATAGTGAATAGATCATTGATTTTGGAATCTAGAACGACTCTCTACTCTCTTCTCTCGACTCTCGATTTTTTCTCATTATCTTTATTATATATATTACTACACATT
>CAZGIX010000290.1:0-4758 GCA_964525785.1 uncultured Anaerolineaceae bacterium
TTGGAGTTACCCCGATATAGTGGATAGGTGATGGCTTGGCGAACTTAGACAATGGACATTGTATCTTTCGAACTGAGCCGGTGAGGCATAGCCAAGAGCTGAGTGCAGGCGATGAAGATTGTACCAGCCTTCGATGAAAGCAAATACGGCTTGGCGGGCTTCTGCTGGGGAACGGAAGGTTTCGCGGTCCAGCAGTTCGCACTCCAAAGTGGCAAAGAAACTCTCGCACATGGCGTTGTCGAAACAGTCACCAACAGAACCCATCGAGGGACGGACGCCAGCTTCCCGGCAGCGCTTTCCAAAAGCCAAGGAGGTATACTGGCTGCCCTGATCGGAGTGGTGGATGACCTCTTGTGGACGGCGTTGCCAGATGGCCATGGCCAGCGCATCCAGCACCAGTTGGGTGCGCAAGTCGGTGGCCATGGCCCAGCCGACCACGCGACGGCTCCAGGCGTCGATGACCACGGCCAGATACAGCCAGCCGCTCCAGGTGGCGACATAGGTGATATCGGCTACCCACAAGCGATTAGGGCCTTCCGCACTGAAATCGCGTTGCACCAGGTCCGGGGCGGGACGGGCATCCGCCTGCCGCCGGGTGGTGCCATAGCGCTTACGCCGGCTGACGCCCTGCAATCCGGCAGCTTGCATCAAGCGAGCCACCCTTTTGCAGCCCACATGCGTCCCCTGCCTGGCCAGAGCGGCATGGATGCGAGGCGCACCATAGGTGCCTTTGGAGTGCGTGTGGATCTGTTTGATCTGCTGGGTCAAGGTTTCGTCTTCCTGTGCCCGCCTGGACGGCGAGCGCTTCAACCACGCATAGTAGCCACTGGTGGAGACTTCCAGCACACGGCACATCGTGGTGATCGGATACTGTCCCTGGTGCGCTCTCACGAACTCGAAGACTTGGGTGGTACCGAGCCGGTCTCCCGAGCGAACCAGGCGGTTGCTTTTGCCAGGATCTCCCGCTCCAGACGCAGCTGCTTGTTCTCACGCCGTAAGCGCGCCAATTCCTGGTTCTCATCTGTCGTCAGACCATCCGAGCGATGACCTTCATCGATCTCCGCCTGTTTGACCCAGTTCCGTATGCTCTCAGCGGTGGGTTCGAATTCTTCGGCCAGCTCATTGGGTGTACGACCCGCTCGAACCAGCTCCACCATCTGCCGGCGGAATTCGGGCGGATAAGGTGAGTGACTTCTTGGCATTTTATGCTCCTTTCCTGCCAAGCATATCATTGTCCACCTTACCGGGTCAACTCCATCCTAATTGATTGGCTTCCTGTAGAGGATGAGTTGCAAACGGCGTACGTTCAGCCGGCCGTGGAGCGAGTGAACCCGGCAAAGTGCAGGGGTTTGATGCTGCGTGGTATTCCTGCATCCACAAGCGGCTGGTCAACTTCCAACAGCTTTGCGCTGGGGGTCCCATAGATTTCGATGTGTTTGGACTCGAGGAAACCAGCCCGGTCGACCCACTCGATCATGTCTTCCCCGACCACTTTCGCCAGCACTTGCAAATGGAAATCCATCGAATCAGCATCCGGGTGGACCTGGATGCTCGTCATCTCAGTTTCGTCTTCATTGAAGTACATATTGAAGGCGATCAGTTGGGGCTCTTTTGCATCAATGTGTTCTATGAGCTCCCTGGCAAACTGCTTATAGTCCTCAAGCATGCCCTCCTTGATTTTCCAGGTGCTCATGTAGATAAATGGCTTCAACATACAGTTTTTTCCTTTCTTCGGCTAGCTTATACGGGTGGTATGGAATAAATTGCGGGGTCAGGTTCCTCCACCTGCCAGATTATGGTTACTGAACGAGGCCAAGCTGCTGCATCATCCCGTGCCAGTCAGTGCTGACCTGGCGTTCCACGATTTTGCCATCCTGGATGCGCTCGATGGAAATCCCGCTGACCTCGGCCTGTTTGCCGGTCGCGGGAAGCCCCATATATGCACCGCCGTTGTGAATAGCCCGCGTGGTCAGGTGGGTCGCCACCTTGTCCCCCTCGGCGATCTGCTCTTCGATCGTGAAATGCGTTTCGAAAGCCGCATTCCAGTCGCGAATTGTTTGCAGCATCGCGTCGCGGCTCGCCGGGTTTGGGTCGCCGTGCGTGTAAGCCACCAGGTCAGGCGCCAGCACATCCTGCATGGCAGCCTGGTCGTTGGCGCTGAAGGCATCGAAGAAACGGCGTACAATCGCTTTGTTTTGCGCTTCGTGAGTTGTCATCGCAAAAATCTCCTTTTCATTAGAAGCGGATGTAACCACCGATGGGCTCAGACTTGAGGTGAAGTGCTACTCCAGAGCCCGCAATCTGCATCATTGTGCCCAGGACTTTATCGCCAGGCCTGCCGAAAATCTCGAAGCTGGTAACCTCCACGAACTCGTATCCCTTCTTCGCCAATGCGTCAACCCCGACCATATGCAATTCCATACTCTCCGCGTCGGGGAAAATGTGAACGATACTGACTTCTGTACCTTCCTCGTTGGCGAAAGCGAGGTGGGCAGCCGTACCGGGTTTGTTTGCCTTGGTCAGTTCTGCTACCTGTCGATAATACTGCTTGTACCCGTCGAGCTTGCCTTCCTTTACTCGCTGGTTACTGATAAAGATAATTGGCTCAGACATCAGGTTTCTCCTTTGGCGGAACGAGTCCTAGCTGCTGCATCATGCTCACCTGGTCAAAAAGGAACCAAAGTTCCACGATTTTGCCATCCGTGATGTGCGTAACGAAGAACGCACTGATCGAAATCTCTTTTCCAGCCGGTGGAAGGCCTTGATAGTCGCCAGTGTGGATCCCCTGCCAGGCGCAGCGCGTCACAACCTGAACCCCCTCGGCGATTTGGTCTTTCACGATGGTCTGTCTGTCCGAAAAAGCCGCGCTGTACTTGCCAATTGACTGCAGCAATGTCTCGCGACTGAGCGAGGTAGAGGCATGATGCGCTACGAGGCCGGGCGCCAACAACTCGTTCAAGGCCACGGGGTCATTCGCCGCGTGCGCTGTTAGGTAACGGCGCGCAATCTTTTTGTTTTCTTCGGTGGACATCGTAACATCTACCTGTTGGATTGCGGTGGCGGAATAAGGCCAAGCTGCTGCATCAAGCCTAGTTGGTCAAAGCTGGGCCAGATTTCCACGAGCTTGCCGTCCTTGATGCGCGCGAAGTTCATCCCGCTGACCGCGAATTGCTTGCCGGTTGGGGGACGACCCTGAAAGTCGCCAGTGTGGATGGCGCGCCACGTCAATCGGGTCGCAACATTGTCCCCTTCGCCAACTTGATCTTCGATCGTGTAGTGGCTGTCACTGAAGGCCGCCCAGAACATCTTCCACACTTGCACAATCGCCTCGCGGTTCAACGGGCCGGGTGCGCCGGGGGAATGACCCGCGACGTCAGGCGCCAACAACGCGCTGAGGGCGACTTCGTCGTGGGCGTCGGAGGCTTCAAAGTAACGGCGCACAATTGCTTTGTTTTGTTCGGTAGTCATATTGTTTATCTCCTTTTGATTCACTCATAACGTAGATGCAAGACCAGCATCAGACCTGTGGTGACCAGGTAGAAGCTGTGCAGTAGCCAGATCGGCCCGGTCGATATTCGCTCGGTCAAGCAGTTGTCGAAGTTCCTTTACCTGCTGGATTGCGGTGGCGGAATAAGACCAAGCTGCTGCATCATACTCAGTTGGTCAAACAGGGACCAGTGTTCCGCAATCTGGCCATCCTTGATGCGCTCGATAAGGATCGCGCTGATAGCAATCTGTTTGCCGGTCGGAGGCAGGCCTTGAAAGTTACTGCTGTGGGTTCCACGCCAGGTTGCCAGTGTCACCACCTTGTCTCCCTCGGCAACCTGGTCTTTCACTGTAAAACGCCTGTCACTGAAAGCCATGGTGAAGTAATTATTATGCTGCAGAAACACTTCGCTGTTTTGGGCACCGGTGGCAAGATGAGCTACGAATTCAGGGGATAATAAATCCTTGAAGGTCTCTGGATCACCGGCGACGGCAGCATCCAGGAAACGGCGCGCAACGGCTTTATTTTGCTCGGTGGTCATGGGATAGTCCTCCATTTATAGAAGCCAGACAGGTGTTTTGATCTCAATTCGGATCAATTACACCTTTATTATGGCAAAACTCAGCTTCAAGCGCATCCGTGCGCACACGGATTTGCGCACGGATATAACCCTATTCACTCGCTTTCACCAGGCCACTTTCAATTGCCCAGCGCACAATTTGGGCGCGGTTCGTGACCCCTAGTTTCGACAGGATGCTGGCAATATGCGATTCGACCGTGCGCTTGCTCACCACGAATTCGTCCGCAATCTCCCCGTTCGACTTGCCCTGAGCGATCAGTACGGCTACCTGGCGCTCTCGCAGGGATAATTGATCGAGATGCCGGCGAGTTTGTCCGGCTGCGACCACTTTTTGAGCCACTTCATCTGCATAGGCGAGCGCCTGTTCGAGGGACATTCTCTGCCCTGCCGCCTGCTCCGCCAGGAACACCGTCTCAGCCAGGCCGGCGCTCGCTTGCTCCAGGTAATGCTCATATTCCATGCGGGTGGCAGCCCATTCGGACGTGATGTGCCGCCCGCCAACTGCCGCGGCAGCGGCGAGTAAACGCACCCCGGGGGCCGGTAAACCCGCGACAATCGCCAGCGCCGCGAAACCGAGCAGGCATTCGGCCATCCCGGGCCGGTTGCCTTGTTCCTGGTGTGATGCCCTGCTTTCGCCGAACAACGCTTTAGCCCGCTCGATATCACCCAGATGCAGGCAGGCATGTCCCAG
>CAZGIX010000291.1:0-4755 GCA_964525785.1 uncultured Anaerolineaceae bacterium
TTCGAGCTCGCCGTCGACCGGCACGTACCGCACGCCGGGCGCATCGACCCACTCGCGAATAGTGTAGTCGTCCTTGCTGCGCGCGTCGTCGAGCTCCCGACGCTGGACGTAGATCGGCCTGCCAGCGAAGAGGTGATTGCCACCACAGTGGTCGAAGTGCAGGTGTGTGTTGACGACGATGTCAATGCCAGCGAGGTCGAAACCCTGCTTGCTCAGTGGACGGAGGCGGGGATCAAGATCGGCCGCCGCCGGGTGCAGCTCCGTCATGCCGGTGTCGACCAGCACACGCGCATCGGGATGGTCGATGACGTGCACGTAGACCGGCATCCGCTCGCCCTCGGCGAGCAGGTCGGCAACGCGGACTGGCGTGATGGTGATTTTCTTTTTCAAGGTAAATCTCCTTTGCGAGATTGTAGAACGAACGTTCTATTTTGTCAAGATAGGAATAAATTAAATTCCGAACCTGCCAGAGCCAGCCAACCAGGGGTTGAGCGGGATGCAGGGGCTGCACCCGCCCAAACACCCACTCTTTACTCCTGGACTGCGTAGCTTCTAATGGTAAAATCAAAAAATATTGAGAACTGTAGAGTCGAGAGGGAGTGGGCTATGATGACTTCGGTGAAACGCAACGATTGGATTCTTATTGCGGTGGGCATTGCTCTAGTCTTGGGGGCCTGCCTGATAGTCAGCCTATTCATCGTCCCGGAATTATTGATCGACGGCGGCTCTGTCGTCCAGCCTCCGCAGTCTACGCTGACAGCGGAGAGCACCCTTGCCTGTGCGGACCGGTGGGCGCAAATCAAAGCCCGCGGGGTGCTGCGAGTGGGTACTTCGGCCGACTACCCGCCATTCGAATATTACAATGAGCAATTCCAGATCGTCGGATTCGACGTTGCCCTGATGAACCAGATTGCGCAGAAGCTGGGCCTGGCGGTCGAGTACAACGATTTTGCCTTCGAGGGCCTGACAGCGGCGCTGCTGGTCGGGCAGATCGACGCGGCTATCTCAGCCATGTCGGTCACCCCAGAACGGCAGGTGATGGTTGATTTTTCCGACCCGTATTATAACGGCCTGGACGCGGTCCTGGTGCGCACGGACTCGCCGATCACCACCATTTCTACTTTCAACCAGATCGCTGGCTACCGCGTGGGTGTGCAGAGCGGTACGGTTTACGCAAGTATGCTGAAGACCGGGCTGGTCGATACCGGCTTGATGCCCGCCGCCAACTTGCTTACTTATCCGCGCATCGATGCCTCCATCCCTGACCTGGCTTCCGGGCGCATCGACCTGGTCTGGCTGGACCAACAGCCCGCCGGGCAGTTTGCCCGCTCGGGGGGTGTGAAGATCATCAGCCAGGGATTGAACCCCCAGAGCTATGCCGTGGCAGCCTGTAAGGGTAATACCAGCATGCTGATCGAGATCAACCGGGCGTTGAACGAGCTCGAGGGGCAGGGCGTGCTGGCAAGCCTGTACAACCAGTATTTGAACTTATCCCCCAATGTCACCCCACCCACACCTATGCCCACCGCCACCCTGTCGCCTGCCCAGCCCACACCTACACCGCCGGCGCCGCCGCCTTGCGTGCATGCCATGAGCTTTGTCTCCGACCTGAACCTGGCAGATAACAGCATGAAGAACCCGCCGGTCCTGGCAGCCGGGCAGGCGTTCACCAAAGGCTGGCGCATCCGCAACAGCGGCACCTGTGCCTGGTATGATGGCTATTACCTCGGATACGCCAGCGGCAATTCGCCTGCCGCCCAGATGGGCGGTCTCGATACCGTGATCGAAGGCACCGTCCGGCCCGGAGAGCTGTACGATGTCTACGTGGATCTGGTAGCACCTATTCAGGCGGGTACCTACCAGGGCTTCTGGCAGATGTTCAGCTCGATCCGCTACCCCTTTGGTGAGCGCATCTGGGTGGGCATCCGTGTCAATCCGCCGCCCACGCCCACACCCAAGCCGACGCAAACGTCTTCACCCAATGTATCCTTCACCGCCGACCGCACCAGCATCAACACCGGTGAAGGCGTCACTTTCAGCTGGAATGTCACCGGCGGGGTAAACGTCTACTTCTATGCCCAGGGGCAGGATTGGACGAAATTCCCCGTGGGAGCTCAAGCCAACCGGATCGAATACCCGCCCCAGTCAACAACCTATGAGCTGCGTGCCCAGCTTTCTAACGGGACGGTGGAAATCCGGCAGATCCGCATCACGGTGGTACCGCCTTCGCCGCAAGCCCCGGTGATCACCCGCTTCGATTCCAGCCCGGCAGCCCAGGTCACCCTCGGTCAGTGCGTCACTTTACAGTGGAGCGTCACCGGGCAGGTTACCACAGTCCGGCTGCTCAAGAACAACACTGAGATATGGGGGCAGGCGCCCTTCAGCGGCTCGCACCTGGACTGTCCCTCCCAGGCCGGGCAGGTGGTGTATGGCATCGAGGCCAGCGGGCCGGGCGGTGTCTCTCGCCAGCAGCTTTCCATGCAGGTGGTGCAGCCATCTCCCAGCGATACGCCTGTCCCGCCCGCCCCGCAGATCGAGTACTTTGCCGTCGATCCGATGGAGATCCAGCTGGGCAGCTGCGTCAATCTGTCCTGGCGCGCCAGCGGCGGCGTGGAGCATATCGAGATCTACCGCGGCGCCAACCTGATCCTGGACGGAGCACCATTTACCGGGAGCGGACAGGACTGCCCGACCGCCGCCGGGCAGGTGGTCTACAAACTGGTTGCCAGCAACTCGGCGGGCGTCTCGGTCACCCAGGAGGCGACCGTCAGTGTAGTAGCCCCACCCACCAACCCGGTTACCGGTGTGGACTGGAAGCTGGTGAGCTATGCCGATGCGGTTGGGACGATGCTGCCGGTCCAGGCAACACCGCAGGTCAGGCTGATCTTAAACCAGAGCGGCATTCTGGAAGGCAACGGCGGCTGCAACGAATACAACGGTCCCTACAAGCTCGAAGGCAGATTGTTGGAGGTCGGCGACCTGGTCCTGACCAAGCAGGCCTGCGAGCCGCCGGCCGTCATGACCCAGGAGGCGCGCTACATTGAGCTGCTGCGCCAGGCGGTGGTGACCGAGGTACTGGGCAACCAGCTAAAGCTTTACGACGGGAGCGGAAGGCACATCCTGACCTTTGAGGTGCTGGTGCAGCTGAGATAGGGATAGAACCTGGCGGCTGAGTTTGTTGGTGGTTGTACGCTCGCTAAAATCTTGAGCAGTGAGCCTCCCGCCTGGATGTATATGTGCGCAGGCGGGCGCAATAAGAGCTGCACCAGCCTGCGTGTTTAATGTGGGGGATCTACGGGTACTACGCCAGCTTGATTTGGATGGAGGTCAAGCTCAGGGGTTGTGAATTTCTTGCTTTTGTCACTCTGAGCGGAGCGAAGAGTCCAACTTTTTTGAAGAGATGCCTTCGGCATTCGCTTCGCTCAGAGCCTGCCCTGAACGCCGTGAAGGGATGACACCCGATTTTTTCACAAACTCTCAGAGCCTGCCCTGAACAACGTGAAGGGATGACACCCAATTTATTCACAAGCTCTCAACCGGGGAGGCGTGATGCAGTTGGCACTCGCCTGCGCTTCGCTCCGTCTCTTAAGAAACCCTCCGTCACTGCGAGCCGGTCTTTGGCGAAGCAGTCTCGCTCCGGGCACATGGTCAAAGAGAGATGGCTTCGTCGCTGCGCTCCGCTCCGCGCCATGACGTGTTTCTTTACGATAGAAATGCGCTAGCGCTATGGGATTACTCGGAATGATATCAAAACAGAAATAACAGGTAGTTGGTCGAGAAGTTCATCGGGCTTGGATGAGGACGGTCCGGGCATCGGGTAATAACTTTTTAACGTAGGTATATAATATCGGTAAGTCCGGATAATTGATAGTCAGGCCGTCGCAACAATCCGCCGCACTGTCTGGAGCTCTGCAATGAGTGCTTCGTCTCCCATCACGTCACATACTATGCAGCCCCCGCGCTGGTTCCTTCTCGCAGGAGGAGTCGCCGCCGCGATGCTGTTTACCGCGTTCCTGATCGGCGCTATCGGCATGCTTCGACCTACCCGCTCAGCAAGCGACAACTGGCTTATCATCCTCTTCAACCTCAACTTCCGACCCTCCTCGACACAAGCCAACGCACTTAGCGTTGTGTCGCTCTTGGATGTCGGCATCATGCTCCTGTTCGGCATTGTCATGGCCGCCATGTACCCAGCGCTAAGATTCAGAAGCAGGATATGGGCAGCCATTGCAGTCGCTCTTCCCTTCCTGGGCATACCCATCTTCTTCGTAACCGGGACGGCCGGCCGCAGCGCAGTACTGCTTGCCGCCTTCATCTCCTCCATACTGGCCCTCCGCAGCCAATTCTATGGCCCTGCTTCTGCCGTTGCCGGGATCCTTGCCAGTGCCCTGCTTCTCTTCTTGGGCGACTTTGGCACTGCCGCATTCCCCCCATCGACGCTTCTCGCCGTCTTCATCGCCCTCGGCTACATCCTCTGGACAGTGTGGCTCCTGCTTATCTCAATAGAGCTCATCCGAAGAAGCCGGTATGCGGCGGCCTAATAACTCGCTGAAGCTGACCCGGCGGGCTGGGATAGGTTGGGGCGTCTGGCCCGCCGGGTGCGCGACAATCAAGGGGAGTCTGCCCGCATCGGTGGGGCAACTTAGCTCGGGGTCGTTAGGCGCTCGGAAGACAAGGAGACGAGGAACATGAGAAAATTAGTTGTGGGCACTTTCGTGACCCTGGATGGCGTCATGCAGGCCCCCGGCGGCCCCA
>CAZGIX010000292.1:0-4739 GCA_964525785.1 uncultured Anaerolineaceae bacterium
AATCGGGCTGACGGTACGGGTTCTTTTGGGTATCAACACGGGGCAGACGTTTCTCCATAGACGGCAGGCCAGGCCTCCGGTCCGGCGATGAGGCCAGAGAGAATACTGATATTGAATCCGCAAAAACAAACCCAAAGTCGATGTCATTTTCCGGCTGACAAGCTCGTTTATGTAAAGTAACGAGCTCTAATCCAGCGGATTAAGGTTATAACGATAGGGGATTTAATATTTACGTCAGTCGTTGTAGAGATTTACGGATAAACCCACTAAAAAACTGCAGGCTAAATAATGTCTTTCGAACCGTAGACATATGCCTATCGACCTGTTGAGTCGATACCCACCCCTCTCCGCTAATATACATCCGCTTATTACACTAATTTAGACGAATTATTGAGATCGCTCAGTGACCGCTGGGCGATCTCAACTTTTAAGCGATTTCTCTTCATTGCACGTTCTCTTCGATGCTTGTCAGGCGTTGGCTAGACAAGTGCATGTCTTGTCCGACATCGGAAAAGGGATTTTGACTTCCACTTCTATCTGTCCCATATCTCCCCCATGTAACCAATATCCACTTCTGTGCCATGTTCTCTGATCCAGTAGCGGCGTCCGGTGTCGGCGCGCAGTCCATCCTTCAGCCTGAAGAGAATTTCGTAGTCAGGATTGATCTTAACCCACACGCTGCGCTTTGTGCCCACATCGCAACCGGCTTCCTGGATCATGGTGCACACCAACATCTTGCGCGCTTCACGGGTAACCCACTCCCAGCTATCATGCAGATTCAGCTGAGTGAGCGCAGCCCACTCAATCGCTATTTCGAATCACGGCTGAGCCTTTGCGTAACCCGTAAATACAGTTCTTTAAGATAGATTTCACTGTCGTTCGCGTTTATATTTATAATGAGAGCGTGATTCCGTGATGTCTACCTCTGATGAGCAATCCCTCGTCGAAAATGCACGGTATGATCCCCGTGCCTTTGCCGAGCTTTACGACCGGTATGTAAAGCCGGTCTTCTGGTTCGCCCTGCGCCGAACCGGCGACCGCACACAGGCCGAGGATGTCACGAGTGCCACCTTCGAGAAAGCACTCCGTCATCTGCGTCAGTATGGATGGAAAGGCAGCAGTTATCTGGCCTGGCTATACCGTATTGCCTACCAGCAGATCGTCCAACATCATCGCCACAACCACCGCTACGTCTCTTTGTTATCAGACTGGCCGACAGAGACCGACGTTGAGCAACAAGCCCAATCCAGTCTGCAACGGCAAGCTATTGTCCAAGCCTGGCAGAATCTTTCCAAGAACGATCAGGAAGTGATCAGTTTGCGGCTGTTCGATCGGCTATCCAGTACGGAAGCGGCTGAGTTCTTGGGATGTTCGATTGAGAATGTGTATGTGAGGTTATATCGAGCACTGGAGCATCTTCGTCACCAGCTCGAAGCGCTTGAAGAATTACCCGGAGAAAAGAACTCATGAAACCCGAGAATAAGTTGGATTATAAAGACTGGAACCGCAGGCTTGATGCCGGAGATCGTTCTGATTCCCTGCAAGACCTGGCAGCACACCTCCAAAACCTTTCTCCAACACCGGACGGGCCTTCCATGACTTTCCAGGTCAAGCTGCGTGCTGGTCTGTTAGACCAGTATGGCAGACGACCTCCGGTAAGTCTACTACCCGTCAGGAGATGGATCACCTGGGGTCTAATGCTGCTAGCTGTGGTCGGGTTGACCCTTGCCGGGTTGCATTTATTTCCTGGCAGTGTGCCCGCAGTGAGTGCAGCCGAGATCCTGGGAAAAGCTAATCTCCGTCTTTCTGAACGATTAGCAACCGGCGATGTGGTCTATGATCGCCTACTTCTGGATTGGGATCAGGGAGGGGATTGGAAGCGTAAAGGTGTGATCGCCGAGTTGTGGCGTTCAGCAGATGGCACCTATCTGCGCTATCAGTTGCTTGATCGCAGCAGCTTGTTATTCTTCGAGCAGTACGATGGTGAACGTCTATGGCGTTCAAGCCAGGTGCGGCCAGTGGAAGGGAGAGAGGTCACTTTTGTGTATAACGCGCCCTATGTCCCTGGATTTAACTATCTGGAAGACAAGCAGTTAGTCGCACAGCTCCTTTTCCGTGATCTCTCGAATTTCTGGATGTATATTGACCAGATGGCAAGCGCTGATCACTCGACTTGTGCGGCTTTGTTCTGCGCGCTGAGTGTTTTAGGGGAGGGTTGGGAGTGTACTGAGAACGGCTGCACGCTGAACCTCGGCCCTGTTTTGGAGGACAAAGATTTTATCATCACCGCCATGGTTACCCGGCAATACCGCCTGCCGAGTGGGAGAGAGGTCTATGAGGTACGCTTATCTGGTCCTGAGTCAGGAGATCAATTCTACACGAACTTGAAAATCGATACAACCACCTTCGATTTACTCGAAATCGAAGATTTCTGGCATGGGCAGATGCACTATCGCATCAGCCTAGTTGAACGCAAAACACTCGCCTGGAGGGATCTACCGGAAGGATTCTTTCAGACAGTCCCGGAAGGGATCGAAGTGCGGCAATGGAATAGCACTATCCCCCTCGGCCACAAAGAGGGCGATCGGGTCTGGGTGATCTCTGCGGACCCGCCGCAGGGAGCCAGTCTATCGGGCGTAATTACTGCCCGACTGGAGATCGGGTATCGGCTTACCAGTGTTCAAGAAGCAGAGATTGAGGTCGGAATGTCTTGGGTAGGGCATGATTCACCCTACGCCATTCAGGGTGCGAAAGTGCCTGTCACAGCCGGTGAGGGGACTGTGCAGATGAACGTTACTGTTGACACCGACCAACTCCCAGAGGGGAAATGGGCGGTGGGCGCCGGTTTTTTTGACACCATGGGAGTCTCGCCAAACACTGGCTGGAGCGGCGGTGGTGCGCCATTGGGTATCTATTTAGAATGGTGCATTCGCTGTTCAACTGAACCCCCCAAACCCTAATTGAAAGTTTTCACTGAAATTAAAGTGAGTTCGGGTTAAGCGGACAGGCAAGCCAATGCCTCTCGACCTAAAGACAGTTTTTTGGGCGGATGGGCATAGGTAATCAGCCCACAAGGGAGATTGACCAGAAAACTTGTCATACTCTGGCGACGGGAATGTTCGATCTTTGAAACGTTCTTCAGCCGATCAATCACATTGTAACTAAACCTTTGTGGAAATAAACCAGTTAATCGCTGATGTTGCTAGTATTGGATTACCCTGGTTGCAAATGCCAGACTCTGTGACCATGCTCAGAACCATGCTGTTGACCTGGATCGCGGACCTGATCAAAAAAACCGCCTCTTCTAGATCTATCGCCGATCAAGGTTGATGGAATCAAAGCAACCCGAGAGCTCGGTTTGACTTATACACCTATCCGAGTGGCAATGGAACAAGCCCTGGCCCTGATCATAGCCGAGAATCAGCAGTATGCTTCCAGTCGTCCCATAGGTTCCAGAGCATAAGCCAGTTTGAAAAGTGGGATTAGCGAGATTGAATGACTAAGACATCCAACTATCGGGCCAACAGCATTTTTGTCCTCCACTTTTGCCATTGTAATCTAATTATAGCCACAAATGTAAAAACAAAGTCGATGTGGTTTTTCAACTTATCGGGTCGTTTACACTACGTGTATTTTGACAGCCGTGATCACAGAGAACCTACGTGAACATTGATTTAGAAATCTTAATGGTGATAGGATTAAATATGATAAGCACAAGATATCCGTGGCAAGAAATCCCAAAAAACATACTAAGCCAAACAGAAACTCGTTCTTGGATGACCTTGAACCAACCCTGAGAACTTCAAAAAGGGGGAAAGCCCTTAAGTACGTTAAACATCAGAAGCTGCTTCTTAAAACTCACCCCGAATTTAGCGAAAAATGGGTACAGGAACGAATTTCCGAAGACCCTGCCATACTTGGACTTGGTGAGTTAATACTTAAAGATAAAGAACGAAATCAGCCAGGTGCCGGCCGTTTAGATTTACTATTCCAGGACCCAGACTCGAACCTTCGTTATGAAGTCGAAGTCCAGCTTGGGAAGACAGATGAGAGCCATATTATTCGTACAATTGAATATTGGGATCTGGAGAGGAAACGATATCCCCAATATGACCATGTAGCAGTCCTTGTTGCAGAGGATATTACAAGCAGATTTCTGAACATCATCAGCCTTTTCAACGGATTTCTACCATTAGTTGCTATCCAGCTAAACGCCATCCAGGTGGGGGACCACATTGCTGTGATATTTACCGTGGTTCTTGACCAGCGTTTGGGATTTGCTCTGGACGAAGAGGAGGAGCAAGAAGTTGTTGACCGTTCATACTGGGAGAAGAAGGGATCGAAAACAACCGTATGTGTGGCCGATGAAGTGCTCCAACTTCTAAAAGCGCTGGACCATGAATTGGAGTTGAAATACAACAAGTTTTATATCGGTGTAGCCAAGGCGAATAAACCCCTTAATTTTGTAATCTTTCGACCGAAGAAAACTTCCTTGAGAGTCGAGCCGAAGTTGCAGAAGTCAGATGAAATCGAGGCAATGCTGGAGTCGTCAGGATTAGATGTTTTGGAGTATGACAGCAGAAACCAGCGATACCGGATTCGCTTATCGAAAGGCGAATTCAAGAAGCATGAGGATATATTGAAGAAGATATTAGAAAGAGCATATAAGGAATTTAACGGCTATACCTAGAAGGGTAAACCGGGTTTGTGAGATTAAGAGTGCAAAAAGAATGGAAACT
>CAZGIX010000293.1:0-4728 GCA_964525785.1 uncultured Anaerolineaceae bacterium
ATGATTGGCGGCGGCGTTTCGTGGAAAAAAAGTCCTCGGAATAGCGGGCTAACTAAGGGAGATCTGGGTGAACAACCTGCTGCTAGCAGTGGAGCACAGCGGTGGGACCCTTGAGAGGCACGTATCGGGTCAGCAGGTGGGCAGGAACAATTAGTTCCCTGGTCAGATCCATTAAGGCTGCGTCGGCAAAGATGGTGCTGCCATCCATGATCGGGTCGAGCGCAATCTGATTCGTACTCATTGCAGAAAGCGAACATCGCTGCAGCGTCCCAGAATACCAACCGGTATGAGTCCCGGGGTGGAGGGGTATAGGCTCTAAATCGAGAGCGCTGCTGCGCTGGAGCGATGCCAGGGCAGGTCCAAATGCTGCCATCCCAATACAGGTAGTTATCAGCACTGCAGCGATCAGCAAATGTGTTGTTTTCATTCTTTGTTCCTGCAGATATATACGCTGGAGCAGTGTAGATAGATGCAAACATACAGCAGAAACGGTCGATTATGGGCGGAATAATTGAACCAGGCTGCCTGGTCGGGGCAGGCAGCCTGGTCAAGGAGGAGAAGAGAATTAATCGCAAGGTTCAGGCTGGGTTTTCCAGATCCTCAAACAACCCAATTTGATTTCCGCTCGGATCAGAGAACAGCGCAAACCAACCCATCCCTGGAATTTCTGAGCGCGGCAGCATTACTTTGCCGCCCAGCTGCTCGACCTTTGCCAGGGAAGCGTCGATATCATCCGTATCGACGTACACGACCGTCGCTCCTGGGGGAGTGGTCTCGGTGACCGGATTCAAGCCTCCACCAGGACCGCCATCTGCTTCAAAGGTAGCATAGTTCATATCTGGGATTTGCTCGAACTTCCAGCCAAACAGCTCTGAATAAAATTTGGCTCCGACCTCTCGGTCATGCGTAGAGAACTCAATATGGACAATTGGGTGTTTTGACATGTGCTTGCCTCCAACAGCGAATAATTGGGTGGATATAAAATCGAACAACCCAATATTAGCACATATGTTCTATTAAGTCAAGATCTAATTTGGACTTTTATAGGTGGAAATTAGCCTGCGTGTCAGCATGCTGCCGGCGATAGCGCAGGCATCCGTCGGCAGGTGGTGGCTGACATTGGAGCTGAACAAGACCTGGTAGCGGGAAGGGAAGTCTTCGTCGCCCTGCCAATAGACAACCATCAGCGATACGAGCGGAAGTAATAGGAAGGCGAAGGCGATGTCACCAAATGCTTGCTGGATACCGCCCACTTTGAGCGCCGTGCTGCAGAAGCCTTCACGGTCATCCGCGATGATACGCCCGAGTTCATCCCCGCTGTATCCCTGAAATGCCTGGGTGTAATATCGACCGTTGGGCAGCTCGGTAAAAGAGATCCAATCCTCACCGGTGGGTGAGCCATTTGTCGTCTGGCAGTAATACAGGATCAGCGCCTGCTGGGCGATATTTACCACCCTTCGCGCCGGCAGATCGCATACCTCAAATTCCGGATAGGAAATGACCACTTGCCGGTCAAATAGCGCAGTATGGAACTCCCCGCGGCCACCTTCATCAACCTTATAGGTCATGCCGGTAGTGGAAGCCAGAAGCACGGGATCGGTTTGTTTAAGCGCATTGCGCAGCTCCTCGATCCGGTTGGCTAGCTGCTGGGTGTTTTTTTCGGGAGAGTAAGTGGGTCTATTCACTCTATCGACCTGTGGATGCCTTATTCGAGTTGCACATGCGTGCGATGGTGATAGATTCACGCACCACCAGTTGGCTACGATCAGATTCCCCAAGCAGCCTGGAAGCAAGCTCTTTCTCTTCAGACGTCAGATAAGCGCTTCGCCAATCGTCAGCGAAATATGCCAACAGTTCCTCTACGTCGGCAGCAAGAATCTCGAATAGAAACGTATTACGCATTTCCAAATTGTAAACCATGGCTGCCAGGATGCTCGCTTGAGCTGCTTCAGCCTGGCTGTATTCAATGTAATTATCGTTCTCGTAGACGGTGCCGACCAGTGTTTCCAGCTCACCTGCTCGAACTAACAGCTCAGCCGGTATCGGAGTTGGGTGAATATCCACCAGGCAGCCGCATGGTTTCAGCAGTTTCGAGATCACTTCAAAGGCATGGACCATGCCTTCAGGGGGCATTCATCAAAGCGACCAGGATAAGATTGCCAGATCAAAACGTTCCAGGGGGAGTTGGGTTTGCCACGACTGGTAGAATTCGTCCAGGTCAGCACCGATGAGCTGGACCCGCTGGCGAAGCTCTTCCGGAACGCTGCGCTGCGCCAGCTGGATTCGATCAGGATCTGGATCGATGCCTACGATAGAACCTGCCTGGTGTGCATACAGCCAGGTCAGTCGACCATCCCCACAGCCGATCTCCAGCACACGTTTATCCTGGAAGCTACCGGCTGCCTTAAGCAACGCGCGGATCTCATTGCCAGGCGGGTCGAGCAAGACGCTCATTCAATTTACCTCCCCAACGCTCGGTGGATTAGCGGACAGGATCGCCTGTATTTGAGCGGCATGCTCAGCCTCGTGTTCGTAGCTATCCCCGGCTACTACTTCCCACAAGGCTTTGCCCTTGAGCCAGGAATATTGCTGCAGATTAAATAGCTCATTATCTATGAAGGATTCCAACCGGCGGATGGTCTGGTTGCGAACTCCATGGAAATCTTGCAGCACCTGTTCGAGGGACCTGGAGCGATCTTCCCCGAGCCAATGGGCATTGATCTCATCGACGCTAACATCGGAAAAGTGCAGGGTTGTAGGTGGCTGTCCCTGGCGTACCTGCCAGAGCAGCCTGACCAGCTCGGCCTCCCAGCGCGTCAGATGGGCCAGGATATCTTTTATAGACCAACCGCTATCAGCATCGGGGATTAGCATCTGCTGGTCATCACAATCGGAAAACAGGTCAAGGAATTTCTCCCGACCACCTTCCAATGCCGCTATCAGCTCGGATTTCTTCATGACAGCCCCATCTCTTTAGCAAAACGGCGAATTGCCGTCAGGTGCTCATTCGAGGATTGGAAACCACAGCCCATCGTGTTAATGGATATATGCGTCGCCCCAACTGCTTTCCAGCCGCGCATTACCCCTTCCCAAGCGGCGGGATCCCCATCACCGTACGGCATCCTGGCTTCCATGCCGAAATCTTGTATCGAACGATCATTCTCCATTAAAAACCGCTGGAGTAAGTCTATGGCTGGTCTGGCATCCTCCGGGCTGCGCGAATTGGGCATCCATCCATCTCCCAGGCGCGCTGTCCGCCGCAAGACCGGCTCTGCATGCCCGCCGAACCAGATTGGAATGGGCTGCTGCAGCGGCAGGGGATTCAGGCCGGCATCCGGAATAGTGTGCCATTTTCCGGCGAAGGTGACCAACGGTTGGGTCCAGAGATGTCTCAGCAAGGTGACCTGCTCTTCGATGCGCCGCCCGCGGTTGTGAAAATTCTCATTCAGGGAAGTGTACTCGACCGAATTCCAACCCAACCCCACGCCAAGCCGCAGCCTGCCTTGACTGAGCACATCCAGGGTCGCCGATTGCTTGGCTACCAGGGTGGTTTGCCGTTGGGGCAGAATCAGGATTCCGGTGGTAAATTGGATGCGCGTTGTAATGGCTGCCATGAAGCTGAAAAGCACGAAGGGATCCTGGAAGGTATGGCGATAAGTGTACGGCCCCGTCCAACCACCAGGGCGCTCCGGATTTGCGCCCAGCACATGCTCATAGGCCAGGATATGGTTGTATCCCAATTCCTCGGCGGCCTGGGCGTAATCGCGGATGGCAGTTGGATCATTGCCGTATTCAGTCTGGGGGTAGACCAAACCCATGCGCAGATTCATGCTTTATCCCCTTTCAGCTTCGTCAAGAAATCCCTCACTTCCCGGTTGAACGAGTCCGGTTGTTCCATATTCAAAAGGTGACCGGCGTCCGGAATGACGCGTAGTTGGGCGTTCGGAAGAGCCTCCGCCATCAATTGCATATCTGTTAGCGGGATGATCTGGTCATCTTCGCCGTGAAGGAGCAATGCAGGCATCTGCATGTGGGGCAGGAAGGAGGTCGAATCAGGCCGATCTTTCATCCCTAAAAGAGCGCCTACGATACCGCTGACCGAGGTGGCGCGCATCATGTCCAGGACACTGGCAGCCAGGTCGGGCTTGGTAGTGAATGTTTTTGGTGACAGCATCTTAGGCAGCATCGAATCGGCGATTGCGGAGGCACCCGATGCCTTTGCCAGGGCGGCGGCCTTCTCACGGTTAGCTTTTCCTTCAGGTGAGTCACTTCCAGCCCGCGTGGCGGCCAGGATCAATCCGGCTACCCGCTGCGGATACTTGCGGGTGAATGCCAGGGCGATATATCCGCCCATCGACAAACCGCCGACCACTATAGGCTGCTCGATTCTCAAAGCCTGCAGCAGACCTGCGCAGTCGTCAGCAAAAAGCTCCATTGTGTAGGGGATATATTCGCTTCGCGTGCTTGCTGCCGGCAGCGATTCGCCGTGTCCGCGCAAATCTGGCACGATCACTCGAGCGATATCTGCCAACGAAGCCATCTGAGGTTCCCAGAGCTTGCGGCTCAATGGGTAGCCATGGATCAGCAGTAAGGGGATGCCCGTCCCGCGATCCTCGTAGGAAATAGGTATACCATTCACCATCTGTATCATCACTCGTTACCTCGCTTTCAATTCATTTAGACTCTTAGAACATTAACATCGACAAACTAATGTCGTTCATACAGGCT
>CAZGIX010000294.1:0-4726 GCA_964525785.1 uncultured Anaerolineaceae bacterium
GGGCTTGCGCTGTACTGCTTGGTTATTCAGTTGTCAAGGTGCTGCAAAAGTCGAGGTCGAATCCCCTGTGTTTCCCCACCCCCTGGCCCCCGCCTCAGGGCGGGGGAAGAAGGTATTCTTGGGTGTTTACAGGCGGCGAAGCCGCCTGTAAACACCCAAAATCTCTTTCTTGTGAAAGCCGTGTGGGATAGATAGGGAGCACTAAAAAGTTGTTGTTGAACGAGATGGGCTCAAAGCAATATCGGGCCGAGTTCGGTGACTAGATGCCACACAGGCTAAGGGATAACCCAATGATCGAGATACCCCTGGAAGACTTCACATCTATACTACCTCTCCTCACCGCCAGCAAACAGCCTGTGGTACCCAGAGCGGTTTGCGAGGGATATAACCCGGGCAGGATTTTCGTGGATGAGCCGGGCGATCCGGCGGGAGCAATGATCTGGCTCTCCTGCGGCTATCTCTATCTGGTTGGGAATCCCCCAGGTGGCTTCACCGACGACGACCTGGCTGACCTGCTGTGTGAGACCTTTGCACTCGCCTGGCAGGCTGCGGGAGAGAGTGGTTTCATCCTGGTGCCATTCTCGCCAGTGTGGACCGCGGCAATTGAAGATTTTCTAAAAGGCCGCCTGCACGAGGTGATCTACCGGCGGACGTTTGCCTTTCACCCTGAGCGCTTTGCCTCGCGGCGCGGCTGGCAAGAGCACATCCCGCCCGGCTTTGTGCTGCAGGGCGTGGATGAACAGCTGGCGGAGGGGCTGGGGGGTATGTCCACCTGGGCCTCACCCCAGGATTACCTGGCCCACGGTCTTGGATTCTGCCTGCTCAAAGATGGTGAAATCATCAGCTCCTGTACGAGTGTGTTTACCACCCAAACAGGTGTGGAGATCGATGTGCACACCCAGGAGGCGCAGCGTGGGCGAGGTTATGCCGCCCTGACCGCGACAGCTTTGATCGATGCCTGCCTGCAGCAGGGACGCATGCCCAACTGGGAATGCTTCTGGGATAACGAGCCATCGTCCGCCCTGGCTCGCAAGCTGGGATTCGAGATGAAAGAAGATTACCCGGTTTATTATTGGGAAATGCCGGCGTAATACCTGTTGTATTTGAAAGGTGATGGCTAACGCAGCTATCGGTACCCTTCCGCCTGCAAATTGAACAAGCGTGCATACGCGCCGTCAAGCTGTATCAGCTCGGCGTGGCTCCCCAGCTCTATTATCTTTCCGGCTGATAACACCACAATCCGGTCCGCCATGCGCACGGTCGAGAAGCGGTGCGAGATCAGCACGGCAATACGGTCTTCTATCAGCTCGCCGAATCGCCGGAATACCTCGTACTCGGCCTCTGCGTCCAAAGCAGACGTCGGCTCGTCCAGCACCAGCACTTCCGCCTTACGCATGAAGGCACGCGCCAGGGCGATCTTCTGCCACTGCCCGCCCGACAGCTCCTGACCCTTCTCCCAGCGCCGCCCCAGCATCGTGTCGTAGCCCTGCGGCATGTCAGCGATCACCGAGCTGGCACCGCCCCTCTCTGCTGCATCCCGGATACGGTCGAAATCATCCAACGCATCCACCTGTCCGAAGCCAATATTCTCCGACACGGTGAACTGGTAGCGCACAAAGTCCTGGAAGATAACGCCGAACCGCTGGTGAAGGCTCGCCAGGTCATAATCGCGCAGATCTACGCCGTCGAGCAGCACCTGACCTTCCGTCGGGTCGTACAGCCGCGTGAGCAGCTTGATCAAGGTGGTCTTGCCCGCCCCGTTGAGACCAACCAGCGCAATGCGTTCCCCTGGACGAATATGCAGGTTGATATCGCGCAGTACAAAGACATCGGAACCGGGGTAGCAAAATGAGACATTCCTGAACTCGATTCCGTGGCGTATAGGTGCGGGTGCGGTCAGGCTGTTGACCGGCGAAACCAGCAGCGGCTCCAGCTTCAGATACGTCATCAGGTTGTCGAGAAACAGATTGCTCTCGTAAAGACGGTTCAAGTTGTCAAGCAGGGTCCTGATCGAGCTTTGGGACTGCCGGAAAAGCGCCAGGTACATGGTCATATCGCCCAGGGTAATGAGACCAGCGATGGTGTACAGGACGATCCAGACATAGCTTCCATAGTATGCCAGGTTGGATACCATCCCCCAACCCAATCCCGCAATTGTACGGCGCTCGGCAATAGCACGGTCTTCCAGGTAGAAGCGCGTAGACAGCTCTTGATAGCGCTTAAGTAGCGGCATGCCCAGTCCAAATAGTTTGATCTCCTTGATCGTGTCGCTCCCCGTGAGCAGCGTCTCCAGGTAGTTCAATAGACGGGCTTCTGGTGCGCGGCGGCTGAGGGCTCGAAAGGCACGCTCGGCATATTGGGATTGGGAGAGAAAGGAGGGGATGGCGGCTACAAAGACGATGATCGCCAACCACGGGCTGAACCGGAAGAGCACGATGATCAGGGTGATCAGCGTGATGACCTGCTGCACCATCTGGAGGGCAGAGTTCACAATGGTGAGCGAGCTGACGTCCGCCTGGCGGCGTGCATTCTGTAAAGTATCGTAGAAGATGGGATTTTCGAAGAACTGCAAATCCAGGCTGATAGCCTTACGAATGATCAGACTATTGACGAGATTCGTCAGCTGCGACTGGAGGATGCGGTCGAAAAGAGAGCGCACCTGGCTTATAAGCGAACCGATCAGCACGAGTATGAACTCAAGCAATATGTAAGGCGCAACAGAGCGCAGACCGACGACTGGCTCCATGCCCTGGCGCGTGGCGTTCACGATGGCATCGATGATCAGTTTGCCTGCCCAGGCTTGCGCCGCCGGCAAGAGGGCCGCCACCAGCGTCAGGCTGATCCCTACCAGGGCAGAGATGCGGCTGGCGGACCACACCAGGCGAAATGCTTCCGGTGTATTGCGCAGCGCTTTCAAGAACTCGCGCACCCGGTTACCCATGCGGGCGGTAATAGAAGCCGGATACTGGCTGGGCGGGATGGAACTGGATGAATTCAACAATGTACTCCGTGCTGTAGAGAGGCCGGATCAGCTCTGCTTGCGCTTAGCCCGGGCCAGCGTCAAACCAATCAGCCGGGAGACGACGATCGCTACATAACCAACCCCGGAAAGCTGCTCGATCATCACCAGCACACGCGCCCAGGCAGAAACCGGCGTGATATCGCCGAGGCCGGTAGACGAAAGATTGGTAAAGCTCAAGAACAAAAATTCAACAAAGGTCGGCGGGCGATCCAGGATCACCCCGCTGACAAAACTGCCCGGTATTAACGTTTCGCAAACCAGATACAGGTATGCATAGCCCCATGCCAGCAAAGTAAAGGTTGCCCCCACCGCAAACAGCTCGTCGGTGGTCACCTCGTAATCTTCCATCATGTAGGCGATCAGGCTTCCTGCCGCGTAGAAATACAGCGCCGCCTCCAGCAGCGATGACCACATCACCAGGTTCGAGTCAGCAGCAAATGCGGATGCAAGCGTCAGCAAGAACGCCGGGACCGCCAGAGTCCAGGCGATCCAATCCAACGCCGGGCTGTGGCTGACAACCCACACCACCAGCACCAGGATGACCACGCTGAAGGCGCTGATCAAGGCGCGCTCGCTGTGGAGCCCGTCGAAGACGGCATATGTGAAAAGAAGCAAAAGCTGCGCGGCAAGCAAGAATGCGGATGGGTGGATATATAAAAGGCCGCGCTTTAAGCGGGTAAGGTTGTTTGTATCGCTCATAATAGCCTGCAGGGTATTCCGATTAAATTTGTGAAAGCAGGGATGAGTTGGACGCTCCTATTCCCCGCCCTTTCCGTGTGGCATCAAGTATACTAGAGTATGCCCATCATTCCACCAGGAGGACCGCTATTATGGAAGATAAATCCCTCAATGATCTGGTTTCACAACTGATCCCCGATGAGTTCGAGAAAGCCCTCGGAGTGGATGACGAAGAAACCGGCGAACAGAATCAAGTATATGTTGAAAGCCTGAGAGCCGCTGCCGCAAAGTCTGGCGGACCGGTCAAAGCGGCGGTGAACGAGTTCCTAAACGGCGAAGGCGACCTGTTCGAGGCGACTCGCGCAGCTACGACACACAGTGAAGCTTCTGCTGAAAGCGAAGTTGCCACCTTCTTAACCACCAAGCTCAAGCTCTCGCCATTCGCCGCCAAGCTGATCGCCATGCTGGCTGTGAAGCTGTTCCCATCCATCGGCAAGCTCACCGGGAGTGGTACGACTGCCAAGAAGAAAACTCGCCGCAAGAAGAAAGCCAAGACCTCATCCAGCGCCAAGACTACAGCAAGCAGCAAGAAAAAACCCAAGAAAAAGACGACCACACAATTGAAGAAAAAGACTTCAAAATCGGCGGCAAAGAAGAAACCTTCATCGACATCCAGTAAGAAGGATTCTGCTGCCAGGAAAAAGACCAAGAAGAAAACCCGCTCTGCATCTCTCGACGTTTCGACGGAAAATCCGTAACCTGTCGCGGCAGCTTCGGTTGCTGCGGTTCAGCCTGCCCATCCTTGACCAGCGCTTGACGCCCGAAGCCGCGCAGGAGATGTTTGCGGCGATGGAAGCCGCGGCCCATAATGCCAAGCAGGCTGTGCACACTTACCAGTAGGACTTATGCGCTTCAGACGTAATCGAAGTTACCAACCCCCTCCAGCCGCACAAGTCCTGTCTATAAATATGCAAATCGAGTAGGGGGCGGGGACTAACCGCCCCCTCTCACACCACCGGACATGCG
>CAZGIX010000295.1:0-4705 GCA_964525785.1 uncultured Anaerolineaceae bacterium
CGATAATCTCCTGCAGCACCGGGTACAGCTCTCTTAGCAAGTTCAGGCCGTCCAGCGAAAGCCGATCACGGTCGCGGGCGGCTTCCAGATAGAGGCGCAAGGCTTCAAAGTACCACAGGGTGGCATCCACGGTATTATATTCAGGCGCCTGGCCCGCATCCGGGAAGCGGTTGGGCAGCATACCCCGGTCGACGAAGCGGGCATAGGTACGCAGAATGCTGGCGGCGATATCCGGACGACCGGTCGCCAGGGTCAATCCCGGCAGGCTGATCATGGTATCCCGCCCCCAATCGCTGAACCACGGGTAGCCGGCGATCACCGAATGACCCATTTCATTTACAGCTACCTTGCGAGCGACGATGAACTGGTCAGCGGCTAAAGCCAGCCTTTCCATTACGCCCACTTCTGAACCATCAACCGGGGACTGATATACATCTTTGCGCGCACTTGCCTCTGGAGAAATAAGCACCTTTGCGCGCAGGCTCTCATGCAAGGCTGCCGATAGCGCCTGCTCGTGCTCCACCCGCTCAGCCAGGGAGGCATCTCCATCCAATAGGGCCTGCAGCTCGGTGGTTGTAACCAGGGTAAGCCTATCACCCGGCTGCAAAGTGGCATGAAAAGTCCCCGCCCGGCAGTGCGCCTCCAGACCGTCGAAACCGCGCTGGCGCTCGATCCCAAGGAAGTAATCCGGTATCCAATCACCCCGACCGGTGAATTCACCTTGCGCGCAAATAATATAGAACGGGACGGCCCCGGGTGAGGCTGTCACGCACAGACCCCTGGGAATGGGGGCGATCTGCATGGGCAGCGGGGCGAGGGTGGCAGCGTGGTAATCCCGGTAGTTGACCAGCAATTCCAGGTCAATTTCTATGGGAGCGGTACCGCGCTCCAGGCAGTAGCAGATATAGGTCGTGTTTTCGCCCCGGCGCATCCAGACCTGCTTGCGCAGCAGTGCATCCGCACAGGCATACCACCAGACTGGCATCGTGCCCTCCAGGGCGAAACGCTCCAGATAGAGATAGCCTTGCGGCTCTACCTCCCCACCCTTCCAGCGGTCGGTCCCCAAGGCATACTTCTCGCCCGCGTACTGGACGGACTCGTTGAATTTCGTCACAAGCAGAGTCCGCCCCACTGGAGGCTGCAGGGCAGCGACCAGCAAGCCATGATAGCGCCGGGTGAGCTCGCCTGAGATGGTCCCGCTGGCGAAACCGCCGATCCCGTTGGCAGCCAGCCACTCACGCTGCCCGGCAGCCGGCGGATCTCCGCAAATATCGCGCCCAAACTCAATACTTCTCGGAGGAGGCATCCAAGGTTCGCTCTTGAGCGCGGTTCAATATCACCCGCGCTCGCTGCAGGCGTGCATCCGCAGCCAGCCAGCATGCCAGCGCGCAAGCCGAGACCGCCGCCAGCGACCACAGCATGGGGCGGTCTGGAAGCCACAAGGGCGTGCCAAGCACAACCACCAGCGCCGCAGAGGCCCACAGCGCATCTGTACGTAAACCTGTACTCGAAGGAAGGATGAAAAAATGCAGGCAGAAAATAGACGCTGCGGCTGGCAATAACCAGTCATGCCGGTTAGCGGACTGCAAGATCAGCACCGATACCAGCAGCAGGACCAGAATTACAGCCGCCAGGGCGGTCAACGGGCGCAGGCGTGAGCGATTCTGCACTCGCCTGGGTTCGATCACATCCACCGGGATCAAGGCTGCATCTCTGATCTGACGGATAAACCCTCCCAGCAGCAGGACCAATACCACGATCACCCCCAGGATCGCCAGGCTGCGCAGTGCCTGCTCGATGGTAAGAACAGCCACCACCCCCCAGATGAGACCCAGGGCTGTGTAGATCGCCGCCCCCAGCAGCAGCAGCTGATGGTCGGAAGAACGGGTCGCTTTCTCCTGCACACCGACATTATAGCGGAGATTGATGAGAAATTCGTCCAATATTCTTAATTAATTGCAAGTTTTTTGTATGGAAAAATCTTGCTTCATGCGCTAAAATATACACAATGGATTGCAATCAATATCGATTTATTTGAGAATACACTGGAGGGGCGCATGTTGTACGAAGATCGAATTCGCCGCGAACGTCCTGAGATGTCCAAGAGCTTTGCCAAACTGGCAGACTTCTTGATGGACTCTTATGTCGAAGCGGCATTTATGACTGCCAGTGAGCTGGCGCATGCATTGAACCTCGACGCTGCCACTGTGGTGCGATTTTCGCAGTTCCTTGGCTATACCGGCTTTCCTGAGCTGCAGCGCGAGATTCGCTCACGCGTCAAGGATGATTTGCTCATCCGGCCCAAGAAAGCCGAAGTGCTGGATTCTGCCCCGGGTATTGTCTCTACCGCCATGCGGGAGCTGGCAGGAGCCCTCGAGCAAACCCGCATCAGCCTGGATACTGACGCGCTGGAAAAGCTGGTAGAGCGCATGGGTCAGGTGCGGCGTATTGTCATACTGGCGGAGAACCCTGCCCAGCCGATCGCTTACAGCCTGGTGCAGTATCTGGAGCAGGGTGGATTCCCGGTGTATATTGCCCGGGCAGGGATCGTTGACCTGGCGCGCACGGTGAACACTGCCACGGTCCAGGACCTGCTGCTGGCAATGGAGGTTGCAGGACAGTCGCCGTATATCGCACGAGCACTAGCCGAAGCGCAAGCCAAAGGCATCCCCACCGCAGCCATCGTCGGGGCGTCCTCATTGGCGTCCGCCAGGGCTGCTGATACCGTGCTGGCAGCGCATGCTCATCCGTCGATGGGCGTCGGCATCGTGTCGATCGAAGCAATCGTGTATGCCCTGGCACAGGTGCTGCGCTGGCGTTTTGCGGATCGCTTTGCAGGTACCGAGCAGGCGATCGAAACGCTCTCGAGCCGCATACAAATGCCTTTCGAATAGATCGAGGTTCATCGGTTTGTGGGATAAGGATCGTCCCGCATGGGGGTGTATGGGCGTCAAGGTCACGCCCAAACACCCCCAATTTATCTAGACAGCAGTACTGCGAAACAGGTTATACGGAGGTCTCAATGCGTTTTATCCGCTACAAGCATGGGAAGGATGCCCCGCGCTACGGTTGGCTGCTGGAGAACCTGGTGGGACCCATCGAAGGCTCGCCTTTCGAGGAGTACCGCCGCCTGGAAGCCGACCTACCCCTTGAGCAGGCGCGCTTATTAGCCCCGGTGCTGCCGGGCAAAATCATCTGCGTGGGACGCAACTATATAGCCCATGCAAAAGAGCACAACTCGGAAGTGCCAGATATCCCTCTCTTGTTCCTCAAGCCCCCCAGCGCAGTGATCGGTCCGGGCGAGACCATCCTCCTGCCGCCGCAGTCCGAGCAGGTGGAGCACGAAGCCGAGCTGGTGGTTGTGATTGGCAAGCGCGGCCGCTGGATTCAGACCGAAAATGCGTTAGAATATGTCGCAGGCTACACAATTGGCAACGATGTAACCGCCCGTGATCTGCAGCGCCGGGATGGACAGTGGACACGCAGCAAGGGCTTCGACACCTTCTGCTCGATCGGCCCGTGGCTCGAGACCGAGTTCGATCCCGCCGACGCCATGATCACCTGCCACGTAAACGGTGAGATGCGCCAGATGGCATCCACGCGCGATATGGTCTTCGGCGTCCGCCAGATCGTTGCGTTCGCATCGACGATCATGACCCTGCTGCCCGGCGATCTCATCATGACCGGCACGCCGTCTGGCGTAGGCCCGCTCACGAGTGGAGATGTGGTCGAAGTCGCGATCGAGGGCCTGGGAAAGCTGAACAACCCGGTAGCAGCAGAACCCGCCCGCTAAGAACGCCTGAGGACCAGGGTCCTTGCTCGCCCTGACCCGGGCGCAGCGAGGTCTACTTAACCAATGTCTCTCGATATCCACACCGGCATCCAGGCAGCTCTGCTGCTCATCGGTCTGCTGGTCGTCATTCTAATCTGGACAGGCATCCGCTTGATTCGCTCGGCGCGGCGCCTGCCCTTCTTTCGTATGCGCCGCGCCCGTATGGTGCGTGCCTGGCGCATGTTTTTTATCTCCATCCTCCTGATTGCGCTGGCATTCTTTCTCAACACGCGCGCTGAGCCGTTGATCTACAGCTATTTTCCTCCGACTGCCACGCTGACCCTGACGCCCACCATCACCATCACTCCGACCACCAGCCTGACACCTACCATCACGCTCTCCCCGACCATCACGCGCACCCCTTCGGTTACCGATACGCCGACCATTACCCCGACCCCCTACATGCCGTTGTCGGTCGAGAGCGTGTTCACGAGCACGGTTACCCCTAATCCGGATGCCATTTTCAGCGAGCTGGTTTTCACCGATGGAGTCGATGAGGAGTTCAATCCCCTCAACCAGGGAACCGAGTTCCAGAATCCAATCGGCCATATCTTCGCTTTATTCAGCTACGACGGCATGGTGAAGGGCTCGCAGTGGACGGCTTTGTGGTATCGGGCTGGAGAGCTGGTGCACTACGAAACGATCCCCTGGGATGGCGAGACCGGTGGGTACGGCTATGCAGACTGGGGTCCAGACCCATCGGAGTGGCTGCCGGGAGAATATGAAGTGCAGCTGTTCATCGGATCGATCTGGAAGCAGTCCGGACGGTTTACAGTCATCGGTGAGCAGCCGACAGCCGCCCCAACGCTGTCACCTACGCCATCTGCAACGCTGACGCCCACACCAACACCCACACGAACACCGATCCCCTCA
>CAZGIX010000296.1:0-4690 GCA_964525785.1 uncultured Anaerolineaceae bacterium
GAGCAGGCGCTCTCGCTGGGCGCCGCGCTGGAAGGGTTGGGCGTGCCCGCCCTGGGCCTGAGCGGCTCGCTGGCTGCCGCAGCGGTCCTGGCGGATGCCATGGACCGAGCCAGCTTTCACCGGGCAGGTTTCAGCGGGCTGATGCTGCCGGTCCTGGAGGACGCCGTCCTGGCGCAGCGCGCCGCCGAAGGCGGGTTGAGCGTCAAGGATATGCTGCTTTATTCGGCTGTATGCGGCACGGGACTGGATACGGTGCCCCTTCCGGGCGATACCACCCCGGAGGAGATCTACCCCCTGCTGCTCGACCTGGCCTGCCTGGCGCAGCGCCTGGATAAGCCGCTCACCGCCCGCTTGATGCCGGTGCCGGGCAAGATAGCTGGCGACCCGACCGGCTTCGACTTCGCCTTCTTCGCCAACAGCCGCGTGCTGCCGATCCAGTCACAGCCGCTGCGAGGAGCTTTAGCTGGGGAGGATATCTTTTATTTACATCCCCGCCTCGGACAGGCAGCCTGAGCAGGTCAACCAGTTCTTAAAGCCAGTTGGCATTGGCTGCTGGTGAGCCGCGTGGATCACTCGAACAATTCTTCAATCTTATTGAACAGGCGGCGATATTCGCCCAGCAGATCAGGCAATTCGAGGGCTTCTGCAAATTGGGACAACCACTCCTCAATATAAGCTAGATCCAGCTTACCATGCTGCTCGATAAGCAACCCTTCGATATCCTGCCAATCCTTACTCCGCCCGGCTACGACTTTCTGGATGATCAGATCCTCCGCTGAGCAGATCCAGGCCTGCCAGCCACCAAGGTCGCGCCGTTCGGCGCGTGTAATAATATTCTCCTCGTAGCCTGGGAGCGCCAGCAGGAAATCAACGATCACGCCATCGATCTCGACAGCTACAATCAATGGATTATGCTCAAGATGCTGGCGAGCTGGTGTTGAGAAAGCTGAGCGGAGATCAGCGCGAGTTTTTTGGTAGTTAATATCAGGGACAAGTAATTTGATATCTACATCATGAGTATAGCGAGGCTCTCCCCATTGCGCCAGAGCAATACCGCCAATTACTGCATAATGGTAACCATTTGCTTCTAAAAACGCAATAGCCTTCTGTGCTGCCGGTTTAAGGCGCTCTTCCACGAGTGCGCCTCCAGCTCTCAAGCGCTTGCACTCTTTTATAATAACGATCTAAGGTCTCGAGCTTCTCTTGACGCGCCCAACCGCTGGTCGGACGTCTCATTTGCCAGCCGAACTCCCAAAGGTCCACGAACTGATCCCATCTCTGCTGGGGGGTGAGGTTCATCGCGTTTCTGGCTCGGGCTATCGCTTCGGCCCGATTCCACTCCTGATACCAACGGCGCGCCTGGCGGTAAAGCTCTTTGTCTATCGGCATAGGCTCATTATACCCGTCAAAACCGACGGTTAGAGTACAAGAATAAGGGGATGGGTATTGGTCTCTCGGATTAGCAGGGCTGGATAAATTGGCGAAAGCGGCTATTCGTAGGCTTTACCCCTTACAAATAAACGGCCTCAAGAATTGCCCGGTGTACGAATTGTCGCGCGAGCACACCTCTTCCGGGGTGCCCTCCGCCACCAACAATCCACCGCGGTCGCCGCCCTCCGGCCCCAGGTCGATCAGGTAATCGGCCACCTTGATGATATCCAGGTTGTGCTCGATGATGACCACGCTGTTGCCGGCATCTACCAGACGCTGCAGCACCTCGATCAGCTTGTGCACATCGGCGGCATGCAGCCCCACGGAGGGCTCGTCCAGCACGTACAGGGTGCGCCCGGTGGCGCGCTTGGAGAGCTCGCGCGCCAGTTTGACGCGCTGCGCCTCGCCGCCTGATAGGGTTGGTGCCGGCTGCCCGATGCGGATATAGCCCAGCCCAACGTCCTGCAAGGTCTGCAGGCGGTTGACCATCGACGGGAAGGCCTCGAACACCTCCAGGGCGCGATCGACGGTCAGGTCGAGGACCTCGGCGATATTGAACTCTTTGAAGCGCACCTGCAGGGTCTCACGGTTGAAGCGCGCCCCATGGCATACATCACACAGCACGTACACGTCTGGCAGGAACTGCATCTCGATGCGCAGCTGTCCCTGCCCCTGGCAGGCCTCGCAGCGCCCGCCGTGCACGTTGAAAGAAAAGCGCCCCGGTTTGTAGCCGCGGATCTTGCTCTCTGGCAGCTCAGCGAATAGCTGGCGGATGTGATCGAACAGGCTGGTGTAGGTGCCGGGGTTGGAGCGCGGCGTGCGCCCAATGGGTGATTGGTCGATATTGATGATCTTGTCGATGTACTCTAGACCTTCGATCAGGTCGTGCTCGCCCGGCATGGTGTGCGATCCGTGCAGGCGGCGCGCCAGGGCCTTGTAAAGGATCTCGACCATCAGGGTAGACTTGCCCGAGCCGGAGACGCCGGTTATGCATACCAGCCGGCCCAACGGGATGCGCACGTCGATATTCTTCAGGTTGTTTGCCCGCGCCCCGACTACCACCAATGCCTTGCCGTTGCCGTTGCGGCGCTTGGGCGGGATCGGCACCTTCAGCCGGCCGGAGAGGTAGGCCCCGGTCAGTGATTCCGGTTTGGCCAGGATGTCTTCCAGCGTGCCCTCGGCGACTACCTCGCCGCCGTGCTCGCCGGCACCGGGTCCCAAATCCAACACCCAGTCGGCAGAGCGGATGGTCTCTTCGTCGTGCTCCACTACCAGGACGGTATTGCCCAGGTCGCGCAGCCCCATGAGCGTGCGCAGCAGGCGGGTATTATCGCGCGGGTGCAGGCCGATCGAAGGCTCGTCCAGCACGTACAGCACGCCCATCAGGCGCGAGCCGATCTGGGTTGCCAGGCGAATGCGCTGCGCCTCCCCACCGGAGAGCGAAGCCGCCGAACGCTCCAGGGTCAGGTAATCCAGCCCAACGTCCACCAGGAAGCCCAGGCGGGATTGGATCTCTTTGAGGATGCGCTCGGCGATGGCCTGCTGGCGCGTACTCAGCGGGGTTTCAGGACCATGCAAACGCTTAACCCACTCCAGTGTGCGCAGCACAGGCCACTTGGCCGTCTCGACGATATTAACCCCATCGACCGTGATCGCCAGCGCTTCTTTGCGCAGCCGCGCCCCGCCGCAGGTGGGGCAGACGCGCTCGCTCATGAACTCCAAGAGCTTCTCGCGGGTATACTCCGAGTTGGTCTCGTTATAGCGCCGCTCCAGGTTAGGGATCACGCCCTCGAAGGGGGTGCTGAAAGTGGCCCTGCGCCCGTCACGGTTGTGGTAGTGGACGGTAACCTCCTTGCCGTTGGTACCATACAGGATGACATCGAGCTTTTCTTTGGGCAGGGTGTTCACCGGAACGCCCAGGTCGATGTGATATTCGCGTGCTGCGGCCTCCAGTGTCTGCCAGTAATAGCCACCCTCTTCGCGCGGCCCGCCCCACTCGCCGAGGGCAATAGCACCCTTATTCAGGCTGATATGGGGGTCGGGGATCAGCAGCTCCGGGTCGATCTCCAGCTTGCCGCCTAGGCCCTGGCAGTCGGGGCACGCGCCGTGGGGCGTGTTGAAAGAGAAAGTGCGCGGCTCGATCTCGGGTAGCACTGAGCCGTGCTCCGGGCAGGCAAGGTGCTCGGAGAAGTGCAGGTCTATGCCTTCGGGTGCCTTTTCGTCGGCTCGGTACTCTGCCTCATCCGGGGAGAATTGCGCAGGCTGGGGGTTCATCAGGTGGATGGTCAGGTAGCCATCCCCAAACTTCAAGGCGGTCTCGACCGAATCGGTCAGGCGCGAACGGGCGGATTGGGTTTCAGCGGGATCCTGGTTGTGATGCATGATCAGGCGATCGACCACCGCTTCGATGGTGTGGATCTTATAGCGGTCCATCTGGATGTCTTCATCCAACTCGTAAACCTGCCCATCCACGCGGGCGCGCACGAAGCCGGCCTTGCGGATCTCGTCCAGCACCGCCTGGTGGGTGCCCTTACGGCCGCGCACCAGCGGCGAGAGCAGCAGCAGGCGCGCCCCCTCCGGCTGAGATTCGATGGCATCCACGATCTCCTGGGCCGACTGTTTCGCCACATCGCGCCCGCACACCGGACAGTGCGGCACGCCGGCGCGGGCGTACAGCAGGCGCAGGTAGTCGTAGATCTCGGTGACAGTGCCGACGGTCGAGCGCGGGTTGTGAGAGGCGCCCTTTTGGTCGATGGACACCGCCGGCGACAGCCCTTCGATATAATCCACGTCTGGCTTGTCCATCTGGCCCAGGAACTGGCGGGCGTAAGCGGAGAGCGATTCGACATAGCGCCGCTGTCCCTCGGCAAAGATGGTGTCGAACGCCAGCGAAGATTTCCCCGAGCCGGACAGCCCGGTGATGACGACCAGTTTATCGCGCGGGATCTCAACCGTGATGTTCTTCAGGTTGTGCACCCGGGCGCCAACCACACGAATGACGTTTGCGGACATAAGCGATCGATAGAAGGTAATGTGGAATCGGGTATTTGTCAATCAGGGATCAAAGGGGAGGGGAGAAAGCGCCCGGTAATCCCCGACAACAATTATAGCACATCTGTTTCATTAATGTTTAACTATTTTTGCCCCAGAGCAGAATAATCGGCAAACGTTTATTATACCAAAGCGGAATAATCAAGCTGCCCCGAGCTGATGAGGCTCATTGGGAGTTACCGTGATTCGGCCACATATGGTGGTCAGC
>CAZGIX010000297.1:0-4648 GCA_964525785.1 uncultured Anaerolineaceae bacterium
AAAATGGGAACTGGTCAGCCCATTTATATTCTGGTAGACTCAATATGACGCAGCGCGAAGCACCTGATGGCTCCCTTGGAGATCCCATGCAGCCCATTTTAAAGATCGATCTCACAACCAGACTAGTTGAGAAGGTAATTATCCCACAAGACTGGGAGCGATCTTACCTGGGTGGAGCCTCCCTGGCTGCAAGGATGCTGTACAGCCAGCTTACACCCGATCTGGATCCATATTCACCCCAGGCGCCGCTGCTCTTTCTCAACGGGCCTCTTACCGGCACTTCCGGTCCGGCAGTTGGTCGTTTTGTGATCTGCAGTCGCTCACCCGCGACCCGATTGTGGGCTGAGTCCAACTGCGGCGGCTTCTGGGGACCTGAGTTGCGCAAAGCAGGCTATGACGGTTTGTGGATAACAGGACGCAGCCCCGAGCCTGTGTACCTATTGATCCGCGATGAGCAGGTAGGTATATTTCCCGCGGATCACCTTTGGGGTTTGGACACGTATGCCACGCAGCGAGCGATTGAAGACGAAGCGGCGGTGGGTAAACTGAGAGTGGCGGTCATTGGTCCGGCTGGAGAAAGGCGCATCCCGTTTGCTTTGATTCTCACTGACCATGGTCGAGTAGCAGGGCGCACCGGCTTGGGGGCAGTGATGGGTGCAAAGAATCTCAAGGCAGTGGCCGTGCAAGGGCATGGCAAAGTGCCTGTACAGGATTACGTGAGGTATATCGCACTGCGATCGGAAGTGAACCGCCAGCTGCGGAACGATTCGGTTACAACAGTACTGCATGAGCTCGGCTCAGCCAGTGCCGCTGAGTATTTTGATTACCTGGGGGAGATGCCCAAGCGTTATTTTCATCGTTCAGTCTACCCCGAGACAATACAGATCTCGGGCGCCAGCCTGAATGAGAGCATTCTGGTAGGGACCAGCGCCTGTCATGCGTGTGTGATTGCATGCGGCAGGGTGGTACAGCTGGAGGATGGCGAGAAGCGAAAAGGTCCCGAATACGAGACGCTGGTTGGATTCGGTCCAAACGTGGGGCTGAATGATCCGGTCTTCGCCACTCGCATGGGCGAGCTGTGTGATCGCTACGGGATGGACAGCATCAGCATGAGCAATACGATCGGGCTGGCTTTAACACTGTTCGAGAAGGGCATCATTACGCCAGCTCACACGTCCGATCTAGCGCTGAATTGGGGTGATGCTGAGGTAGTCGAGACGCTGGTACATCTAACTGCTCGCCAGGAAAGTATTGGCCGCTATTTAGCCATGGGGGCGCGTGCCCTGGGAAAGGCGTTTGGAGCCGAGCACGAAGCTGTCCAGGTAAATGGGCTCGAAGTGCCCTATCATGATCCGCGGGGTGCATCTGGCATGGCACTGGTTTACGCCACTTCACCGCGCGGCGCCTGTCACAACCAGGGGGATTACTTCCTGGCGGATATTGGTCAGGTGGAGGAGAGCCTGGGCATGCAGGTTTACCCTCGCCGCGCGGGTGCGGAGAAAGCAAGAAATGTAGCTCGACACCAGGACTGGCGGACGGTATTTAACTCCCTGGTCATGTGCTCTTTCGCGGGTGTGCCTCCCGAGAGCATTCTGGACCTGGTAAACGCTGCCTGCGGTCTGGAATGGAATCTCGAGCAGCTTATGAAAGCCGGGGAGCGTGGTTGGAACCTGAAACGCGTTATCAACAACCGGCTCGGACTGCGCCGCGAGCACGATCGCCTGCCCGAAGCATTATTACGTCCCTTCCCGGATCAGGAGGATGAGGCCGGGTATGTCCCCGATCTACAGGGCATGCTGTCTGCTTATTATATGGCGCGTGGTTGGAACCCCGCTACTGGTTTCCCTTCACCAGAGAAATTGTTGGAATTGGATTTGGATTGGGTACAAGAGGACTTATCATCTGCCGAAAGCCATCGAGTACTTGAAGTTGATCTGTTAAAGATGAGGGGCGTAGGATGAGTTCAATACCTGCCAGATTGGTCAGTGTGCCGGAAATGATCGCTATCGAACAAGAGGCCGACCGGAGCGGATTGAGCTATGCTGTCATGATGGAAAATGCCGGCCTGGGACTTGCTCGGGTGGTTGACGAGCGCTACCAATACTTAAAACCCGGCCCTGTGCTCGGCCTGGTCGGGTCGGGGAACAATGGCGGCGATACTCTGGTTGCGTTGGCCCATCTTGCGGATTGGGGCTGGCAGGTGCAGGCGTATATTGCTCGCCCTCGTCCGGCGGAGGACCCCCTGATATTGCGCGTTCAGCAGGGTGGGGGGCTGTTGGTAGATGGTGTAAATGATCTGCAGTTCGCCCATCTGGAATTCTTGCTCAGTGGGTGTTTAATCTTATTAGATGGAGTTTTAGGAACAGGCATCCGGCTGCCCCTGCACGGGCCGATTGCGGAAATGCTTCAAAGGACTGGGGACACTCTACAAAAGCTCGAGACATCGCCGGTCGTGGTCGCAGTCGATTGCCCTTCCGGAGTGGACAGCGACAGCGGGGATGCCGCACCGCAATGTTTCGAAGCGGATTTGACCGTCACGATGGCTGCCATGAAGACTGGATTGCTGAAGTTCCCAGCTTATAACTTCGTTGGCGATATCGAGCTGGTCGGCATCGGCCTGAATGCTGATATACAATCCTGGCGATCGATCCCGCGTTTCGTCGTCGATGAGCCGTATGTCACCGGCCTCCTGCCTGCTCGCCGGCTGGACGCCCATAAAGGCACCTTCGGGACTGCTTTGGTAGTCGCAGGTTCGATCAGCTACACTGGCGCGGCACTGTTGGCTGGGCAGGCAGCTTATCGTTCCGGCGCGGGTTTGGTCACGCTGGCGGTGCCGGAGCCGTTGTACGCTGCCATCGCCGGTCAGTTTGTCGAAGCTACCTGGATTACTTTACCTCACGAAAATGGGGGAGTTGCTGCCTCTGCTGCAGATGTGATCCTGGATAATCTGGAGCGTCCCACATCGATTCTGCTGGGACCAGGGTTCGGACTGGCAGAAGGCACGCGCGATTTTTTGGATCGTTTGTTGAATGTGGATACTATTTCGAGGTTCCCAGGCATGGTGCTGGATGCAGATGGCCTCAAGCTGGTAGCCAGCCTGCCTGAATGGCCTGTCCGGCTGCCGCCTGGCAGTATATTAACCCCACATCCTGGTGAGATGTCTGTGTTGTGCGGGCTGCCCACCCAGGAGATCCAATCCGACCGGTTGGGAGTCGCTGAGAAATTCGCTCATCAATGGGGGCACGTCCTTGTTCTCAAGGGCGCTTTCACTGTGATCGCCTCTCCCAAGGGTCAGACAGCTGTTATACGGGTTGCTACTCCCGCGCTGGCGCGCGCCGGCACTGGTGATGTGCTGGCTGGTCTTATCGCGGGATTTCGAGCACAAGGATTGGATGGCTTCGACGCTGCAGTGGCTGGCGCCTGGATCCACGCCCAGGCAGGTCTGCATGCTGCCGGGGTTCTGGGTAGCACGGCTGCCGTCCTGGCAGGAGACGTATTACAGGCATTAGTGGATGTGATGGCAGACCTGTCTGCATAGTCGAAAAGGAATTAAATAATAGAACAGCGGAAGATCCGCTGCCCTTTCAATGTACTGCACGTCACGAATATTATCAGCCCACTCTATTTGGATGAATGGAGTGGGCTAAACGCGCGCATGGAATGGCTGGGACTGGTTGTTGTCCCAGGTTTTATGCCGGTTTGGCAGACTTGCCAGACCCTGCTGGGGGCGGTGGTCCGGGAGCTACTTCGACTTCCTGGGCCTGCTGTCGCATGGTTATCGCCAACTCGTCCACCCGTTTACGTAAGTCCTCGACACTGGTGTTTAGGCGAGTGCGCGTGTCTTCCAGGGTCTTGGTGGCTTTGGTGAGTGCCTCTTCAGCACTGGCAGAGGCTTTATCTTTGATCTCGATCCCTTTTTCGCGGATCAGCGTACGCGTCTCCTCCCCGGATTGTGGGGCAAGCAGTAAAGCAACTGCTGCTCCTACCAGACCCCCAATGACAAAGCCTGCTAAATAAGCTCCGAAATCACTTTCGCGGTCAGACATATCTTATACTCCTTGGTTTTTAGATTTTTGCTTGTTTCTACGTGAACGGGCTATGCCAATCAAGGCTACCAATTGTTGGAAGCCGGCAAAATATTCGTTTGCCTTGATCACAGGCTCGGCGATGTTATCGCTCAAGAAATTAGCCGTGCCTCTCAATGTGCTCACGGTTTCATTGGTTGATTGGAGAATTGGCCTGATTTCATTTTGAAGCAGATTGATTAAGACAGACATCTGGATAATCAGGATTACTAGCGTGAACATCAAGATTAAGGATTCTAACGCCATGAAGATGATAAAAATATCTCGTATCTTCTCAGCTGTGGTGGGGGGTTGGGTGAGCAGGAAATAGACGCTAGCAATAATAAAAACAATCAATATTATTGCAAATACCGCCACGACAATCAGAATTCGACGCTGCTGGCGGAGCTGTTGTGGGGAGCCGCCGGGAGAATAGGTGGATGGCTCTGCGGGAATTGCCTGTTGCTCTTCCATCGACTAATTTTACCATATATCGCTGAGTGAAGGTCGATCCGGGCTTTCTCCACTCAGGGTTGGGATAGCCGTGGGCGAATTTCCTGCCGCGTTTTTCCGACTGACTCTAA
>CAZGIX010000298.1:0-4646 GCA_964525785.1 uncultured Anaerolineaceae bacterium
CTCCTGGCTGCTTATGGCTACAAGTTGGTGCGTTGAGTTATGTCCGGTTCTCAGGTTTGGATAGCTTATATATGCAAATTTAACCGTTGCCGAAATTGGAAATTGCCGCAGACGTGGATCTCCCCAACGTAGATAATCACCATCATGCCAGGTCCGAACCTGCCAGAATCGACGCGGCATTAGTTTTGGTAATTCTTACCAATAAAAAAGGGGCAATCGCCATTACCACCCCAGGTGTAGGGATGTATCAGACAATTGCCGCCACATCTCATAGCGGAGAGGGCGGGATTCGAACCCGCGTCACCTTGCGGTGAACACGCTCTCCAGGCGTGCGCGTTAGGCCAGACTACGCAACCTCTCCGATTCAAACTATGCGGTTGTCGCCCCCTCAGCGCCCAAGATTATATCACGACTTATTCCGAGAGGCGCTTTTCATATAAATACAGTTTGTGCTCCCAATCCACTGTGTATTCAGCCTTGTGCAGTGCTTCCTGGATCTCCTCCCAGTTAGGCGCCATCCAGGCTATCTTGCGATACCCCAGGCTGCCAGCCAGCCGGCGGGCATCCAGGAGCGTTCCCAGCAATGCAGACAGGCGACCGCCCAAGAGCTTCACAAACAAGTAGTCTCCATCCTCATCGTCATCAACTCCCGTAACCAGTAAACCTTCCTCCCATCCTTCCGACCTCCACCAGTGGGCATGACCGCTGCGAGCAGCTTCCAGCATGTGTGCGGCTTTCGGCTCGCTCCACTCCCAACTGAGATCAATATATCCAAAGCACAGCTCGTAGAGCTGGCTGGTCTTCACAAAGTCCAACGCCAGTGAAGACTGGGTTTCTCCCAGCGGTGCCAATCCAACCGGTGAGCCATCCAGGGCAGCAGCTGTATAAGACAGGTACTCAGCCACCCGCCGGAAGCCAGTGCGCTCGCATAGATGGTGCACCGGCAGGCGGGCTGAGGAGGTCGCCAGGCGCAGAACACCCCCCAGGTTGCGCTGCCAGTAATCAAGGACATAATCGTGTAACCGAGAGGCAATCCCCCATCCCTGGTAGTCAGGGTCAACGCGCAGCCCTTGCAGCCACCATTCGCCCCCTCCCATGCAAGTAATTCTGACGATACCCACCACACGCCCGGCGTATTCAGCAACAATCAGCAGACCATACGGGTCTTCCAGCCACTCCTGCCAGTAATGGGGGACGTAATCATGGCCTTCCCAAATACGGCTGGTCATCGCCAGCACGTCGGCGCTGTCTTTGGGCAGAGCCGGGCGGCAGACAACTACAAAAAGATCTCCAGGCAGCCGGTAGACCATATCGTTAACCGGGAAACATTTTGTCGAGGATCTCAGGAGCGTAGTGTGCCACCATCTCCGATGAGAGGCCATTCTCCCGGCAGATGGCGGCGTACAGGTCTGCGCTGGGGCGCTTGCGGCGCGCCTGGCTGGCGATATCCAGCTCCCACAAACCGAAACGCATCGACCAGCCCCGCTCCCACTCGAAATTGTCCACGAGCGTCCAGTGGAAATAGCCCTGCACGGGGAAATTGAAGTTTACTGCCCGCCATACCTGGTGAACGTGCTGCGCCAGGTAGCGGGGGCGCATATGGTCATCTGAGTCTTCGACACCGTTCTCGGTGATGTAGATCGGCAGCTTGAACTGCAGGCACCATCTCAAGGCCATGGTCAGCCCTTCCGGGTGATTTGCGATATAGTCGTGCTCGCTCAGATCGGTGCCAGGTGGAAAAGAAGGGCTCGCCATCATCTCGCCTAACCGGGTGACGTTGCCGCTGACGAACTCGTGGGTATAGTAATTAAGCCCTATGTAATCCTGGGTGCCTTTTGCTTCGGGGATGCGCTGGATCCAGGCCGGGAAACGCAGCACACCCGTGCTCACAGCACGCGGGAATAGATCGTTAAAAAAACCATTATATAGGCGCGCTCCCAGGCGATCCAACGGAGACCAGGCGCTCTCTGGAAAGAAAGGCCGGTAGTGGTGCGCCATTCCAACTCGCGCCTGGGGCTGCTGGCGGTGGATGGTACGGTATGCAACCGCATGGGCGCGCAAGATATTGCCCACTACCTTTACCGCCGATGTGAAGCTCTTTTTGCCTGGAGGATAAGCACCCACCAGATACGGACTGACCACCAGGATATTCGGCTCGTTGATCGTTACCCAGAAACTGGCGTACTCACGCGTGGCTTCTACCACCCGGTCAACATAAGCTGCGAACAGCTCCACCACCTTATCACTTTCCCAGCCACCCAGCTCGCTCAGCCAGAGTGGATCGGTGACATGGTGCAAGGTGACCAACGGGGTCATACCTCGCTCTTTAAGGCCGCGCAGGATCTCGATATAATGGTCGATGGCATCTTCATCCCAGCGATCCGCGGCGGGCTGCACCCGGCTCCACTCTATAGACAGCCTGTGGGCATTCTGCCCGGCTTCTGCTGCCCGGTCCAGGTCTTCCCGCCAACGACCTCCCCACCAATCACAAGCCAGTCCGGATTTATCGGCATTGATGATGTGCCCAGGCTCTTGCTCCCAAGCCCACCAGTTGTTGTGTGTGTTATTGCCTTCTACCTGGTGGGATGAGGTGGCTGTCCCCCATAGAAAGCCGTGTGGAAAATGGAAGGTCGCCTGGGGCATGGAGCGGTTCCTTTCGTGAGGTCAGCCTGGATGGAGGTGCCCGAGAAATCGTGGCTGCTAACTGTAATTATTGTAGTCCTCCGGGTGAGATTTGGCAAATATCTCCATCGACCGCAGAACTTGCCGGAATCCCTGGATACAAATAAAGCACTTCATGGTATGCTTATTTATATGAGCGAAGTATTCATCCTTTCTGCTGTTCGCACCCCGGTGGGTATCGGCAAACCCACCGGCGCCCTGGCGCCGGTGGCGCCAGTTGATCTCGCGGTCATGGTTTTAGCTGAAGCCGCCAAACGCGCTGGCGTAGAACCTGCCCGAGTAGAGGATATCATCCTGGGATGCGTCACCCCGATCGGCGACCAGGGGGCGAATATTGCGCGCCTGGCAACACTCAAAGCCGGCTTCCCGGTGAGCACGCCGGGCGTCACCCTGAACCGTATGTGCGGATCCGGGCAGCAAGCCGTGCATTTCGCCGCGCAAGCCATCCTGGCAGGCGATATGGATATCGTTATCGCCGGCGGCATCGAGATGATGTCGCATCAGCCTATCGGCAGCGATTGGCCCACTGTGTGGCCGGCAGATTTCCCTTACGATCTTGTGCATCAGGGGATCAGCGCCGAGATGATGGCAAGCAAATGGAGCCTGCAGCGAGAGGCTCTGGATGATTTCAGCTGTAACAGCCACCTGCGCGCCATGCACGCCATTCAAGGGGGGCATTTCGAGAGCCAGATCCTGCCCGTAACGTGCCCGGATGGCCGGGTGGTGAGCGTCGATGAAGGGGTGCGCATGCCCCCAGATCGGCAGAAGATGGCCTCTCTGAAGACCGTATTCAAGGAAGATGGGGTCATCACAGCCGGCAACTCCAGCCAGATCAGCGACGGAGCAGCCGCCCTGGTCCTGGCATCTGCCAGGGCGGTGGGGCGTTACAATCTGGAACCCCTCGCCCGCATTGTCACGCGTGTGGTGGTTGGCTCGGATCCGGTGCTGATGCTCGATGGACCAATACCCGCAACCCGGCTGGCACTCAAACGCTCCGAGCTGAAGCTGGAAGACCTGGATATTATCGAGATCAACGAGGCCTTTGCTTCGGTGGTATTGGCATGGGCAAAAGAGATCAACCCGGATATGAGCAAGGTGAATCCGAACGGTGGGGCAATCGCCCTGGGTCACCCTCTGGGCGCCACTGGAGCAGTGCTGATGACCAAGCTTGTGCACGAGCTGGCACGCATCCAGGGCCGCTATGGCCTGCAGACGATGTGCATCGGGCACGGTATGGCGACCGCCACCATCCTCGAGAGAGTCTAGGTCACGCTCAGGCAGGTATGGACTCCAGCTCGCCAGATATCCATCTCGTTTACCTGGCCCTGGGCAGCAATCAGGGCGATCGGCTTGCGAATCTCCAGCAGGCTATCGCGAGCCTGCCTCCACCTGTAGAAACGTTGAGTTCTTCACCCATCTATGAGACCCCACCCTGGGGGTATACCGACCAGCCGCCTTTCCTAAACCAGGTTATCTTCGCTGCTACCTGGCTCTCGCCGGACGAGCTTTTAGCCTACCTTAAGCAGCTCGAGACCAGCATTGGCCGCCAGCCCACCTTCCGCTACGGTCCGCGCCTGATCGATCTGGATATTTTGCTGTACGACGACCTGATCCTCGAGAGCCCTGACCTGACCATCCCACACCCCCGATTGAGCGAGCGCGCCTTCGTCCTGGTGCCCCTGGCAGATCTGGCCCCAGACTTGCGCCACCCAATAACAGGCCGCTCCGTGCTGGAGATGTTGGATAACGTCGACGCAGGCAATATCCAACGAATTTTTCCTTAATTACCCCTCTTGATTCACATGGCTTTCCCAATGAGGTATTTGGGTTAATCGATGGTGGCGTTGGCGCCAACGATAACCCCAATAATTCACTCTTCATGGCTGATAAGGCAGCTTTTTCGCATTCTTGATAGAACCATGACTTGTTTCAGCACTTTGGGCGCCGAAACGCAAAAAATGGAA
>CAZGIX010000299.1:0-4634 GCA_964525785.1 uncultured Anaerolineaceae bacterium
CGTTGCAAGTAACTTCACCGTAACACCTTTCGTCTCAGGTGCCACCTGTTCGTTGCTCATCGTGCTCTCCTCTCTGTACTTCCAGGGCCTAACGTAGTTTGGATGTTCCTGATAGTACTGGGTCTTCATTGACCTGGCTGTATTGTGATTTGACTCTCTGCGCCATTCCTCAGGATGGTGAGGAATAGCTCCTCGTCTGAAGGTAGCTGAGCCAGCGCGCCTTTCAGTTCCTCAATGCTCGCAATTGGCTGTCCATTGACGGCGGTGATGATGTCACCGCCAACGAAGACCTCCTGACCATTGATGGTGACTGACCTTGATCCGGCATGCAAACCTGCGGTGTTTGCCAGACTGCCTGGCTCAACCTGCTCCACCAGCACACCTTGCTGTCCATCAGGCAGGCTCATCGCTTTAGCAATCGACTGATCTACCGTCATTCCCTGGATGCCCAAGTGGATGCCACGGGTGACAAACGAAGCGTTCTCGTTGCCGACCTCCTCTGCAGAGGGGCGGGCTGCCAGGGTCACATCAAGTGTCTCCTGCTTGCCATCCCTCAGAATGGTGAGGGTGACCTTTTGATCCACTTTGGTGCTGCGATACAGGTAAGCGATCAGATCATCCATGGCATCAATGGATTGGTTATCGATGGCTGTGATCACATCGCCGCCAACTTTTACGGGTTGCCCATCGATAGTCACCTCGTTGGCACTTCCACGCAAACCGGCTTTCTCGGCTGGGCTGTTCGGTAGGATTTCCGCCACCAATGCGCCTCGCTGGCTCGCATCCAGGTTCATGGCTTTAGCCAGATCTGGAACCAGCGTCGTACCGCTGATGCCCAACCAGGGGTGAACATATTTGCCATCCTTGATAAGCACCGGGATGACATTCTTCACGATCGTGGATGGAATGGCAAAGCCGATACCGGCATTGGCGCCTGTGGACGACTCGATCGCTGAAGTCACGCCCAGCACCTGACCCTGTGCATCCACCAGTACGCCGCCGGAGTTACCCGGGTTGATGGGTGCATCTGTTTGGATGACATCCGGGATTGTGTAGGATTGGGCGGACGTTTCACTCGCCGGAAGCGAGCGCCCCACAGCGCTGATGATGCCGGTGGTCATGGTGCCTTTGAGACCAAAGGGATTGCCGATGGCGATCGCCAGTTGGCCCACTTTGACCGTACTCGAATCTCCTATTTGCACGGGGTGAAGCTGCGATGCTGCCGTATCTACCTTGATGACAGCCAGATCGCTATCTGGGTCAGCGCCAACCAACGTGGCAGGCAGGATAGTACCGTCGCTGAATGTAACTTCGATCTTATCTGCGCCATTGACAACGTGATTGTTGGTCACAATGTAGCCGTTTTGATCCCAAACAAAACCGGAACCCAGCGCGCTCTGGTATTGTTCCGAAGGCTGCTGATCCTGGGGCAGGTTGAAAAAGGGAAAGTCCGGTAACTGTGACATGGCAAAATTCGACGCATCAACTTTTTGCACGACGCGAATATTCACGACGGAGGGACTGACCTGTGTGTAAATATCTTCCAACGTACCCTGGTAAGCCGCCAGCAGGTCACTCGAAGCACCCAATGTCGATGTTTGCTGGGAGGGCGCTTGGGCTACCTGAGTGGGGGCAGAAAGAGCATTGACTGAATTCGCAATTGACAGTCCTGCGCTTCCGCACGCTGACAGGACAACCATCAACAAGACAATCAATATTGAGAGTGAAATGGTTGGCTTTTTCATAACCTTTCTCCTTATTCCAATCGCATGGTCCAGACAGACACTGGATCATTCCAAGTCGTATCATATGACCAAAGCCTGCTCTTGTCTTTACAGAGAGAATAAGCAAACCTTATAGATGTCTTAAGATCGGTGATCAGTTCTCAAGAGAATGCGTGATTCTTATTGGCCCCCAAAACGCTTGTAGTACCAACGCTTTGCCAGCTCGGCCGAAAGGAAATACAGGCCGACTATTCCAAAGATAGTTAAGAGGTAGGTGAGCGGCAGGGGTGCGAAGCCCAGCAATCCGGCCAACAGCGTATATGGCAAGATAAGCGTGATGCCAACCACCAACGAGGTCATAACCAGCATGGTTCTGCTTGGTTTGCTGCGCGCGAACGGCATGCGTGTGCGCACCGCAAAAACCACGAACGCCGCCGAAAGCACCGACTCGACGAACCACCCGGTGTGGAATAGCACCTGGTCAGCGCGCATTGCCCATAGTAATATGCCGAAAGTGAGCAAATCAAACATCGAGCTAAGCGGACCAAAGACAAGCATAAAACGGCGGATAAAAGCGATGTCCCAGCGGCGAGGGTGATCAACCCATGAGGTATCAACATGATCGCTGGCGATGGTCATCTCAGGCAAATCGGTCAGGAAGTTAATCAGCAGGATCTGCTTGGGCAGCATCGGCAGGAAGGGCAGAAAAAGTGATGCAATCGCCATGCTGAACATATTGCCAAAGTTCGCGCTGGTTGCCATGAAGACGTATTTGAGCGTATTTGCAAAGGTTTTGCGTCCGAGCAAAATTCCTTGCTTGAGCACGGACAGGTCCTGTTTTAGAAGCACGAGATCGGCTGCTTCCTTAGCAACATCCATCGCATTCGCGACAGAAATGCCGACATCGGCAGAGTGTAAGGATGGCGCATCATTGAGCCCATCTCCCATATAACCTACAACGTGCCTGTTCTTCTTCAAAGCCAGTATGATACGCTCTTTCTGATTCGGATCAATTTCCGCGAAGATGTCCGTCCGTTCAGCGGCGTGCCAGAGAGCTTCGTCACGCAGATCATCTAATTCAGCACCTGTCAGCAGGCGAATTTCATCCCACCCGATCGCTTGTGCAATGTGCCTAGCTACCAGCCTGTTATCACCGGTGATGATCTTGAGCCGTACACCTAATTGCTTCAATCCCTCGAGCGTCTCCTGAACCCCCGCTTTTGGCGGGTCAAAGAAGAGCAGGAAGCCAAGAAAGGTAATACCTACTTCATCCTTGTGGGAATATGAAGGTTGTTGAGTAACCTCTTTGATTGCGACCCCTAAGACGCGAAAGCCCTGTTCACTCCACTGCGTGTAAAGCTGGTTAATCAGGGTGCTCCTGGTTTCGTCCATGGGTTGGATCTGCTCATCTTCTGTGGCGCGAGTACAAACTGATAATACGTTCTCTAATGCTCCTTTGGTGATCAACAGGGGAGCAACTGTTTGTCCCGCGCGGGTCTCTTGTACAACAACGCTCAAGCGTTTTCGCGTGAAATCGTATGGAATTTCATCAATCTTGGTGTAGCGGCTGATTTCGGGTCCTTCTCCGGCCAGGATTGCCTCATCCAATGGGTTACGCAGCCCGGTCTGGAAAAAGGCATTCAAATAGGCATACTGAGACGCCGCACGAGAAGGCTGACCATGAATGTCCCTAGCAGCATCTAATCTCACCACACCCTCGGTCAGGGTACCGGTCTTGTCTGTGCACAAGATATCCATACTGCCAAAATTCTCAATCGATTCCAGGCGCCGCACAATGACACCCTGTTTTGCCATCGCCTGAGACCCTTTGGAAAGGTTGATATTTATAATGGCTGGCAGCAATTGGGGGGTCAAACCAACGGCAAGCGCAACGGAGAACAGCAGCGAATCGAGTGCCGGCTTGTGGAAGAACACATTGAAAAAGAAGATGGCCAGGACCATGATGAGCATGATTTCACTGAGAAAATAACCAAGGCGCCGGATGCCGTGCTCGAACTCAGTTTCGGGTGGACGTAAGGCAAGACGAGAGGCAAGCTGACCGAATGCTGCCTCCTTCCCGGTCTTCACAACCAGGACGCGCCCGCTGCCGCTGCGTACGTTGGTACCCATAAAAACACTATTCGTGCGACCAGCAAGACCAGCACCCGCGCTGACCAAGCCGGGGTTCTTCTCCACTGGTAATGATTCCCCAGTCAGGGTTGCCTGGTTGACGAAAAAATCCCTTGCCTCCAGCACCAGCCCATCGGCAGGCACCAGGCTGCCTGCCGAAAGCAAGACGATATCCCCAGGCACAACCTGCCAGGTCGGTATGGTTCGGTTCTTTCCATCACGAACCACGTCAGATTTTGTGGCAATCTGCGAACGCAACTTTTCGGAGGCGTTATTGGCGTTATATTCCTGGATAAAGCTCAAGACAGCACTGCTAAAAACGATCCCCAGAATGATTAGAGAATCGATCCAATCTCTCAACAAAGCGGAAATCCCTGTGGCAAAGAGCAGGATCAGGGTGATTGGACTTTTGAACTGGTTGAGGAATAACACTAAATTAGAAGCTCTTTTTCGATCTTGTAACCGGTTTGGGCCGAGCCGCTCCAGGCGATTTTGGGCTTCTACCTGAGCCAATCCGTTGATAGAAGTTCCCAATGTCTGGAACAGCGCTTCTGGAGTCTGGCTCCAATATTGATCTGGGAGCAAGGGGAAGGCACTCATGGATAAACCAATTTCTAAAATTTGCTCACGATGGCCGTTGTTATCTCACAGTGAGCGGCCAGAATATCGGCAGGGTCACGAGCACAACAATAAATAGCAGCGCGGTCAGGGGCAGACCGACTTTAAAAAAATCCCGGAAACGATATCCACCAGGTCCCATCATCAGGATATTGACCGGAT
>CAZGIX010000300.1:0-4569 GCA_964525785.1 uncultured Anaerolineaceae bacterium
AGAGGCTGACATTCCCGCGCTGGCGCGGCAGGCAGTCCTCAATCAGGCGGTATTGGGCTTCGGTGAGTTCCATGTCCGAAGCATCCCGAAATTCTTAATTAGTGTGAACACGCCCTGCTTGTAGGTAGTGTCGCATTTTCAAGATGAAGATCATGAATGGCGTCGAATTACTGACTCTTGCAATCCATGAAGACGAGCGCGGGTGTTTGGTGGCGCTTGAAGAACAAGGTGGGCTTCCATTTGCTCCCAGGAGGATTTTTTATATCACCGTGCCTGATTCATCGAGCATTCGCGCAGGGCATGCGGGAACCTCTGAAGAGTTAATTATCACCATAACTGGAGCAGTAAAGGTCGAACTGGATAATGGTATTCAGCAGTCGACTTTGCGATTGGCGGACAGCAATAAAGCGCTCTGGGTTCGTCCGGGGGTTTGGCTGCGAATCAAAGAATTTGCCCCAGGGACGGTCCTGTTAGTTGTTGCATCCCTGCTTTATGCCGAAACACGGCACTACAATGAACCGCAACCCCGGCTCATACAGGGCTAGCCTGCGATGATCCCACAGGCGGATCCCTCTTTACGCATCGAACGATTCCGGTCCGAGATCGATCGGGCCATCGCGGATGTAGTTTCTTCAAAACATTACATTCTCGGGCCGGCGGTGGAAGCGTTTGAGGCTGATTTCGCAACATATCTCGGTGTCAAGCATTGTGTCGGCGTCGATTCTGGTACCGATGCCCTGGCTTTGGCACTACGCGGCCTTGGCATCGGCGCTGGTGATGAGGTCATTACGACCGCGCTGACCTTTTCAGGTACGGCGCAGGCTATATTGCATTGCGGTGCACTGCCACGCTTCGTAGATGTCGATCCGGCGAGCCGTTGCATCGATCCCGCCGCAGTCGAGGCTGCGATTACAGAAAGAACGGCGGCAATTGTACCGGTGCATCTGTTCGGACACGCCGCCGACATGCCGCGGCTAATGAACATCGCCGTTCGCCGTGGAATCGCGGTGCTGGAAGATTGCGCCCAAGCTCACGGCGCCAGTATCAATGGACGTAGGCTGGGCAGTTTTGGGCATGCCTCGGCTTTTTCGTTTTATCCGACAAAAAATCTAGGCGGGATAGGCGATTCGGGTGCCATCGTGACGAACGATGACTTGTTGGCGACAAGGCTCCGAAGCTTGCGAAATTACGGTATGCAAGCAAGTCGTTTGATATGTTCGACCATGGGTTTTAATTCCCGGATGGATGAATTGCAGGCGGCCATTCTTTCTGTGTTGCTGAAACATCTCGATGCAGGAAACTCCGAGCGTCTCGCACTAGCCGAGGAGTATCGGCGCGAACTGGCCGGACTTGATTTGCTACTGCCGCCTGATGACATCGGCGCCGTCTACCATCAATTCGCGATCGCCCATCAAGATAGGGATAACCTGGCTTATTGGCTGCGGGTAGAAGCGGGCATCAATACGGCAATTCATTACCATCCCACACTGAATCGCCATCCGGCGTTCAAGGACGCGATTTCTGATCAACTGCGTCATAGTGAATGGCTGTCGGCTCGGTTGCTGAGTCTTCCGATCCAACCGGAAGTGGTCGCTGGCAAGATTGCGACCATTGCCAGAAGCATTGCGAAGGTGATCAAGTGATGACACAAGTGGTTTTATTTGGGGTCGGCTCGCCTATCCTTGTTGATGTGGAAGAAAGCCTATTCCGCGCAGGAATATCTATTGCGGCAGGCTTGAAGAATTTCGCTGGTGAGAGTTTCTTGTCCGAGTCCATCAAAGTCATAACGCCTGATGCATTCGACAACGGCATCCTCGAGTTGCCCTTCATCGTTCCGTTATTCACGCCGGGCCACAGATGGCAAGCCGCCACAGAGGCCAGGGCATTGGGGTTCTCGCGTCCCTATGGCCTGATCGATCCCACAGTGACCGTACCCCGTTCCCTAATCATGGAACCCGGCGGCTACATCAACGCGGGTTGCAGCCTGGGTGCCAAGAGCCACTTTGGTCCATTCGTTTTCATAAACAGGGGAGTAAGCATTGGCCATCATGCGATTTTCAATAAATTCGTGTCGGTAGGGCCCGGCGCAGTTGTGGCGGGCGGTGTACATATCGGGATGGGGGTGATGATAGGCGCCGGGGCCGTCGTCTTGCCGGAGGTCTCAATCGGTGATAACACCGTTGTGGCCGCGGGGGCGGTTGTAACTCGCGACGTTCCAGCGCACAGCCTGGTCGTGGGCAATCCAGCCAAGATCATCAAGGAGAACATCGCCGGATATAAGGGCATTACGGTAAATGCGGGGGGGCAATAAATGCAAATGCCGCAAACAACCAGCCTGATCCTGAATCTGGCACCGACGGGCATGGTGCCGACCCGAGAATTGTCCGCGTCGGTGCCACTACAGCCTAATGAGATCGTTGCAGATGTGTTGGCCTGTGCCGACTTAGGGATATCTTCGGTACACATTCATGCTCGAGATGAAAACGGTACACCCACTCACCGTAAAGATATCTATGCACGAATTATCGCGGGTATCCGAGAAAGACGACCGGATCTGGTTATTTGCGTTTCCTGCTCGGGACGCGGCGGCGCAACGCTTGATCAACGCTCCGAGGTGCTGACCTTGGTAGGCGATTTGCAGCCTGATTTGGCGTCTTTGACACTGTCTTCGCTGAACTTTAGCAGAGGCGCCAGCGTGAATTCGCCGGATACGATAATCAGCTTGGCAAATAAAATGCGCTCGGTTGGTATAAAACCGGAATTAGAGATTTTTGACCTTGGTATGGCGAACGTCGTGAATTACCTAATCGATCATGGCTTAATCGAGCCGCCGTACTATGCCAATTTGATCCTGGGAAATCTAGCCTCTGCGCAAGCCCGTTTTCTTGATATCGGTAGCGTATTGGCCGCTTTGCCAGCAAATATTATGTATTGTCTTGGTGGTGTTGGAAATGTGCAGTTTGTCATTGCAGGGATGGCGGCCGCAGCTTCACCCGGGGTTCGTATCGGACTCGAAGATAACCTGTGGCTGGACAATAAGCACTCCATTCCGGCCAGCAACAGCGCCATGGTTAATAAAGTGCATGCCCTCGCGTCTTTGCATGACAGAAAAATAATGAATTCGCACGAATTGCGCCAACTGCTGGGCTTGCGCCCGTCGTGGTAATAGAAGGAATGTGAGTGCCTGAATGCGCGAAATTCGGTTGTCCACAATATCTGGCGCACCATCCGAAAAATGAGAGGATTTTGTAATGTCACCCAAAGTTTCAGTGGTTGTCAAATCCTATAACCATGCGCCATACATTCACCAGGCTATCCAGAGCGTTCTCGATCAATCATTCCAGGATTTTGAACTTGTTGTAACAGATGATGGCTCCACGGATGGTACGCCCGATATAGTTCGCCAGATCCAGGATCGGCGAATCAAACTTGAAGTATTACCTCGAAACAATGGCATATCGATTGCGATGAACTCCGTACTTTCCAGGGCAACCGGAGAATATATAGCCATCTTGAATTCCGATGATTTTTCCTTGCCAGGGCGTCTTGAAAAGCAAGTGTCTTTTTTGGATGGCCGATCTGATGTTGCGGCGCTTTTTGGCATGCCGCTGGTGGTGGATGAAGATGGCAACGAAACCAAGCCATACAATAATTTTAATCAGCCTCTCTCATTTCCGGATTTCAAGTGCGCCACTTGGCTGAATTATTTTTTCTACCATGGCAATTGCCTATGCGCGCCAACTGCGATGATACGGCGCTCCGTCTACACGGATGTTGGAAAATATGATCCTCGACTCACAAATCTACAGGACTTGGATATGTGGATACGTATCCTTAAGTCTGGTCACAATATATTCGTTTTGCCAGACCAATTCACAGCGTTCCGTGTACGAAACGGAAATAAAAATATGAGTGCCCCCCGTACAGATACACACCTGAGATCATGGTTTGAGTTTCTCCAAATAATAAAGCTATATAAAAGCATGGAGCCTGGACTTATATATCAAATTTTCGAGGGTGAAATTGCGAAAAACAGAATCGAAAGTGGTGTCGGACCGGAATTGTTGCTTGCCGAGATGGCGTTGACTATTCCCTCGCAGGTGCATTGTTGGTTCGCTCTGCAGTTGCTGTTTGATAACGCAAATAACGTTGAGGCTTACCATCGCCTGAGCGACTTGACGGGTAAGCTGGATCTATTCGGCGCATTAGCGTTGTGGGATTGCAATCAAAAACTTTCAAATGCGAATAAAGTTCTTGCTGCTAGAAAATTATTCAATTAGAGCGTGTTTCACGAACGAAAACTTTCGACGATCAGCGAACGGAAAATGCGAATCTTGTGAGCAACCTGCCACCTTCAATGGTTCGGATAGGCTGCCATTTCTCAAAGTGCATCACGTTCGGCAACTTGCCGACAACGGCTCTGGCACCGTGACAAATGCAGTTGCTTTATGCCCAAACTGCCGCAGAGAGTTGCACTACGATGAAAATTCCAAGGTTTTGATTACGCGCCTATATGAACGCATTGCTAGGTTGGTCCGTGAATTTGTATAACTCCAGCGACGCTGCGCG
>CAZGIX010000301.1:0-4558 GCA_964525785.1 uncultured Anaerolineaceae bacterium
CCAAGAGCTGCTGAATAATTTTCTGGTCCACTTCCTTGTCCGCCCGGGCGGTGGGGGCAGATGGACGCATGGTGCTCGAGGACCTGGCCCTTCGCCTGCGCGCTGCCCCGGCCGACCAGGCCCCACAAGCGGTGCGTGAGTGGACCACCTCCTGGGACAACCCGGCAGTAGATGTGGTAGGCACCGTGCTCCTGGCATCTTTGGAGGGGCGCATCGACATGGCTCCATTGGTGGCGGCTTTACGAGGCACGCTCTCGGACATCGTCGAAATTCTGGCGCGCGCCCGGGCGGCGGCGCGCGGCATCGAGTGGCAAGCCCGCTTTTTGGCTCTTTTCCCCCCGACGGTGGCAGTAGCCATCACCTTCATCATCCCTTCTATGGGGCAAGTGTATGCCACCAACCCGGTCTTCCTGCTCCCCGTGCTTCTGGGTTCCGGCCTCTCCTACATCCTGTCCATGCGTATGATCCAGGAAGGCCTTTCTGTCGAGGCCTCTATGGGGCTGCTCTCCAAAGGGGCGGGGGAGATCCACCTGGACCGGCTGGGTCAGGTGCTGTAGATGCGCGGGGCGTTGTCCCTGTTTCTCGCAGTCCTGGGCACACCGCTGGTCTGTGGCGGGCTGTTCGTCATGCTCTTCGTCACATTGGTTGGGTTGGCCATCCCGCAACTGCCCTCCTGGGCGCGGGGAGGCGTGCAGGCCTGGATGCTGGGTACGCCCCAGCCAGTTAGCGACTATCACGGCGAACCGGGCGACGGGACGGACGGTGTATTCACCGGTGGTCAGGTCGGGTTCGAGGGCTACGTGGGGCCCGAGAGTTTTATCTGCCGCATACCGGCTGAACGGGGAGCCAAATCAGACGATTATGGCGTGCCGCGTGACCCCTTTCCCCGGCACAGCGGTGTTGACTACGGCACGTGCTATGAAACAGATGTGCCGGTGATCACGCCGATGGGGGGCAGGGTGGTCTTCGCCGGGTGGAGCAGCGTTGGATATGGGAACCTGCTGGTGATCGAGAACGACGGCTGGCAGGTCTACCTGGGACACAACAATTCCTTTCTGGTCGGCGTTGGCGACGTGGTGCGCGCCGGCGACATAGTGGCGCTGTCGGGCAGCACCGGAAACTCGACTGGTCCGCATGTCCACTTCGAGACCCGGGAATGCATCGACGGGCAGTGCACCCCTCGCGATCCGGATCTGGTCCTGCTTCCCGGACAGGTGGAATATTGCGCCTGGAGCAGCCTGCCGAGCACCTGTGGAGACTGAAAAATGGCTGTGCGGGTCGGCCCGCTCGTGTTTTCCGAATGGCGCAGCCTCCCCCTGGGGAGCGGCTTGAGCGACACCTTCGTCTTCCCGCTTTCTGCCCAGTCAGGGCTGCCGCCGGGAGATTACGCCCACCCGTTGCGCCGCATGGCCAGGCAGTTGGCCGTATTGCGCCCAGGGGCTTCGCTCTGGGTTCCGGTGGATGCGCCCGGTGGGTGCTGGTACGCAGACGAAGTGCGCGAGACCCTGCGCGGGCTCCCGCTCGCGGCGGCGGTCACCCGGGATTTTTGGTCTCCGCCACGCCTGCGGGATTTCTCTTTCTGTCCAGGCCTTTTCCCCACTCCTGTACCCCCGCCGCCCGCCGCACTAGATCAATATGCAAGTGGTTTATCCTTGCAGGAGACCAACGCGTTACGTGTGCTGGCGCGTTTGGAAACGGCTTACACGGCGGAGGTAGCTTCCCTGGCAGGGGTGAGCTTGCCCACCGCCCGGCAGGCGCTGAAGGGTCTCAAACGACGACGGTTGGTCGAGCGGGAGGGGCAGGATGTATTTCCAGTCTGGACATTGCGCCGGGCCGGGCTGTCCTTGGCGCTACGCAGTTGGGGTTTGCCGCCAGGTGTAGCCTTTCCTTCCCGGCGGGAGAGATCGGCGTCTGGGAGACGCCACCGGCGGACAGCGCGTCTCTGGCCGGCCTGGCTGCGGCGATCCTGGCCGCAGGCTAGTATCTGGGCCGGGTGGAGTGAGGTCGCCCTGGGGCGACTGCGCCCAGACGCCCTGGCCTGGGGAGAGATCTTGGGGCGGGAGGCGCTCTTCTGGCTGGAGGTAGAAAGCGGCAAGGCCTCGCGGGAGACGCTCAGGGGCAAGACGGCCCGCCGCTTTTGGGGGGCGTTGCTCTATGCCCGACGATTCCCAGTTTCTCTAGTTTTTGCCCTGTTGGCTCCACCCTGGGTACGCCAGGCTGTAGTGGGGGGTTTTGTGGGACTGCCGGGGGATGCAGCCGTAGTTTTGGCCGACTGGAAGGCATTCGGCGCGCTGCCTGCGCCGCGGTGGGGATCAGCGCGGGCAGCGTGAAGGCCGTTCCACACCACCTACGATATCCCCCTGGAGCTGCGCCAGCGGCTGAAGGAGCTGGCAGAGCAGCACGGGCTGCCCGCCAGGCATCTCGCCACCCTGGGGCTGCTGCGCTTTGTAGAAGACCGGGCAGCCCGGCGGGCGGACCTGGGCGCCATCAAGGTTCCATCGCGCAGCCCGCGCTACGACTTCAACCTGGTGATCTCGATGGAGGAGTTCCCCGCCACCTTCGGCAGGGCGCAGCGCGGGAAGAAGCAGTGACGAGTATAGGGTCTACCTTTTAGGGTAGACCCTCAATTGTTGGTATCACTCTTCAAAGGCAGATACCAGCTCATCCACAGACACTTGGTCGGGACCGATCAAGATCATCACCTGGTCGCCATCCCTGGAGAGGCGCACATACGCGCCCTCTGCCGCCCAGCGCAGGACGACCTGCTCGCCAACCAGGTCGTCCACCACTGCCTGGTGGGTGGGGCGGTGGTCCATGTAGACCCGGTACAGGTTCCAGAACTGCTCGGCCTCTTCGGGGCTATCCCACACGGTTTGAAGCAGCAGGGCATGGGCGCCGCTGCTTTCATGTCCAGCAGCAGGTACTCATCGCCGCCCCAGCCCTCGGCAGCCTCCGAAGCTGCGGTCAGCCCTAGGTGCTCCGCCAGGGTGAGGCGCAGCCCCAGCTCGCCCAACACATTGCTGTCTGATTGCATCCAACCGGACACTGAGCTGAGATCTGGCATGTCCACCGGGAGGGGCTTATCCCCGCTGAAGTAGCTTTCGGGGTGCCAGGATCTGCTCGGTGGAGAGCGGAAGCTCCTGGTAGGCCTGGTTGACGCCTTCTCAACCATCGCGCTGGTAGATAGCGTTTACAAAATCCAGGCCAGCGTAGTAGGGGAAAGTGGTGAGTGTGCTGATGAAGAGCGGCGCAGACTCAAGTTCCTGGCTTTCAATCCCGCTGGCTTGCGAGGCTGACTCCATCTGGTCCAGGAGGGGGATATGCTCTTGTGCGTAAAAAACGTCTGCCAGCATGGCATCGCCCTCGATCAGGGCGTCGATTGCCAGGCTGCGGTCGTCGTTATGTTCAGGATCGTCCAACCCTTCTAAATCGAAATGCTGGTCTTGCAGGGCGTGGGCAGCTTCATGGGCCAGCACTAGCGGGTCAAACTCGGTCTGCCCATCCTCCTCAACCCAAAAAATAGCCTTTTCTTGGGGGTCATAATACCCGGCGACCTGCTCGCTGTACAAATCCACCCAGGTCTGTTCCAGGTCGAGCGAGGGCGTGATCACACCCAGCAGGGTGAGCAGCGCAGCGTCTCTTTGCAGCGAGTCGCGCACCTGCTCGTCCACGCTATCCTGCAAAGAGGCATTCACGTCGTCTGGAGCTACCGCCTCCACCGGGATGGCTTCCATGAGCTCCAGCTCGCGCCCGGCTGCCACATCCTGGGATATTTTTGCAAAGGATCCCGTTTTGCCGGCGCCTTCTACCTGGTCGATTTCTAGCGCTTCGAAAAGGGGGTTTGGATTTACCATGATATCGCCAAACATCTTTAATAAGGCCCGGCTTGCAGCTGCGGTATAGAGAGTCTTTCCGCCCTGAGTGAGGCGGATCAGCAGCCCGGCGTCGACAGGCGGGTCGATGCGCGGCACAACCAGCGCAGCGACGACGGCTGTATAGCGCATGATGTCCACGTAGGCCTGGCTTTCCATTTCTGCCTGGCTGACCGGCAGGTTGAGCACCAGCGCCCGCGCGGCGTCTATTTCTTCGATCTTGACATCCGGCTGCCGGTCAAAGTACGCTTGGTAAAAATCCGAGAATTCGTCCAGCCCTTCTTCATCCGAGAGATCGTAGCCCACATCCAGGGCATTGATTTGATAGGCTATCTGGGGATAGCTGTTTTCCTCGAGGGTTTCACCGACCAACGCAAGGTAGGTCTCCAGCTCTTTCTTGGCCTCGGGGTAATCTTTTCCATCGCGATAGGCAAAACCCAGCTGCAGGTGAGCCAGGGGATCCTCGGGCTCCTCGTCCAGCACTTCTTGCAAGGCCTCCACCGCCAGCGCAGTCTGGCCCTGATGGATATAGATGATGCCCAGCAGCCTGCGCGCCAGCTGGTTGGTGGAGTCCAGATCGAGGGCTTTCTCTATGGCTGGCAAGGCCTCATCCAGCTCCTGTTCGAAAAAGGTAATCGCCGCCTGGGAGAAGCTGGTATCTGGGCTGTAAGGATCCAGGAGCAGGG
>CAZGIX010000302.1:0-4542 GCA_964525785.1 uncultured Anaerolineaceae bacterium
TGATAAGGTGCCGAAGTACGGCAAAGGTGATCGGGGGACAGGCGATGGGTTGTTAAAGCGCGGGGATCAGGTTAATTCCAGTATAGCAGAAAATGATAGTTAGCACAAGCGTTCTAGCGGTTAATTAATGGGGGATTTTACAGTTAATGATGGCTGTGCCCGCCGCCGAGCAACGGTGAGAGCACCCAAAACGCCGCCCAAACGATGAGCGCCAACCCGACCAGCCAGGACAGGCGGCGTCCCCAGGGGGTAAGGCGCTCGGCTGCCATTACACAGCCCAGAGCCAGCATCCAGTCCAGGCGATGGTGACCCAGCGCGAACATGAGCAGCATCAACGACCAGCAGCTTCCTACGCACAGGACCCCCAGCCGCAGCCCTTGCTTCAAAACTGCCGTTCCGATAGACTGCATCGCACGGTCCACGAGCAACGAGCCAGCTGAGGGCTGGCAGCGCATGATATAGCGGCGCTTGAGCGGCGTAAGCTGGTAAAGTCCGGCAACCAGCACCAGCGAGGGTGCGATCCACTCCGAATAAGCCGCCAGAGACGAGGGCGGAGAGAACAGCTGGTGCAAGTAGCTGTCGCCCAGAAATCCCAGCAGGCCGAAGAGAATCCAGGGAGATAGATACCCCAGAATAAGCACTCCGATCAGGCGGGAGCTGTTCATTTGATGCCGCAGAGGTTGTGCGGACCGGTTCAGGGCTGGCAGGCTGGCAGGCAGCATCATCGCCACCGTCATCAGGGCCCAGCTCAGCAGAAAGGCCGCCAGATGCCAGACAAACGGCAAATGGTCGTGACCGATCGATTCGTGACCGGTCAATCCGGCGTAGGGGGAATTCTGCAGGACGACCAGGAAGCCCCAGGCAGCCACGACCAGGCTGCCCAAAACCAGGTAGAAGCGAGGCGCATCTGTATTATCAGGGAAAAAAGTTGTTCTCATGATCCAGTCTCCTGCCAGGTGGCAGCAGCTACTCGGAGAAACTGCTGCCACCTGGCTAATCTCTCAAGTTTTATAGCTGCCTTACCCTACAGTACTCAGTCAAGACGAAGCTGATGAATATCATTCTGAGAGCTTGTGAAATAATTGGATGTCATCCCTTCATGATGTTCAGGGCAAGCTCTGAGCAAAGCGAATGCCGCAGGCATCTCTTCATTATTGAGTTAGACTCTTCGCTGCGCTCAGAGTGACATGTGAAGATAAATTCACAACCTCTGAGTACTCCTACAGCGCAAAGTGCTCTTCTCAAACCCAGATATCCGATGTGCTGTCACCCCCGGGGTAGCGCATCTCATGAGCGCGAGCCGGGCCGGCAGGTTCCTTGCCGAAGTCCACGAAAAAGTCCGGGGCGATGGACATACCGCCGTTCTCGGTACCGCAATCAATCCTGATCAAGTAGGAACCTTGCCTGGCAATATCCGGATAGAACTGGTTATCCCAGCTGCTGAGCAATGAGCTGGTGACATACAGGCGCTTACCATCCAGGCTGAGCTGGAGCATGTTCGGACCGCCAAACAGCGGGTGGCTGCCGTTCTTATTTCCCTTGCCCAGAACGCCTCCACACCAGACCTGTCCCTTGAGCTGCGGATGGGCCGGGTCGCTGATATCATACTGGCGGACGTCTCCATGCAGCCAATTGGCGAGGTAGAGGTAGCGATCATCCATTGAAAGCAACAGGTCGGTGATCAGGGATGGCACCGGGAAGGGCCAGCCATCCAGCTCGATCGAAGGGATGTCGATAACTTTCTGCGCATCCCAGCGGCCATTCGTGCGCTGTAAATAGAACATATTGCTGCTCAGGGCGGCGCCGATATAAGCTTTGGGCTGGTCAGGATCGTGCATGAAGCGCACCTCCAGGGGGACGAGACCTTCTTCGCCCAGGTCGATGCTCTGGACCAGCTTGCGCTTTTGCCAGTCCCACAGGTGAATCCGCTGGCTGTACAGGCCGGCAGCTACATCGTCCAGGCTGAAACCCGGGTAGTAGGTATTCGGGGCGGCCAGACCGCTGCTCACCATCACGTTTTGGCGCGGCTGGTACCAAAAATCATAGTTGAAGTCCATGCCGTCGCGCTCCCGCTCCCAGCGCCCGGCGATGTCGAAGTTCTCGTCCAGCTGAAGGAAACCGCCGGGGGCATTGCCTTCCCCGTCTCCCAGCATGGAGATCATCACCGTCCCATCTGCCAGGCAATGCACAGTGTGCGGGGCAGATAAGTTGGTTTTGCGCTTCACTTCTTCCGGCTCGATCACCTTATACAGCTTTGGGGCGAGCGGCTCGGAGGTATCGATGACATGGATCCGGCTGGAGCGAAAGCCGGGTACGATCAGGTAGCGGCGCGATTTTGAGCCATCCATGTAGCAGGAGCTGCACGCATTCCAACCGAAGTGGTGCAGCTCGTCGCCGACCTCGGGCATGGATGTGCGGTAGATCACCTGCGAATAGGTCGGTGAGCAGGGATCGACGTCCACTGTAGCAAGGTAATCCGGCTCGTCAATTCCAGTGCCGGCGTATAAGGCGTTGACGTAAAGGATCTTCTCTGGCTCGGCCTGCATCGCTTCCAGAGGGGAAGCATAGCCGGGTCCGCATTGATGGTGAGAGTGTCCGGCATGACCTGCATGGGCATTGGAATCTTTAGAAAACATAACACACCTCCAGGAAATAGATTTTTTTACCGATACCTGCCTGTTATATCCTGAAGGTGGACAGGCGTCATGAGACCAGGGTCTCATTTCTTTATTTTATTGGCAGGGGAAATCAGGGGATATTTGGGACTACTGTCCCAGGCCGGCCTGCCTGGCAAGGACAATCGCCTGCGCACGGTTCCTGACCATCAGCTTCTGAAATATGTGTGAGACGTGGTTGCGGACGGTCTTTTGGCTGACCACCAGGCGCCTGGCGATCTGCGTGTTGTCCAGACCCTGGGCGATCAGCGTCAGGACCTCACGCTCACGGTGTGTAAGCTCTGGAAATACCGGTTTTGTCGGCGCCGACCTCTCAGGCGCATCTTCACCCACGCCCAGAAAGGATCTCACCTCGGCCAAGAAGCGGCCCCAGGCGGCCTCCTGCTCAAGTAAGATGTGGTTTCTGCTCTCAAGTTGAACGAAGCGGGAGTCCGGTATTATGGTCGCCAGAAGCCGACCCTCTTCCATCGGAATAGTAGCATCCTGACGAGCGTGTAAAACCAAGGTTGGCAGCGTAATTTTCGTTGCCAGGTGACGAACGTCGATCTGATAAAAAGCTTGCTCCATTTCGGCCGCATTTTCAGGTGTGGTCGAGATGCGAGCAAGGTCATTTAACGAAGCCATCTGGTCCAAATCGGCGTCTGGCATGAGCATCGTGCTAAAGAGCTGGCGAAACGCCGGGTTATCCTGCCCCCAACCAACGCGGATCAGATTGATGAGGGCTTCCGCCTCCAGCCGGCCCTGGGTGTCCAGGTTGCGGTGGAAGCGCCCTCGGGCGTAGCCGCCATATAGCACTAACCGCGAGACACGTTCAGGGTGTTTGATAGCGTATGCAACGCAGACTGCCGCACCCTGAGAGACGCCCAACAAAGCAAAACGATCCACATTTAACGCGGATACGACAGCTTCAAGATCGGAGACCCAGGCCTCCATATTAAAGTTATTGACATCCCAATCCGAGAGGCCTGAGCCGCGGGCGTCATAACGGATCAATCGATGGGTTTCAGATAATGCCTGCCACCAATGCCGCCAGACGGGGCTGTTCCAATCATGTTCGAGGTGGGTCAGGTAGTTGGCCGCTTTGACGAGTGGGGGTCCCTGACCTGTTATGGAATAGGCGATCCGTACGCCATCCGGGGTGGTGCAAAAGCGAATCTGCTGCTGCATGATGAGACGAGTCTAACCAAGAAGGTCTAAAAGCTATGTCTTTTATCGGTGTAATTATATCTAACTACTTCGAATAGTTACACTACCAAATTGACTGATGTACCAACCGGCAAACGGGGAGAGAATGATAGAATCTGGTTAGAGGTCAAAATGAAGAAGGAGCTTCAAAATGGTTGAACCTTTCTTTTTCGCGCTAGGTCTTGCGAACAATATATTTCTGATTTTCATCTTTCTTATTCGCAAGAAACATCTTGCGCTTCTGCAAAGAATCGGATGGGTATATTTCTTATTAGCGATTCCAGCCATCTATGCGATTTTCCTCGTCCAACAGGAACAGAAGTCACCTCGATATACTATCTTTCTGGGAATCTTCCTGGCATTTCTGGCGATCGAAGCTCTGTATGACTGGATCTTGAAAATCCCGTTCCGAGAGAAAATGAATTGGAAACAATTGGTGCCATATGTGGCGCTTTACATCTCGATGAATTATGGGTTTGTGGTAATGGTTTGGAAATATTATTCCTTGATAGGCGGGATCATCTTGCTTGGTCTTTTTGTCATCCAAATCATTGCAAATATAGCCACGCATCCACAACTCACAATCAAAGAAAGTGAACTTGGGGCTATACACCGGAAGGTATAACTTGGAAGCTCAGACGCATTTCAATAACCAACTTATGGATGCAGAAATCACAGATAT
>CAZGIX010000303.1:0-4535 GCA_964525785.1 uncultured Anaerolineaceae bacterium
TTTAAATCGTTTGACGGAAACCGATCCACATCCCGCGCTAGCCGGACGAAAAAAATGGGATACTACTTTCTTGACAAATCCTTAATTCGTGTTACATTATCTAAATTAGTGGATTTGTACACCTATACGCAGCTCGTTAAAACTTATGGGGACATCGCTCGATGGAGAGGGCAATGCTCGAAAATCCTTTTACCTACGGCAATCCGATCTCTGATCCGCAGCGTTTCATCGGCAGGCGGCGCGAACTCGACCAAGTCTACAGCCGCCTGCTAAATGCCGAAGCCGAATCCAGCTCTATCGTGGGCGAGCGCCGCATCGGCAAGACGAGCCTGCTCCACCATCTGATGCATCCCGACGTGCAGAGCAAGTACGGGATCCAATCCGGTCGCTATATCTTCATCTACATCGATCTGCAGATGATCGATCCAAAGACGACCCCCTCCCGTCTGGCTCAGCGTTTATTAGGGCAGCTTGCCAAACAGTGCCCTGATCCCGATATTCAACATATGATCGATGATATCCGCCAGTCGGATGAGATCGATAACTTTATGCTCTCGGATCTGTTCGATGCCATCGATAGTAAATCATTCCATGTAGTCTTCCTGCTGGACGAGTTCGATAACATCACAGGTAATCCCAATTTCGGCGCAGATTTCTTTTACGGGCTGCGCAGCCTGGCGATCCAGCACAACCTGACCCTGGTCACATCTAGCCGCAGTGAGCTCATCGAGCTGACCCACTCCGAAGAGATCCGCTCCTCTCCTTTCTTTAATATATTCGCAAACATCAATGTTCGCCTCTTCACGCCTGCTGAAGCCCAGGAGCTGTTGGACCGATCGCTTGCGGGATCGGGTGTAGCGTTTACCCCCGCTGAGCATGATCTGGTCTTCAGCCTGGCAGGCACCCATCCATTTTTCCTGCAAGCAGCGTGCTATTTTCTATATTCGTCTTACCAGCAAGGCATGCAGCCCGCTGACCGGCGCAGTTATACCCGCAAGATGTACATGGCAGAGTCCGCCTCCCACCTCGCCAATTACTGGCGCGATTCGTCTGACAGCCAGAAGATCGTGCTGACCACTCTGGCTTTCCTGGAACGCAAGGACCAGGCTCGCCAGCACAATTTCGGGCTCCAGGATCTGCGCCAGCTCTACGATCGCTCTGAACAAACGCTTACCCATCTGGAAAAACGCGGCTTGCTGGTCCAATCCGCAAACGGGTACCGCTTGTTCGGCACTGCTCTGAGCGACTGGATCATCAGCGAGATCACCGACACAATGAGCGACGATCTGAGCTATGATGACTGGCTGAAATCCAATCAGGGGACCATGGAGCGGCTGTCTCGCGAAGCGCGCACACAGATCACCGATATACTGCCCAAGATCAGCGCTAAGTATCGCGATCTGCTGATCGAGTGGGTGAGCGATCCCAAGAACTTGATTTCAGTGGCAGCCTTGATCAAGACCACCCTCTTCGCCGCAGCTTAGGGGCAATCGATGGCAGAGACGCTTAATCCTTATATTGCTGGCAATCCCATCACCGGCAGTGAGATGTTTTTCGGCCGCGAGGACGTATTTACGTTTATTCACCAGGCACTCAGCGGCAAGCACCAGGATAACGTCCTGGTGCTCTACGGTCAGCGCCGCACCGGGAAGACATCGGTGCTCTACCAAATGCGCAGCCGCCTGGGGGAGCATTACCTGCCGGTTTTCATCGACCTACACGGCATGGCCTTGGATGGGCTGTCTGGATTTATCAAGGATCTGTCAAACCATATCAGCCGCGTTCTACGCCGGGATTACCAGATTGAGCTGCCGCCCCTGGACCGGGATGAGCTGGCTCTCGACGCCCGCAGCTATTTTGAGACCACCTTCCTGGATAGCGTCTGGGAGGCGATTGGTGATCGTCAGCTGCTGCTTATGCTGGATGAGGCCATCCGCCTGGAAGAGCAGGTCCAGGCTGGCAAGCTCGAGCCGGATGTGTTCGAATTCCTGCGCCACCTGATGCAGCACTACCCGCGTCTGAATTTTCTCTTCTCACTTGGCAGCGGGTTGGAAGAGATGGAAAAAGAATATGCCTTCTTATTCAATGTGGCGCTATATAAAAAGATCTCTTTCCTGGATCGCAAATCTGCGATCGAGCTGATCACGCGACCGGTGACGGATCGGTATATCTACGATCCCCAGGCTGTTGAGCGGATATTGGAGGTCACTTCCGGGCACCCTTACTACACCCAATTGATCTGCCACGGCTTGTTCAATCAGGCCGTGGCACGCAATCTCGATGTCATCCAGGTGGGCGATGTGGATGCCATGCTGGATGAAGCCGTCGAGCGCGGCCTGGCAGTGCTCAAGCATGTGTGGGAGGATTCGTCGCCGGCAGAAAAGGTGGTCCTGGCAGGTTTGTCCGCAGCCTCTGCCTCCGGCGTGCCGTCCGTCAATGAAGGCGCCATCCTGCAAGCCTGGCAGAACGAAGGGGTTGTACTTCCGCGTGGCGATGTCGCCAATGCCATCAAGCAGCTGATCGCCCGGGATGTGATCACCGGGCAGGTGGAATACAGCTTCACTGTCGAGCTGCAGCGCCTTTGGGTGCTCAAATACCGCCGCCTGGAATGGGTTAAAGAAGAGATCAAAGATTGGCTGGCTGAGCTGCCCCTGCTTCCCGCTGTATCCAGAGCCAGCGCCGCGCAGAGGCCCTGGTTTAGGCGTCCTACTCTGGCCCTCCCACTGGGAATCCTTGCTGCCTGCATCGGAGTCATCGCGGTATTCTTTATCTCCCGGGCGTTGATCAACCGCTATCCGGACATCTTCGCTGCCTGGACCGGTGGGGTGAGCAATCCACCCAAAAACAGGCCAGGATTTCCCGAAGATGCTAACTATGTCAATTCAATGATCTATTCGAATGGTTATATCTGGGCAGCAACCGACATCGGCCTGGTGCGCTGGAGCGAAGTCGATCTCTCCGCCGTGGTCTATTACGGTTCAGATCTAGGGCTGCCGGATGACTGTGCCAACGCCATCGCCGCCGCTCCCGACGGTACAGGTTGGGTGGGCTGTGGTGGCGCAGTCCATGTCCGGCCGGACGGGGAGGAGATTGGGGTAATCGAGTATTATGACCGCGATAGCAACCTGGAGATGGGCGTGGTGCGCACCCTTTTGGTAAAGGAAGACGGCGCCGTGTGGGCGGGAGGCATCGCCGATGAGGATGGTATGCCGCTGAACTACTTTGACGGGCAAGAATGGACCTCTGACGCGCCGGAGATCGTTGGGTTAACCCCATACCGGGAGATGTGGCCAATCATCCGATCGATGATGTTAACCCCGAATGGAAACCTGTGGCTTGGATCGGAAGATATCTCTGCTGGCGGAATTCTGGAATGGGGTGGTGATCAATATTATACCTATAGCTATAATGGTGATGGTCCTGTTCCAGAAGATCGCCGCGTGCGCAGCTTGCTCCAGGATCATTCTGGGACAATCTGGGCAGCAGCTAACGATTTCGGGCTGCTGCGCCTGGATCCTGACACAGGTTTATTCAACCAGACTGCTCTGCCGGATTACGATGGTGCTGTATACGTGATTGCCGACCTGCCTGACGGCGAGTTATGGGTCGGTGGCGACGGCTACGTCGCAAAAAGCTCGGATGGCGGCTCGAGCTGGTCCCAGATCGGCGGAGTAGATGATCTGGGCGAGGAAGTCCTTGCCATCCTCCAGGATGAATCAGGACAGGTTTGGGTGGGTATGTATGGCAGTGGTGTAAGCGTGCTTAAAGATGGCGACTGGATCGCCCTACCACTCCAAGAATGAGCATCACCGGTTAGAATGCCCTGGCAGTCGCCATCGTTAGCAGGGCGATGATGATCAGGATCGTATTGCTGATCTCGGCTGTGTGCATGCGTTTCTGAATCGCCTGCATCTCTGAACCTTGTTCAGGCGTGGGTTGTCCGCCCGCTGACTGGATCTGTTTTCCAAGCTCACCCAGCTTCTGAGCAGATGGTCGCATGACAAAAAAACCGGTCAGAAATGCGATCAAGCCCGCCAGACCTCCAATCCAGAAGAAGATTCCCTCCCGCGATAGCAGCCAACTGGTGTCAAAGCTGGCATCCATCCACAGCAGTATCAACCCCACCAGCACGGTCAGCGTGGAGGTGAGGTTCATCAGCATGGGGTATTTGGTACTGCCAACCAAGCGCTGCATAAAACGCCCTCCTTCCGGACCGGAGCTCCGGATTGCAGGCTGGACGGAGCTCACATACATCAGCGTGGCGCCGGCCCAAAAAGTTCCTGCCAGGATGTGAACTAGGCGCAGAATGATCTTAATCGTCATCATCGTGCTTCTCTCCTCTCGTTCGGTCCCCTAAAAGGTATACGACGACCTGATTAAAGCAAACAACTGCCCTGTGTTGGTACTTCTGAGGGGTACAAAAAACTGGCTAATCGAGATACTTTTACCAGTACAGGCCGCCGGTAAATTATAAAACTACTCATTACTTGACGATTCTGAATTTCTAGACTAAAATCCTGTAATCACAGGATTAC
>CAZGIX010000304.1:0-4523 GCA_964525785.1 uncultured Anaerolineaceae bacterium
CATGTCGCACTTCGATCCTGGCAAAGAGATGCAGAATTTGAAAGAGAAATTCGTATCCGGAGCTCTGGAGCGCAGCGGAGTGCCAGTGGAGACGGCAGAACAAATATGGTCGCTCATGGCAGCCTTTGCCGGATACGGGTTCCCCAAAGCCCATGCCGCTTCTTACGCCCTGGTTGCCTGGCGCTCTGCCTGGTGCAAGGTTCACTTCCCGGCGATCTTTATGGCGGCAGTCCTGGCAAATTGGGGCGGCTATTACGGACAGCGCATCTACCTGACCGAAGCGCGCCGGATAGGTTTGAGCATCCGCCCACCACATATCAACTTTGCCCGGCATGAATTCTCCGTTATATATCAGGATGACCAGCCAGTACTGTATATGGGATTGAACCAGGTACGCGATCTCACCCACCGGACGCAAGCTGAGATCATGCGGCAGAGACCATTCCGCTCATGGATCGATTTCCTAGCCCGGGTGAACCCACGCCTGGTCGAGGCGGAAAACCTGGTGAAATGCGGCGCTCTCGATGGTCTGGGGCAGATTCCAGAGCTGCTGCAGCGGCTGAAAGACGGTGGCTGGCGCGGAGGCCAGATGGAGCTGTTTTCTTTAGGCCGGCCGGCTGAAGATTGGTCATTAAGTGAAAAAGTCGCCGCCCAGGAGGCGATCTTGGGCGTTGGAGTCGATGCCCATACGCTGGAGCTGTACGCCTCCCAGATTGCCTCAGCCCAGGCAATCACTACGCTCGATGCAGCGTCGCAAGTTGGGAAGCGCGTGCGCGTCGCTGGCATGCGCCAGATCTGGCGGCGTACCAGCCTTGCGCATGGACGTACCGGATATCACATGGTTCTTGAGGATTTAGAAGGGCTGCTGGATGTGCTCATCACCAATGAGACGCTCCGGCGCAGCCAGGGGGGGATGAAAAGTACAGGACCGTATGTAATCGAAGGTGTGGTAGAGAGCGATCCGAACACTGCGGAGCCCGTTATCCTTGCAGAGCGCGTCTGGCTGCTGCGTTGAATGTCCCGATTCCGCGCGCAACTAAACGGGGGCGGCCGAGTTTGTACTCCACTCCACACGCACGCGTGTGCCTTCCCCCGGGGCAGAATCTATCGTCATCCGCGCACCGATTAGAGCTGCGCGCTCGTGCATACCTGCCAGGCCGAAATGCTTGTTTGCCAGCAGCCGAGCCAGATCCAGGTTTTCGCCAGCCACAAATCCAACCCCATCGTCTTCAACCAGCAGCTCTGCGCGCCCCGGATCGAGCTGGCCGCGGATATATATGCCCTGTGCTTGCGAGTGTTTGAGAGCGTTCTTGCATGCTTGCTGGACAATCCGAAAAAGGTGCAGTTCGACGTCGGGCGGATAGCGGATATCGGTGGGCGGCAGGATCAGCTGAATCGAAATATCGCCACCCACCTGCGTGGCCGTCTCTTCGGTCAGCTCTTCCAGTGCAAACCGCAGCCCATACATCAACATACCCGGGCGCAAACCGCTGATGATCTCACGAATGCGTGTGACTGAGGTCTGATACGCTATAGCGAAGTGCTCATCTGTCTGGCGCTCGTCGACGCTCATCCACAGCATGCCCAGTTGGTTGAGGACATCGTCATGCAGCTCGCGCGCCAGATGGCTTCGTTCCGCCTCTTGCCTTTCGATATCTTTCTGGTAAAGCACCCGTAACTGCTCGGCTTGTTCGAAGTTGATCAGCGCCAGAGCGGTTTGATCCATCAGCGCCTGCAGTGTATTGATCTCTGCCTGGGTGTAGGTATCATCCGGATCACGTTTTCCCAGGAGGCAGATGCCCACGGTCTGCCCGCTGACCGCCAGAGAGATCACCAACAGCGCCCACTTGCACGGCACTTCGCCGCCAGTATCGGTCGGTCGCCGTGGGAACTGCCCCGCCTGGGAGAGCAGAGTTGGGATCTGACCGGGGGTTGGAAGGAGCTCGTCAGGCAGATCGATCTTGAACAACAGCGAGGGATTGAGAGATGCATCCAGGCGGATCAGGGCGGCCTGGCGGATCAACAGGGATGGGAGCGCTTCATTGCGCAGCAGGTGGATCATCTCGTCGGTACCCAGGCTGGTTGTAACGCGCGCCGTATAACGTTCCAGCAATTGAGTGGGCGGCATCGGGATGTCCAACAGCTTGCGCTCGAACCATCGTTGGAACACAGGGTAAATATATAGGGTCGCCAACCCTAACAGAAAGGTCATGGCTATACCGATCGAGAGGTAGTAGCTAGGTTCCCGGAATATGGCGGTAACGAGAAATGTCAAGATCACTGATGTAGCCAGCAGCAAGCCGCTGTACAGAATCACCGTGATCAAACGATTGGAGCGCAGCTCCATCCCTTCTACCCGACCGGTATAAATCAAATAAATGTAGCCTACTGGTATACCGGGCAGTATCCAGACCATCATATTCACAATCACCGGAAAGCTGTTGAACAACAGGGCATATATTGTCGCAACGAAGGTCGGAAAGACGACCGCCAGCACCCAAAGAAAATAAAATGCCAGATTCCGGCGCTGATCAGGTTGAGAGACCAAGTGCATGACCATCAAAATAAAGCTGTTGATCACCATCAGCATGAAGCCCACCAGGTATGTCATTCTCGGGAGCAGGTGGAACCATTCGGCGATGGTCAAGGCAGCTCCCAGGCCGTACAGGACCCATAGCACCCTTTTGGGTGCAGGAGCTAAGGGCTTAGGGAACATCCAATGTAAATGCCAGCTTACCGGCAAGATAAGCCAGACTGCCGAACGCAAAACCGTCGTGCTGCCCAGTACATCGTACGTAGAAACAACTCCCGCACTTACAGCTAGCGCGGCGAGATAAAAAAACAGGAATAGCAAGCGCCAGCGGACATCTCTCGGTCGAACCTGCAGGCTGACCACCACTCCGGCTAACCAAAAAGCAAACGGCAGCCACCAGATCGACAGCAGCCGATAAAGAAACTCCAGGATATTGATCCCCGGAATAATCCAATTGATCTCCTTCAGTTCATCGCCGCGCTGGATATGCAGCTGGTAGGAATGGCGTTGGAACAGCAGATAGGTTGGGTAAGATAAGCTTGCGTCAGTAAACTCGTGCCAGGTTTGATCGTTGATGCTCACGAGCAGATCATTCGACAGCAGTGATCCGGGCTCATTAGATCCCCTGGACAGCACATAGATCCGGCTATCGGGTGGCTCGACGAGGAATCCCAGATAAGGGATGTCAAACAACATGGCATAACCGTAGACCGCCAGAAATACGAAGGTCAGCGCTGCCATCATTATTTCTATGACTTTCGACAGCCTCGGATTCACTGCACGTGCCGCTTTTTGGGGATAGTGTCTACAGGGTTGATGGATACGGAGCGCGGTGACTGCATGATTTTTGGACAGCTAACCGCTCCGAGGGATTCGGCGGCTATAGATATGGTCAAGGGGCCCTTCCCTGGAATGTCTTGACATCGGTTGTCGGTTTGTCTGGGGTGATCAACCCCATCTGCCGCGCCTTGGCAATCGCGGCTGCCTTGCTGCGCACATTCAGCTTCAAGTAAGCCCCAGAGAGCAGGTTGCGCAATGTAGAGTTAGCAATATTCATAATCTGAGCCAGCTCCTGGGTGCTGGCATCTGGGAATGCCGCGCACATCGAGAGCGCTTCAAGCTGACGGGGAGATAATGGTTGGAGCAGTGCCCCTGTCCGGCTCTTCTTTAGCTCCTGGTAAGCGTACTGGCTCATGTAGATGCTTCCGCCAGCAACAGTGCGGATCACGGAGGGCAGCTCTCGGATTGTGGCCTGATCATCTTTGACCACGTAGCCGCTCGCCCCGGCCTCCATAACGGCATTGATCAAGGTCCGCTGGGTATGCATCGATATCACCAGGACCACCAGGTTGGGATAAATTTCTAACAACCTGGGGATCAGATAAAGGATTGGATATGGGTTTGGGTTAGTCGGGCTGGTGGGCATCTGTACATCGAGCACGAGCACATCCACGGGTTTTTTCGCCAGTATGGGCTCCAAATCTTCTCCGTAAAGCGCTGTAGCTACCACATCAATATCTTGTGCGCTTCCCAATCGATACAGATAGCCATCGATGATCCCCTGGTGATCATCCAGGATTGCCACTCGAATTTTGTCTTTCATTGTTTACCTACCCTGCTCCACCTGATTTATTATTCGTAGAACTTACGCAGTTTGTGGTTGGATGGGTGTGTTGGGCGGGCGTAAACCGCCCAACCACCCCCGATTACCCCTGAAGCGCGTAACTCCTCATTAGGATACAACAGCCGATACGCGTTGGCAAGTCCCGACGAATAAACAGTACAAATGTCTATGGTATACCACAACGCGTCTATATATTTTATTCGAAATCGTTGGTATAAATAGGGTGTAAAACGAGATTGGTCAAAACCAACTCCAAATGAGCAACTGGTAAAGATGGGTGTGAGGGGAGACACCCATCTTTTTTTATTTTAGAGTGTGCACGCAAAGGTTGTCAGGAAAGAGGAGCCTCAGGTAAGATAGGAGTTT
>CAZGIX010000305.1:0-4490 GCA_964525785.1 uncultured Anaerolineaceae bacterium
CGCAACCGCTTCCTCCGAGCAGGAGGCAATTCGTAATGTAAACCTCCATCTCCGATCATGCGCGCTTCGTCGTGGAGGCGCGTGACCTGAGCGTTTACTATGGCAGCTTCCGGGCCGTCAAAGATATCAGCCTCAATATCGAGCCTCAGAAAGTGACCGCCATCATCGGCCCGTCGGGCTGCGGCAAGAGCACCGTGCTGCGGGCCTTCAACCGCATGAACGAGCTGGTGCCTACCGCCCGCACGGAGGGGACGGTGCACTTCATGGGACAGGATATCTACGCCCCGGATGTAGACCCGGTGGAAGTGCGCCGCCGGGTGGGCATGGTGTTCCAGAAGCCCAACCCCTTCCCGAAGAGCATCTATGAGAACGTGGCCTGGGGCGCGCGCTTGAACGGCTTCAAGGAAGGCCTGGGACGCCCGGCAATGGACGAGTGGGTCGAAAAGTGCCTGCGCAAAGCCGCCCTGTGGGATGAAGTCAGCGACAAGCTCAAGCAGAGCGGCCTGTCGCTATCAGGCGGTCAGCAGCAGCGCCTGTGCATCGCCCGGGCGATTGCTGTGCGTCCCGAGATCATCCTGATGGACGAGCCGGCCTCCGCTTTAGACCCCATCGCCACGCTCAAGATCGAAGAGCTGATGCGCGAGCTGGCTAATGAATACACCATTATCGTCGTCACCCACAACATGCAGCAGGCTTCCCGCGTTTCGGATTATACGGCCTTCTTTACCATGGACAGCGACCGGGCCGGGGTGCTGGTCGAGTACGGCCCCACGGCCCAGATCTTTACCAACCCCAAAGATCCCCGCACTGAAGACTATATTACCGGAAGATTTGGTTAACAGGTGCCCTATGCCTTCATCCACCCGCAGAACCTTTGACCGCCACCTGCAAATCCTGCTGGAACAGGTGCTGGTGTTGGGCAGCATGGTCGAGCAGGCCGTTGCGCAATCCGTCACGGCTCTCCAGCGGCGTGATCGCCTTACCGCCAGACGTGTCTATGCGGACGACCAGCGCATAAACGAGGTACGCTTTGCTATCGAAAACGAATGCGTCACCCTGATCGCCACGCAGCAGCCCATGGCGCGGGATGTGCGCATCCTGGCAGCTATTTTAGAGATTATCACCGAGCTGGAGCGGATCGGCGATTACGCCAAGGGCATCGCCAAGATCACCCAGATGCTGTCCGAGGAGCGAACCGGCTCATCCATCCCCGGCGACCTGCAGCAGATGGCTGACCTGGGCCTCTCCATGCTGCGCCAGGCTTTAGATGCATTCGTGACCGGCGACGCGGCGGCGGCGCGCCAGATCCCGGCTGGCGACGATGCTGTCGACGGCCTTTATAATAAGATCTACCGGGAGCTTATCCGGCAGATGATCGCCGACACCACCACCGTCGAGCATGCCAACCTGCTGATGTGGACGGCCCACAACCTGGAGCGCCTGGCGGACCGGGTGATCAATATCTGCGAGCGAACGGTCTACGTCTCGACCGGCAGCCTCAAAGAGCTGGACCTTGCCGATGGGGTCCAGCTGACAGAGATCCAGTGAGGATCCCATGAACGACCGTCTTCCGAAAGTCCTGTTTCTGTGCACCCACAACTCAGCCCGCAGCCAGATGGCTGAAGCCTTCCTGCGAAAGTATGCCGGCGACCGCTTTGACGTATACAGCGCCGGGCTGGAACCGGGGGAGATCAATCCCTATACCCGGCGTGTGATGGCTGAATCCGGGCTGAACCTGGAAGGCCAGCACTCGAAAGGCCTGACGGAATACCTGGGCAAAGTCCATTTTGCCTACCTGATCACGGTCTGCGACCGCGCCGACCAGCAGTGCCCGGTCTTTCCTGGCATGGGCACCCGGCTGCACTGGTCGTTCGAAGATCCGAGCGCCGCCACTGGCAGCGATGAGGATAAATTGGCAGTATTCCGGCGGGTTAGAGACGAGATCGAGCACCGCGTGTTGGAGTGGATCCCAGCGCAGCAGTGACCCCCCTTCCGCCGGTTGTCTCCCCATAACAAAACCATTACGAATCGCTTACTCCGCCTTTGCACACTTTCTGGGCTGGAATGATAACCTAGGGGTATGTCGAGATTCTACAGAACAGAGGAAGTGCTGTCATAAGGCTATGGGGAGTGGCACCCTCACCCCCGGCCCCTCTCCCAAGTCCAGGAGAGGGGAGTACCACGATGACTCAACATTCATAAGGAGAAAATATGCTTAGAAAAATGTCCGTTTTATCAGCAGTCCTGATCAGCGCCGCCCTCGTGCTGAGTGCCTGCGGCGGTGGGGCTACCCCAGCAGTGACCGAACAGCCCGCCGTTCCCGAGCCCACCCAGGCGCCGGCTGCGGAGCCCACCCAGGCGGTCGTAGAACCATCTGGCGCGGCAACCCTGCCGGATATCGACCCGGCTTCGGTGAGCGGCAGCGTCGTCTCCGCCGGCTCTTCGACGGTCTACCCGCTGTCCGAGCGCATGGTCGAGCGCTTTGAAGAAGAAGGCTTTACCGGTAAGATCACCGTCGACTCGATCGGCTCCGGCGCCGGCTTCGAGCGCTTCTGCAAGACCGGTGAGACCGACATTGCCAATGCCAGCCGGGCGATCAAGGAAGAAGAAATCACCAACTGTGCGGCCATCGGGCGCACACCGATCGAGTTCCGGGTCGGCACCGATGCGCTTGCGATTGTGGTCAGCAGTGAAAATGACTTCCTGACCAACGTGACCCTGGAAGAGCTGGCAAAGGTCTTCTCCACGGATGCGGTGAAGTGGTCGGACGTCAATCCGGCCTGGCCGAACGAAGACATCCTGCGCTTCTCACCCGGGACGGACTCGGGCACCTTCGACTACTTCGTGGAAGCGGTCATCACGCCTGCCTATGGGGACGAAAACGATGTGGACAGGAACGCCATCCTGAACGCCGAAAACATCCAGTTCAGCGAAGATGACAACGTGCTGGTGCAGGGCGTGGAAGGCAGCCCGTATGCCATCGGCTACTTCGGGTTTGCCTACTTCGCCGAGAACCAGGGCGCTCTCAAAGCCGTGAGCGTAGACGGGGTCAGCCCTGCCCTTGAGACCGCCGAGAACGGCGAGTATCCGTTGGCCCGCCCGCTGTTCATATACTCGGATGCCACGATCATGCAGGAAAAGCCCCAGGTAGCGGCATTTATCAACTTCTACCTCACCTATGTAGACGAAGAGATCCAGAGCGTGGGCTACTTCCCCGCCAGCGCCGACGCCCTGGATGGTGCCAGGCAGGCCTGGCTGGATGCGATGGAGTAAATCTGGCGATTGGTGAACCAATCCTTTGCAGGGGGAGAGGCAGTGTGGGAGGAGTATCCTCCCACACTGCGCATATCGAAGAAGAATCGTTTTTCAGAAAGGGAAAGTATGCGAATTATCGTAGCCAATGATGATGGGTTTTACAGCCCTGGTATTTACGCCCTGGCAGAGGCTGCCAGCCGTTTCGGCGAGGTCTTGATCATGGCTCCCGATGGAGAGCAATCCGCCATGAGCCATGCGATCACCATCCAACGCCCGCTCAATTATCGTCCCATCAAACTCGACCGGTTCGAAGCGTACCGTGTCAATGGCACGCCGGCAGATTGCGTCGCCCTGGGGCTTTACCATTGGGGAGGCGCCGATCTGATCCTCTCGGGGATTAATTTGGGCAGCAATCTCGGTCACGATGTCTGGCACTCGGGCACTGTCGCGGCTGCGAAGCAAGCGACTTTCTTTGGCGTCCGAGCGGCAGCATTCAGCCTGGACCTCAATGGAGATGAGCCAGATTATGAAGCGCTGAGGCCGCATGTCGAGGCTGCAATTCGAGAGCTGTTGGAAGCAGATCGACCGATGCTGGTCAATATCAATTTTCCTCAGAACCCGCAGGGCATTCTTTGGACGCACCAATCCGTGCGCGCCTATAACGGTCAAATCATGGAAAGTGAAGACCCAAGGGGGCGCAAGCATTTCTGGTTTGGGGTTGTCCCTCTGACCAATCCCGAAGAGGGCAGCGACCGCTGGGCAGTGGAGCACAACTATGTCTCCATGACACCCTTGAGGTCGGACCTGACAGACGAAGAATGGCTGCGCAAACTGCGGCGTTAGGCAGATCCGAAAGTGCAGCCCAGAGTGGGTATTTAAACACAAAAACCTGCCTATCCCCGCCGATATCTGGCGAACTGGCAGTGGGGCTGACTAGACCCGTATTGTGGGAAAGGTTTGTGGAAGTTTATCATAGACGCTGGTCCGGTTGCCCACTGGATCGTAATACTTGAGCATCACAATTTGGGTTGGACAAGATCATCAACCCTAAATAAACCTATATCATTTTTAGCTGCGTGATCTTTCAATGCTTTAGTAAAACCTCTGCGAGAGAATAAGGCATAATGGATGTGCTCAATACCGCTCTCCCGGGCCATCTTGGCTGCGCGGTCTTTTAAATCCTCCAGGATGTTCATCCCCACAGGGTTAACTGACCATTTGCATTCCCCGACCAA
>CAZGIX010000306.1:0-4410 GCA_964525785.1 uncultured Anaerolineaceae bacterium
GGTTACCCGTTCCTTGGGAATATTCTATACAAGGTTGGGTTGAGCGCATCGACCAGGGCAACTCCCCCTGATATTGCTCCAGCGAAACCCAACAAAGATTGAACTGAACGCACCCTACTCACTGCAAGGACCCAGGTCAATTTCCTCCGGTTTTGTAAAGAAGACTTAATAATGCCAGTACTCCAGGCATATTGACTCGCCTTGAATTATCACTATAATTAATACAAGATTAGTCAAGATATAGAACTGCTCCCATAGAAAGAGGTGAAACCAAGAAAACATAGCAGCACCCGTATGTATGTAGAATGGACCATGCCTGCGCGGGGGGCGCTCCCGGCTGGCTCGGTGACATAGGGTGGAGGCGAAGCGTTGCGGCAATGCCGGAGCGAGCAGGTTCATTTCCCGAATCGGAACGTATTTAGCTGCACCAAAACAGGGAAGGAGCACCATATGATCAAAAAAATTCGGGTAGTACTATTTGCAGCCGCGCTTTTCCTGCTGGTCTCGGGCTTCGAGGCCAGCCTGGGGAAACAGCCCCTGGAAGCGCAGGCGCAAGTTGCCCAGGCGGAAGCGGTGAGCCTGGGCACAGAACCGCTGGCTCCACAGGCCTGCCCGGCTCTGGGAGGCTTTGCCAGCAGCCTGGAACAGGACGATTACTGCGTGTATTACAACGACCCGCCCACGCTGCTGGCTGACGCCCAGCTGGTCGAGGGCTACGTGCAGGATTACTGGGACCGCTACAGCGACGACTACGGCTTCCTGGCGCCGGAGTTCACCCCGCCCAAGCTGGAAGTGCGCCTCGAGAACAACGCTTCCTGCAACGGCAGCGCCTGGGACAACAACGTCAAGCTGTGGGACGGCTGCTTTGACCCCGCCAACCCCGAGTTCATGCAGTTCGTCACCGGGCACGAGATCTTCCACCGCGTGGAGTTCGCCCACGACCCCGATTGGGCCACCACCTGGACGAACTCGGCCTGGCTGTATGAAGGCAACGCCCGCAATATGGAGGATGTCGCTTTCGCCAACGTCGACACCTTCGCCAACTGCCTGGGCGTGGCGTTCTCCTACTGCAACGAGGTCAACGATTACCTGGCCTTCACCAACGCCGATATCACCAGCTTCGGCATGCGCTACGAGTCCAACCTGTTCTGGACGTATTTCCGCGAGCAGTACGGGACCGATCCGGGCGAGCCGGAGCGCGGGGTGGATGCGCTGGTCGAGCTGTGGAACCAGATGGCGAGCGCCGAGTCGGTGGCTGCGGTGAACAACGCCCTGGCGGTGCTCTCACCCGGCACCAGCTTCGACGAGGCCTTCCGCCGCTTCACCGTGGCGAACTGGACGAAAGACCTGACCGGACTGCCGGACGGCAGCTACAACTATATCGACGAAGACCAGGCCGGCAACCCGGCGCCTTACGGGCCGCTGGTGCCTGCCAATGGCGGCACGATCGACTCGGGCACCTCCGCCTCCTGGGCGGCGCAGGCGGTCAGCCGCTACGGGGCGCGCTACTATTCCGCCACCCCCGACGCCACCGACTGCCCCGTGATCACCGCCAGCTTCAACCGCACAGCCGGCTCAACCGAGTTCTACCACGTGATCACCCAGAACGGCACGGCTTTCAATAAACACGTGGAAGGCAGCGGCGCCAGCTGGACGCAGAGCTTCCTGAACAACGGCGTCACCAGAGTGATCGCCATCATCGGCGGGCAGGACAGCTCCGCTACAGTGAATGTTGAGCTGTCATGCGCCACCCCGGTGATCGATATCGAGCTGCCCAACCAGCTCGCCCCTGCTTACGTGGGCGGCTTCGGCAGCCCGGATAACATCATCGTGCAGGTCTCCGTGACCAACGGGTCGCCCACCGGACCGGTCGTGGGCGGGCTTACGAACTCGGACTTCAAAGTGGAGGTCGGCGGAGTGCCGGCCCTGGTGTTAGGCGGCGGCTTCGTCCAGGAGGAATACTTCCTGCGCGTGGATACGCCCAACCAGGCGGCTAACGGGCCGTACGACCTGGAGGTCTTCCTTGAGGCGCCGGGCACTACCACCGTGATCGCCTCCGACCTGGAGGACGAAGCGGTGGTCTACGATGCCACCGACACCGACCATGTGATCGTCACCGACGTATCCGGATCGATGGGCTGGCCCGACGGCAGCAAGCTGCTGGCTGCCAAAGACGCCGCCAACCTGTACATCGACGCCTCCAACAGCAGCGATGGTTTGGGACTGGTCTCCTACGATCATAACGTGGTCGATACCCTGGCGATCCAGTTCGGCACCCTGCCGCACCGCACCGCAGCCCACACCGAGGTGAACAGCTACGTCGACCTGGGAGCCACCAGCATCGGAGATGGCTTGAATGAAGCCGTGAACCTGCTGGGCGCCAGCCCCACCGGCAATGCCCGCTGCCAGATCACCTTGATGTCGGACGGTATGGAGAACAGCTCGTTGTTCTGGGCGGACGTGCAAGCCGCGGTGGTCGCTACCGGCTGCCCGGTGATGAGCATCGCCTTCGGTCCCGACAGCAACGAAGTGCTGATGCAGAATATCGCCATCGCCACCGGAGGCGTGTCGTATTATAACGATGTGTACGTCAGCAATGCGGAGAGCCCGGATCAGGGTCCGGACGACACCGAGCTGGACCTGGGCGATACCTACGTGGACGCGCTGTGCAAAGCCCAGGGCTGTGAGCGCCTGCTCTCAGTGCGGGGCGTAGCCAACGATTACCTGGAGGTCTTCACCTACACGCTGAATGTGGATGACAGCGTGCACCGGCTCTCGGCTGTGCTGGATTGGGCGCCGCGCTTTTTCGGCCCCACCGAATCACCGGACCAGAAATACTTCCTCCTGGGGTTGGTCTCCCCAAGCGGCGTGCAGTATGGACCGGAAGACTATGCCTTCGAGAACGATGATGCCGGCTATGAAGGATTCAACATCGACGATCCTGAAGTCGGCGAGTGGAAGGCGGTTGTGCTGTATCTTACCGAGATCCCCGGGTGGGATTTCCACGTGATGGCCTACGGCGAGACGGACCTGGCAGTTAATTTGCTGCTGCCTGCCGTGCTCGAATATACGACCGGCGACTACTTCCCGCTGTTTGCCATCTGGATGCCGGGCGGGATGGTCACCGGGACCATCACTGCCCCGGACGGCACGCCCTCCATCGTCCATCTGATGGATGACGGCCAGCATGGGGATGGCGCGGCAGGGGACGGCTTCTTTGCCGGACTGTACAGCCTGGTGACGCAGGCGGAGGTAAGGCAGCCGGTGGAGGAAGATGAGGATGGTACGCCCAATCCCTCGCCGCCCGCTGTGGATGAAGGCGCCTACCGGATCAAGCTGCTGGCGACCCTGGGCAACCTGCGCCGGCTGTCGCAGGGCTCCTTCGCCGTGCTGGAGGGCGATGATAGCGATGGCGATGGCGTGCCGGATGACTTCATCGACCAGCACTGCCCCGGCGCTCCTAACTCCGACGCCGACCTGGACCAACTGGCCTGTGCGGACGAGTACTTCACGGGCACCGATCCGAACACCTCGGACACGGACTCAGGCGGCGAGAGCGACGAGTCGGAAGCCGTGCGCCACGGTCTGGACCCGCTCAACCCACCCGACGACCTGATCGAAGCCTTCGACTTCGTGCAGGCGGCGGCCCAGAACGGCTCGACCCGGCTTTCCTACGATGTCAAGGGCGAGTACGCCAGCATCCTGGGCTACCGGGCTACCGATCCGGCGGGACCGTGGGCGCTGTTCGAGTCCGAGCTGTCCCTCAGCGGCACGTACACCGATACGGGTGTGGTAAATGACACCACGTACTACTACTGCCTGCAAGCTATCGACGGCGAGGATCACTGGAGTGCGGTAGTGTGCAGCCAGGCTGTCACCCCGCGTGAAGACCCGGTGCCGCCGGAGGGTGCGGTGCTGATCAACGACGGCGCAGCCACTACCGACAGCCCGAATGTGACGCTCAGCTTCGTCCCGGTGGGCGAGGAGCACGAGACCGGGCTGGGGGCGACGCAGAATGCCTTCGATGACATCACCCAGGTGCTGATCAGCAACGACCCGTCCATGGCTGGCGCCGTCTGGCAGCCCTTCCAGCAGGATATCCCCTGGCAGCTCGAATTCGGGCAGGGGCTGCGCACGGTGTATGTGCGCTTCATGGACGCCGCCGGCAACGAATCGGTCAGCACGGCGACAGCCACCATCCAGCTCGAGGGCTCGATGATCTTCATGCCGCAGGTGAGCAACCTGGCCATGCCATGAGGCCGGTGAGAACCTGAGACGGATTGAGTTATGGGCGATCGCTTACGGTCAGGTGACCGTAGGCGGTCGCCCGTTTTTATTTTAGTACCTTAAAAGTTACAGTAGTTTTGCAGATTTAACAATTGGCCCATGAAACGGGCAGAGCAGGAGTTG
>CAZGIX010000307.1:0-4408 GCA_964525785.1 uncultured Anaerolineaceae bacterium
TTGGTTATTCAGTTTTTAAAGTGCTGCGACTACCAGGTTACTGCAAAAGTCGAGTCAATAATATACTTTTCTTCATTTCAAAATCCTTTCGATCGTTAATCGTGGTGGTTGAATTGTCTCTATCTTAGCTGGTAATTGAATAGAAGTTGTGAAGATTGCTCGAAGGTGCTGTGAAGATATTCAAATGCACGGCCTTAACAAAGTCGTAAATCTATACATCATCCCGCCCAGAAGGCGGGGAAATAAATGAAATTGGGGCTGTCCAAAAAGAAGTGGGCAGCCCTTTCGCGTTTAAAGGAGATGTGATTCAATAGGGGGTATGAAAAAGAAAAGCACCCCACCAGTGTTCAAAGAATACACCCAAGGACAGATCGTCTTATTGCCGACCGATCTAGAAGGCCAAATCCCACCCAGGCACCTGGTGCGGGTGGTGAACGCAGCTATCGAGAAGATGGACTTATTAGCACTGCTTGCGCAGTACAAAGGTGGCGGGACATCCAGCTACCATCCCAAGATGCTGCTGAAGGTGCTGGTATATGCCTATACCCAGCAATTGTACTCATCTCGCAAGATTGCTAAGGCGCTACGGGAGAACCTCTACTTCATGTGGTTGTCAGGCAACCAGCAGCCCGACTTTCGCACGATCAATCGTTTTCGATCGGAAGTGGTGAAGGAGGTAATCGAAGACATCTTCACGTCTGTGTTGGAGTTATTGATCGAAGACGGCTATGTCAAGCTGGAGAACTACTTCCTGGATGGGACCAAAATGGAAGCGAATGCCAACAAGTACTCCTGGGTATGGGGGAAAAGCACCCGGCGGTACAAGCAGAAGCTGCAAGAGAAGGTCAAAGAGCTCATCCACGAGATCGAGCAGGTGAATGAAGCTGAGAATGCTGAGTATGGGGAGCGGGACCTGGAAGAGATGGGACCCGACAAACCGTTGGACAGTGCGAAGCTGGAAGAGAAGATCCAGGAACTCAATCAGCGTCTGAAAGCCCAAATCGACAAATCATCCGCTTCCCAGGCGGAAGTAATCCAGGTTGCAGAGCCTGCCCAACCGGCAGCGAAGTCAACCAAAACCAAGCCCAAGCGGGGGAAGCGGGGCAAGTCCAGGCTGCAAAAAGCGCATGACGCTCTGAAGAAGTTGGAAGAAGATTGCCTGCCGCGGCAGGGGAAATATGAAGACCAGGAGCGCAAGCTGGCCGGACGAAACAGCTACTCGAAGACGGATGTGGATGCGACCTTCATGCGTATGAAAGATGATTACATGAAGAACGGGCAATTGAAACCTGGGTACAACCTGCAGATGGGAACGGAAGGCCAGTTTGTGGTGGGCTTCAGTGTGCACCAGCGACCGGGAGACCCAGGCTGTCTGGTGCCGCATTTGCAGGGGGTCAAAGCCAAGTTGGGACGGTTGCCGAAGAATGTGATTGCGGACAGTGGTTATGGGAGTGAAGAGAACTATGCCTATCTCAATGCAGAGCAAGTCGGGAATTACGTCAAGTACAACACCTTTGGCAAGGAACAGCGAGCTCGCTAGAAACCCAATCCCTTTGCAGCCGACCAAATGGCCTACGATGCTGAGAAAGATGAATTGATCTGCCCAGCCGGGAAACGCTTGACTTACCGGTTCAGCACCCATCCCAAAACCGACAACGGCTATCGCGGGGAGCGGCGCTGCTATGAAGCAGATGATTGCACCGCCTGCCACTTGAAAGAGCAGTGCACAAAAGCCCAGGGCAATCGCAAGGTGGACCTGGGGTTCCAGTTGAAAGCCTGGAGACAGCAAGCCAGGGAAAACCTGACCAGTGAAGCAGGAAAAAACCTGCGCTCGTTGCGGGGTGTGGAGGTCGAGAGCGTGTTTGGAAGGCTCAAAGAAGATTGGGGCTTTCGCAGGTTCTTTCTGAGAGGGATCGAGAAAGTGAAAACAGAGTTCGGTTTGCTCTGTATTGCCCAGAATATGGCAAAACTGGCGGTCCAATAGCCACCAGTTTTTATTTTCCTTTTTTCTGCTTACCTTTTTAATGGTCTGGGGGCTGACTCGTGCGACTTTTGAGTCAGCCCCATTTTTTTAGAAATTGTCTGAGCAATTTCCCCGACAGCCGTAGAGGCGGCCCGCAAGATTTCAGCGCAGAAAGTAGATCAGAGATACCAGCACTCCAATCCCAACCACGATCTTGCGCAGCGCAGACGGCTGGATCCGGCCTGCCAGCCGCCCACCCAGGGCGCCGCCGATCAAGGCGCCTACCGCCATCACCAGCGCCGCGCTCCAAACCACCTGCCCTGAAAACAGGAAGAAGATAGCCGCTGCGACGTTGGTGCTGAAGGCTACCGCCTGTTTCAATCCGTTGAGACGGGTCAGCGTGTCTTCTAACGTGAGGGCAAGCACCGCCAGGATGATCACGCTCAATCCGGCGCCAAAATAACCGCCGTACACTGCCGCAAGGCCAACCGGCAAAACCGCCAATTTCTCCGCAGCGGCGCCAGAATGGGACTGCCCGGTGCGGCGCACAAGCCAGGCGCGCAGCGGGTCCTGGACTGCCAGAAGCCCGGAAGCCAGCAGGATCAAGAACGGCACCAGCTCGCGGAACAGCCGCTCTCCGGTGTTGAGCAACAGGATGCCCCCGATGATCCCGCCGACCGCGCCGGCGGGCATGAACAGCAGCAGCCGGCGTTTTTGACCCTGCAGATCCTTCGACTGCGCCAGAGTCGCCCCGAAATAGCCGGGGCACAGCGCTACCGTGTTGGTCACATTGGCGGCAATTGCCGGTACGCCCACGAAGGTCAGCATCGGGAATGTGATCAATGTGCCCCCACCAGCCAGGGCGTTGACCGCCCCGGCTGCCATGGCTGCCAGCGCCACAATCAGATATTCGATTCCTTCAAGCATAGTTGCCTTCGTTGTCCTCTGTGGTGATTATAGATGATGTTGTCGATTATATCGTTGCGTCGCCACCGTCCAGCTCGCGCAGCAACTCGTGCAGTGCCAGAGCAACGTCCGCCAGCCGGGCAGGGTCGACCAGATCGGGCGTGTCCCGGGATGTGTGGGTGATATCGACCATCAACGCCATCAAGCCGCTGGAGGTGATCGCCAGGGCAGGCACCCCGTTCTGGACGAAGACCATGTGGTCGCCCTGGTACCACTGGTCACCCTCGACCATCCCAGGCGATGCGGACAGGGCATTACGGATCAAGTCAGCCAGATCGCCAGGACATTCGTATAAGGAGTAGGCTGTATCTCCCTGGGTGTATCCCACCGCATCCAGGTTGATGTTCAGCAGGATCCGGTCCAGCTTGCCCTGGTTCATCTGCAGGTAGTGTATCTCGCCAGGGGCAGCGTAGTAGTCTTCGCCGTTGAGGGCCACGATCTCGATCCCTAGCCTGCCCTGAAAATCCTCGAGCAGCTCCGCCAGCAAGAGCAGGACTACCACCCCTGAAGCGTTGTCTAGAGCGCCAGGCGTGCCGCGCTTGCTGTCGATATGGGCAGTCAGCACGATTCTGCGGGGTGCCTCTGCCATCTTGCTGGCAGTCACGTTGCAGCCGCTGGACGGGATGCGCCAGGCTTTGCTTTCCAACACAGCCTCTTCCCCGACCTGGGCTGCCAAACGACGGCCTTGTTCTTCCGTCATGAAAACTGACGGGATGTCGAAATCGCCGTCCTCGATGAGCGGGAACGGGTAAACTCCGCCCGCCAGTTCGGGGTTGTGCGAGGTGGCGGCAATGATCGCTATTGGCTTCTTCGCCTCCAGGGAGCCGAGGATGCGCTGGTGCTCCTCGGGGTTGTAAAAGGGGAAGTACTTCGGCATCAGCTGCTCTTTGGTCAGCTCACCGCGCAGCAAGACGATTTTCCTCTCCAGATCGGCGGTTTCCAGCTCGTCTACCGTAGATGCCGCTGCAAGCGGAGCACGGACCTGGCAGCCCAGGGAATACGGGCTCGGGAATACATCGAACGGCGCCCCGCTCACGGTCAGAGTGGCCCCTTCTTCTGTCCAATCGAGGCATGCGAAAGCGGGGTTGTCAACAAGGAAGCCAAAGGAAGAGGTTGTCCTGGCGAAGAAATCGGTCGCTGACTGGTTGCCCTGGCTGCCGACCTGCCGGGTGGGCAGCTCAATGCACAGGTAGCGCAGGTACGCTCTGGCCTTGGTTTTCATTTCGTTGAAGTCCATCATGCTGCCTCCAATTTATGGGGAGAATTCAGGTTGGTGTGGAGAATGGATCGCGTGCATAAAAGCAATCGCCCCGCTAATCGGGTCGCCTGAACGCGTCACAGCATTGATCTGCGTGGACCCAATGATAACACCAGGCAGCCTGCTCGGGTGTAAAATGGGATCGATCAGGGTTTTCACAAGGTCGAATCTCGACTTTTGCACCTTAAAAACTGAGTATCCAAGCAGTGCCACTGGGGTGG
>CAZGIX010000308.1:0-4393 GCA_964525785.1 uncultured Anaerolineaceae bacterium
AAGATCAGCGGCAGCCAGATAGAGCCATCGCCGGTCGCCTGGGCGCTGGCTGGCGAGAGACCCAGCAGGGCTGCCAGCGGCAGCCAGATCGCCAGCCAGGGGAGCTGTTTGTTAAGCAGGACTTTGAGCGGGGATTTCAAAGCGGCATCTCCTATTTCCACACCGCCGGGAGGTTGACGATATGGTTGGTCGGCATCACCCGGATACTATCCATCAGCATAGCGGGATCAGAGCTCAGCGTGACCATGTACCAGGTATAGTTGGTCAGCCCGCTAAGGGTATAGCTGCGGGTATCAATCGGGACCCCAGTGATCGGTGGAGTTTGTTCCCCGGGCGGGCCGTCGTAATCAATCGTCCAGGTGCTGGTGACCGGCAGACTGGCGTTGACCGTCCAGCTCAAGTAGATCGACCGATTGCCTGGTGCGCCGCGCAGCTCCAGCTGCGGCTCAAACTCATACGCCCCAAGGTCAGGCGCGGCGCCCTGGTATGCCAGGCTGATTCCCTGGTTCAGAGTCCACGTTAGAACCCTGTCGACCGTGATCAGGTTGGTTTCATAGTTGACGCTCGTGATGCGCGCCCGTTGTCCATCGGCGAGTTGAATCTCGTCCCCCTGCACGTGCGGGATCCCCCACCCATCAATGAAGTACCTGGCATCTTCCACCTGGAACTGCGTGCCGGAACCGGCAGTGCTGGTGATCCTGGTGGAGTATACACCCGCGTCGATGCAGAGGCTGCTGGCTTGCAGGCGCAAGTCGGGCAGGTCTGGGTCGTCGGGATCGCTCGCCGAGGGGTTGACAAATTGCGGGTCCACGCTGTTCTGATCCCAGTTGTCTTCGACCACCTGGGGGTCCACCTGGCCCTCGTAGCTTACGGCGCCGTTCTTGTTGTCGTAGAAGAGGTTGCCCTTGACGATGTTTCCGACCGGGCTCTGACCGCTCCAGTTGGCAAAGTATATCCCGCCCTGGAAGCCAGGGTCGGTCTCCTGGTGACCGGTATGGTAGAAAGAGTTCCGGTAGATGCGGTTATAATCTGCATGATCCTGACCGGCCGCGCTGGAGACCACCTGCAGCCCGCCGCTGCCGGTATGGTAGAACAAGTTGAAGCGGAGAAGGTTATAGGGGGTTCGCAATGCCAGCCCAGATGCCCCGGAAAAACCAAAGCGATTGCTTTCGTAGAGATTGTGCCCGCCTGCCAGACCCTCTGTGATCGAGTCGCGATATCCCTCGTAAGCCCAATTGGCGGGATTGGTCTCATTGTGAAAGTAGTTGTCCCGAATCACGTTGTATTTGCTGTAGACGCCAAGTGTATGATGACCCCCATAGGCAAACATGTTGTCTTCAATGAGATTGTAGTAGCTCTCGTCAACCGGGTCCTCCTCCCAGCTGCCAATATCCAGTAATCCACCCCTATGCTCCGCATAGTCGCCATAGACCCACCGGTAGAAAGTGCAGTGGTGCACCCAGTTGTACGTCGAGTTTTCGCTGGCGGGCGTGCTGTCGTTGAAATCATCGGCGATGAGCGCACCCACCCAGTCTCCGGACTGGGAGCTGCGCGTATCGAAATTGGAATAGCTGATCGTATTATAGTGACCAGCATAGATGCGCATGAATCGTCTGAGATTATAAAAGTTGATGCCATTGACCGTTATGTATGACTTTTTATAGATATAGATTCCATAGGCTGAGTCTCGGATGGTCACGTTCTCCTGGTCGTAGCTGGTATAGACGATCCGCTGGCCCTCCGAAGTCCCGGAGCTGCTGGGTCGGATCTCCTGGTTGGAATAGGTGCCGCCCCTAAGATAGATCGTATCCCCGGCAACGGCATTCGTGTTGGCAGTGCTCAAGGCGCATGCGCCGGGGCCGTTGAGAGGCAGCGCGCCCCGGCAGCTCGCCCACGCCGCCTGCCCATCTGGGCTGACCCAATAGGTGGTATCGGCGCTGCCGGGGCTGGCGCTGCCAACAGCCGGGGACAAAGCTGGCGGTATGCCAATAAAGCCTGAGATCAGCCAAGCGGCAAGGGCAATCAGCCGCAGAGAAAGCAGCTGTGCTTGCATGCGATCCTCCTTCCAAAAAAGTTCAATTTCAAGGGCCTTTCACGACCACCGGCAGGTAGACGCTCTGCTCTGTGCCAGGATGCCGCAGCGGGTGGGGGTAAGGATAAGGCTCATAATATTTTTCCCAGGTGTGGGCGGCGCTGCACTGATAAAGCACTCCATCTTGTCCAAAGGCATTCCAGCCGCCCTGATCGGTTGCCCAATAACCAGCGCCTGGCATACAGGCCGCGGGACGATCCGCCAGGGCGCCAATACCAACGCCAGAAATGCCATCGAAAGGATCGGCAAAATTAAAAAAATCCCGGTTCTCCTGGATATGCAGCAGGTTTAAATCGCAAAAATCCAGGACTGTAAAGGGTATCTCGACCCCGCCATTACCTTTATTATTCCAGGCATACATGGGCGCTTTCTGCTGCGCAGGAGCTGGGGTGGAAAAATCCCACAAGAAAGCATCTGTAGAAGCGCCAGGCTGATCCCGGCAGAGCCACCCGCTCCCCCCAGGCGTATTGCCATCAATCCAGGAGCTGCCCGTGCACATTCCCCAATTTTGGGCGTAGTCGAAACAGCTGCGCACGTTGTCCAGGAAGATGTTATCGGCGTTATACCCGCTGACCAGGTTGTTGAACACAACGCCGGTCCCGCCGCGCATGCGCATCGGCATCCAGCAGTTGCCAGTATCGTTACAGGTCATAGTGTTGTTGTAGATCTCCCATAAGCGCTGGGCGCGGTGATCGTCGCCCTGCACTGAGTGGGTTTCTGTCCAGGCGTTATAGGCGGTATTAAAGCGGAAGACGTAGCGCGAGCCGACGTTGCCATCGATCCAGTTGACATAGCCTGCATTGTAGGCTGTCGTATAGAAGATATTGTCCTCGACGTAAAGCGATTTTTGCGTGCCGAGATCCAACGGCTCTGCCCAGCGGCTGTTGCCCCCGGTATCATAAGCTTCTCCATAGATCAACATGCGGGCATCATAGAAGGTATTGCTGTCCACCAGACCATAAGGGAAGCAGGCTGTATTGCCGTAGCCGTAGATTGCCTCGATGGATGCCCCCGAATGGTTGAGAAACTCGTTGTGGTCAACCCGCCAGTTTTGGGCGCAGCCCTGCCCGGTATCGCAGATCAACTCAATGCCATAGGTCGCATCGGTCAGGTCAAACGTAAAGCCGCTGATGCGGCTGGCGTTGTTTCCGCCGTGAGCAGCGGTCAAGACGAAGGCCGAGCGTCCCGTCACGGTGATGGTAATATGGACTTTCCCCGGTCCGGTGACAGCGACGCTTTTGTTGTGGAGGGCAACCGGCTCCGACCAGCTGCAACTCCCCGCTGGCACCTGGACCGTATCCCCATCCTGGGTGAGATCGACCGCAGCCTGGATATCAGCTTGTGCGCAGCTGGCGGCAAGGATGACATCCAGGGGCGCAGCGACTGCAGCAGAGCCTGGATGACTTCTCGAGCCAGGCGCAAAAACCATGCTCCACGCCAACAGGAAGCTCAAGGGTAATCTCAGGTATTGTTTTATCATGGGCGCATTCCCTCACTGGCGCAATGGTCGAAGATCACGACAAACCTGTGGGCAGAGTCGGGCGTGAGTGTAAATTCGTGCTCATGGTGCCTGGGCTACCAGCGGTAAAAATAGTAGTATATCGGTTGGCATCACCGCCACCGTATCGCTTAGCATGGGTGGATCGGTGGTCAGCGTGACTGTGTACCAGGTGTAGTTGGCCAGCCCGGTGAGGGTATAGCTACGCGCCTCCCCGGGGATGCCGGTAATGGGGGGAGCCTGGTCACCGGGCGGGCCAGCATAGTCGATCGTCCAGGTGGTGGTGACGGGCAGGGTGATGTTAACGCTCCAGTTAAGGTGAATTGCCGTGTTTGCGGCAACCCCCACCAGCTCCAGCTCCGGAATCGCTTCGTAAGGCCCAATATCCCAGGCGGCCATCTGCGGGCGCAACGTAAATGCTTTGTCGTAGTTGAAACCGGTCAGCGCAACGCCCCGGTTGATGGCAGGTGAATCGGTGCGCAAGCGGTAATCCCCCATCGCAGGGTTACGGAAGCGCGGCTCAACCCCGAACAGGCTGTGCTGGTCGTACTCGGGCTGCTTGGGCGGCCAGGTGAAATCCGGGTAATGCAAGTTGTAATCCCAGGCAGACCCCACCTTGGAGGCATTGTCGTTGATTTGCGAGCCGCTGCCGTTGTTATAGAAAATGTTATTGTACACAGTCAGGTAGGGATTGTTGCTCAAGCCGAAAGCGCCGTAGTTGCTATCCGCGACCAGGTTGTTGGCAAAGGTGAAGTAATCGGCGCCGCCGCCCTGGATGGCATACGCCCTGGCGCCGAGGAAGA
>CAZGIX010000309.1:0-4391 GCA_964525785.1 uncultured Anaerolineaceae bacterium
ACCAGCCTATAGCGCCCAGAGGCCACCATCCTTCCTTCGGTTGCATGCCTGGTACCGGGTCGTCGGTATTTCCGGTCCAACGCATGATAAGGCCGATGCCTGGGCCATAGCTTGGCGGCGCGTAGCCTGCCGGGTCAATACTGTGGATGGTGATCGGAACCGTCACCTCATAATCTTTCCAGCCAATGTCGCCGATGGCTACTAACCGGTCATAGCCGATCTGCACGGTACGCAGTCCGCCACCCTGGACTTCCCAATCCCCATCGACCACCTGGCTTTGGCTTTGTATTCCCGAAGCCCAATTCGTCTGGTAGGGCAGTGGCCAGGGATGGGTGCGGTCGTAATTCACCGCAACTGTTGTTGAGGTGGTTTCGTTTAAGGTGTCGGTGGCCGTGATCACCAATGTGTTGTTCCCTTGGGCTAGCTCCTCGTCGAACAACTCAATGTTGAAATCTCCTGCCTCCAGCAAACGGCGAGTGTCTGGGCCGATCGATAGGGGTTGCTGCGGTTTCCCATTTAGCGAGTAGTAAATGGATCCAATTCCATCCGGGTCGGATACATTTCCGAGAACATTGATCTGGCGTTGAGGCTGCCCTACCTGACCAAATGATTGAGATGGACCATAAAACAGGGTAATCTGAGGAACATCTGAGGGAGACAGCGGGTCCTGTGAAACAGGATCGCTATTTGCGTTTTCTTCAAGGGTAAGAATTGCGTTCTGCGGGCTGCCTCCCATATCGGCATTGGTCGCTCTCGCAGAGGTTGGCAGAAATGCCTGTATCAGGAATGAGGTAAACAGAAAAATAGTCAGGGATTTGAGTGGAAGTTTCATATCGCCCTCGCTTTTTATTGCCTGAGAATAAAGGGTAGGTATAGGGCTCCCGAGGAATCTTCTGGGTTCAGAGGCGAAGCCCGGTTGAAGAAGTAATCGATTTGTCCGGTAGATGCGGGGGACGTACTCCCGGTAGCGTTGGCTGAGTACACCCCTATCGTGCTGACAGCCATGTGGAGTGGGAAGGTACTGTAGGGGATCCAATCAGATCCGTCCAAGGAATAAAACAGGATCCACCGGTTGCCAGTGCGGGAGACGCGCATGTATAGCGGTGCAATCGACCTGAGACCGATTTCAACGTCGGTGTAAACCACTTTCTGGCTACTTAAATTGGCCGCATAAATCCTGGTACCGATCCCATCGCTCAGGAATTCGATCCGTAGATAGTTGTTGTCATCCTCATGGATTACGATGCCCTGCATCTCGTACCTGCGAAACAAACCAGTCTCGAATTTGGCTTCCACGTCGAAGTCTGTATCGTTGACAGATTGCATTACACGCGGCGCTCGGTTTTCTCCAACCAGCAGGTCATGGTCTGATCCCGCAGGTACAGAAATGTTCAGCCATGCATCTGGGGTGTTAACTCCCGTGATACTATAGGCGCCGTCGCCCAGCGGATTTACAAAGGTCCATATTCCGGTTTTTAATGACGGTTCATTGAAATCATCCGACTGGATCGTCGATGGGGCTGGCGCGTCCCCTAGCTTTGTGACCGTGAAATTTCCGAAAGTTGCATCAACATGGTGCGCAAAAAACACCAGCGATCCATGGGTAGGATCATCTAAGGCCCCAACTCCCGATAGGTCCCAGCCGGCAGGCTCTGTCTCATTGATCTGCCAAACTTTAAGACGATATACGGGGCCTCCCACGGTAGACTCTACGCGCATCTTGAAGTAATAGACCGTGTCCAATAGCAACTGCCTTCCGGAGAGGTCTGTCGCCAGGTCGGTCCCCTGGTTCCCAAGGATTGCCAGCCGGGCCGTATGATTTGGCTGCCATTTATACCAGCCGATTGCCCCTAACGGCAACCAACCAGTCTTCGGCTGCCAATCTGGCACAGGGTCATCTGTGTGTCCATTCCAGTGAAAAATTAAGCCAATGGCAGGGCCATTGCTAGGAGGATCGTATCCACTTTCGTCGACAGCATGGATATTGAACTCTGCGATCACTTCGTAGTCTTTCCAGGCCATGTCGCCAATCGCCACCATGCGATCGTAGCCGATCTCGACGGGCCGGATACCGCCTTTCTGAGAATCGTAAACCCATTTCCCGTCGATCACCTCGGCCTGGTCATTAATAGACGCGGCTGTCTCCCAATTCGTCTCATACGGTAGCGGCCAAACTTTATCCCGGTAATAATTTACCGTCACGGTAGCATTGGTGGTCTCATCAAGAGTATCCTTGGCAATGATGACTACCTGGTTGGGTCCATGCTTTAGCTCGCCGTCGAATAGCTCCACATTAAAATCGCCTGGTAATAGCAAGCGGCGGGTATCCGGGCCGAGTGAGAGACTCTTCTGTGGACCGCCATTCAGCGAGTAGGTAAGTGAAGCAATCCCATCCGAGTCAGAAACATTGCCGAGAATGTTAATCTGGCGTTGGGGTAAGCCAATGGTACCGAAGGTTTGAGTTGGTCCATCCCAGATATCTATAATGGGTGGGGCAGCAGGCACATAAGCATCCCCCTCATGGATTGCCTGGGCGCTTAATTTTCCTGGAGTGAGGAATAAGATCAATAGAGCCAGTATGATCAAACGAGAAGTGAGATAGGACAGAAAGTTGGACGAATGGATGTTCATTTTGGCCTCCTTTGATATCAAACCGAATATGCGCTTTTCCAGCGCAGGCTTGGGTCGAGACTACCTTGTTCCAGTAACATCTTAATATGGGCGATGCGTTTGTAACGCGGTCCTTCAAAATCATCTAACGATAACCCCACCTTTTGATAAACAGCATACAGTTCCTTCGCCCCCCGACGAGCATCCCATTGGGGGTTAAATTCCGGCAATTCACGCGACACCTTACTGGTATCCACCCGGTAACAACGTTTATCAGGACCGGCGCCTGGAGCATATTCGAGTATGCTGTTGGGTACGATCTGAACGACGATCTCGGCCAAATCGCGTATTCGATAGTTCTCTTCCGTCCGGCCTATATTGAACGCTTGATTATGGACCCGATCTTGCTGCGCTTCAAGCGCAGCAAGGAAAGCGAACGAAACGTCTTCAACGTGTATAATCGGCCGCCAGGGGGTGCCATCGCTTTTTAGATACACCTTTCCGGTTGTAAAAGCCCACGCAACCAGGTTATTCAGAACCAGGTCAAAGCGTAGCCGGGGAGAGACACCATAAACGGTTGCATTGCGTAAAAAGACCGGGCTGAAGCGATCGCTCGCTAACAAGCTGACATCTTTTTCCACCAGCATTTTGGAAATTCCATAGGGTGTGATCGGATTTAACGGCGAACTTTCATCCAGAAAATCATCTCCGGCAGCTCCATAGTTGCTGCAAGAAGAAGAGAAGATAAACCGGCTGACGCCCACCTGTTTTGCCAGCTTTGCCAGACGCAACGAGGCCCGGTGGTTGATCTCATAAGTAAGATCAGGGTTCAGGTCGCTTAGGGGATCATTGGAAAGACCCGCCAGGTGGATAACTGCATCGAAGCCTTCCAGGTCAGAGGCCTCGACATCCCGAATATCCTTCTTTATTGCAGGAATGGAGAAAACCTCCGCTCCAAACGTGCACGCTGTAAAGAGATTGCTATCTAAGCCCATCACCTCGTGACCGGCTTGCTTTAGAATGGGAACCAATATTGTACCGATATAACCATTATGCCCTGTGACAAGCACTCGCATTTTTTATCCCTCCCAGATCTTCCAAGGCGCATCACCAGCCTGCCAGAGTGATTCCAGCACATACTTCTCGCGCATGGTATCCAAGGACTGCCAGAAAGATTGGTGCCGGTATGCCATCAACTGTCCGTCATGAGCCAGCCGCTTCAACGGCTGGCTCTCCCAAACGGTTTCATCACCGTCTATATAATCGATCACTCCAGGTTCCAGCACAAAGAAAGCGCCGTTGATCCACCCTTCTCTTATCTGTGGGTTCTCGACAAATTCCAGAACCTGGTCGGCTTCAAATAGCATGTAACCATAGCGAGCAGTCGGGTGTACGGTGGTGACCGTCGCCAGCTTTCCATGAGAGCGATGGAATGCCACCAAACGGTTCAAATCCACATTGGAAAGGCTGTCTCCCCAGGTCATCATGAAAGTCTCGCCGCTCAGGAAAGGTGCTACCTGCTTGAGACGGCCTCCGGTCTTGGTTTGGATACCCGTATCGATCAGGTCAACATTCCAATCTGGTTTCGGGCCATCATGCACTTTCACATCGCCATTACTTAAGTTAATCGTAATATCGCTGTGTAGTGAGCAATAATCGACCAGATAGCGCTTGATCATTTCACCTTTGTATCCCAGAGCGACAACGAAGTCTTTGTAGCCGTACCAGGAGTAATACATCATCAGGTGCCAAAGAATAGGCCGTCCCCCGATCTCGATCAT
>CAZGIX010000310.1:0-4354 GCA_964525785.1 uncultured Anaerolineaceae bacterium
ATGCTACCCGTTAAGTAAAACAGCTGAAGCTTTTCGGTATTTTGAAAAAGGCCACACCCGAGGCAAAGTGGTCATCACAATCGCGGCACAGGGGTAATAAAACAAAGGATACAAAAATTATTCTTTCCGCAACCTGGGTGGTCGTCATGCTAATTTATCTTTTGGGCGATGTCTTGCGCTCTACAGCAGCGACATGGCAAAAGCGATGGCCGACAGGAGTTTCAACCAGTTCGTTTGGCTGGGTATCGCGGCTCTGATGTTGACGCCAATCCTGATGGTTTTCCTGACCCTGGTATTGCCCCAGTCTGTGAGTCGCTGGGCGAATATCATCGTGGCCGCCTTCTTTTTCCTGTTCAACCTGGTTGGCCTGCCCACCTATCCATCGTTATATGACAAATTCCTGCTGGCGGTCAGCATGGGGTTCAATGTGGTCACGATCTGGTATGCGTGGAATTGGAGTTGAGCCTTATAATTAACTCATGCCCGCGCCTATTTTAGCTATCAAGCTATATATCCCCCCACCTCGGTCTAAAATTGTCCTCCGCCCCCACCTGATCGAAAGGCTGACCGAGGGTCTCTCTTTGGATCGCAAACTAACCCTCATCTCTGCCTCGGCCGGCTTTGGTAAAACCACACTGGTCAGCGAATGGATTGCCAGTTGTGGGAGTCCCGTAGCTTGGCTATCACTGGACGAAGGGGATAAAGACCCAACCCGCTTTCTGACGTACCTCGTCGCTGCGTTGCAGACGATTGCGGCGAATATTGGAGAGGGGGTGTTGGGTGTGCTCCAATCCCCTCTGCCACCGTCAACCGAATCGATTCTGACAGCCCTGCTCAATGAAATCACCACCATCCCGGACGATTTCATCCTCGTCCTGGACGACTATCATGTGATTGATTCCAAACCAGTTGACGATGTCCTCACCTTTCTGCTTGAGCATCTGCCTCCCCAGATGCATCTGGTCATCACTACCCGCGAGGATCCCCAGTTTCCCCTGGCCCGACTGCGCGCCCGGGGCCAACTGACCGAACTGCGCGCCGCCGACCTGCGCTTTACCCCCGCCGAAGCCGCCGATTTTCTCAACCAGGTGATGGGATTGAATCTCTCAGCAGAAGACATCGCCGCCCTGGAAACTCGCACCGAGGGCTGGATCGCCGGCCTGCAACTGGCCGCGCTTTCCATGCAGGGACATCAAGATGTAACCAGTTTCATCCAATCCTTCACCGGCAGCCACCATTTCGTTCTGGACTATCTGGTGGAAGAGGTCCTGCACCAGCAGACCGAAAGCATCCAGACTTTCTTGCTGCGCACCTCCATCCTCGATCGCCTGTGCGGATCCCTTTGTGACGCTGTTCTGCTCGACCCCTCTGCTTCCGGGCAGGAAACCCTGGAATATCTCGAACACGCCAACCTGTTCATCGTTCCCTTGGACAATGAGCGACATTGGTTCCGCTATCACCATCTCTTTGCAGATTTACTGCAGCAACGACTACGACGAAGCAGCACCATATCTACTGGAAAAGAAAATGGGGGTGTGGACGAATTGCACAGGCGCGCGAGCGAGTGGTACGAGCACAATGGTTCGGCGGCCGATGCGATTCGCCACGCCCTGGCCGCCGGGGATTTCGAGCGAGCCGCGGACCTGGTCGAGTTGGTAATGCCAACCATAGACCGCAGTCGACAGTTTGCCACGTTGCTGGGCTGGCTAAAGGCACTACCCGACGAGCTGGTCCGCCTCAGGCCCGTGCTCAGTTACTGGTATGCCTCGATATCAATGTCTTGCGGCGAGCTCGGGGGCGTGGAGCCCCGGCTACGGGACGCTGAACGGTGGCTGGACACCACGGCCGACACGGCGGGGATGGTCGTCGTAGATAAAGAGGAATTTCGCCGTCTACCGGGTATGATCGCCATTATCCGCGCCGGGTTGGCCCTGGCCCGGGGCGATATGCCCGAGACTGTGAAATACGCTCGACGGGTGCTCGATCTCGCACCTGAGGACGACCTTCTGATGCTTGGTGGGGCAGCCTCGCAGCTGGGGCTCGCCGCATGGACGAGCGGGGATCTCGAAACCGCCCGTCGGATGACTGCCGATGGTATGACGAATTTGCGGCTGGCCGGGTACATCTCTCCAGCCATCGGCGGCGCTAGAGTCCTGGCGGATATACAGATTGCGCAAGGCTGTCTCCATGAGGCAATGACCACCTATGAGCAGGCATTGCAGTGGGCGACGGAGCCGGGCGCGCCAGTCATACCAGGAGCGGCAGATATGTACGTGGGCATGAGCGCCCTTCACCGTGAGCATAACGATCTGAAGATCGCCATGCAGCACCTGCTCACCAGCCAGGCTCTGGGTGAGCTTGCCGGGTTATCTCCAAACCCGTATCGCTGGTGCGCGGCGATGGCGCGCATACGGGAAGCCCAAGGCGATCTAGGTGGCGCGCTCGACCTGCTCGACCAGGCCGAGCGCCTATACGATGGTGCCTTTGCCCCGAATGTGCGTCCGGTCGCGACGCGGAAGACACGGGTGTGGGTGGCCCAGGGTCGGTTGGGTGAAGCCCTGGGCTGGGCGCATGAGCAGGGCCTGTCCGTTGAAAACGAACTTGGCTACCTGCGCGAGTTCGATCACATCACCCTGGCAAGGGTGCTTCTGGCCCGCTATCTGAGCGACCGTGCAAATGGCTCCATTACTGAGGTAGCGGGGCTGTTGGAGCGTCTGCTGAAAGCCGCGGAAGAAGGCGGGAGGAATGGAAGTGTGATCGAAATTCTGGTATTGCAAGCGATTGCGTATCACGCGCAAGATGACCTCCCTGCTGCTCTTTTGCCTTTGCAGCATGCTCTTGTGTTGGCTGAGCCGGAGGGCTACGTCCGCATGTTCATTGACGAAGGATCAAGCATGCTGCATCTGCTTCGCGAAGCTTCCGAGCGTAAAATCATGCCAGACTACACAAACAAGCTACTGGCAGCATTTGAAGCTGAGAAGCGAAAAAGCGAAGACAAACCTGATCTACCCCCAGCCATCCCGGAAGGACACCGGGACGGTGAGTTCCTTATCGAGTCATTGAGTCAACGCGAGTTAAAAATACTACAACTCATTGCCCAGGGACTATCGAATCGAGAGATCGGCGAGCGGCTTTTTCTCGCCCTGGACACGATCAAAGGGCACAACCGCGTAATTTTTGACAAACTTCAAGTTCAAAATCGCACCGAAGCTGTCGCCCGTGCCCGCGAGCTGGGTTTGCTGTAAGATTCAATTTTCCTCAACATTCCCCCGCAATAACTATAAACAACACCCATAACCAACACTTAAGTGTCTGTTCGTTAACACTGTGTGGGGGATATTATCCTTGTACATTGAGCAAGTGGCACGGACTGTAATGACCGGCCACAAAAGGTACAGAGGATGCGAAACAAATTCGACCCAAAAACGAATACAAGTCAACCCATAGTCTACCAGATAAGGATCAAGGGACATCTGGACCGCGAGTGGACAGACTGGTTTGAGGGCCTGACCATCACGCTGGAAGATGACGGCGATACGCTTTTATCTGGCCCGGTGATCGATCAGGCCGCGTTGCATGGTTTGCTAAAAAAAGTGCGTGATTTAGGCATGCCATTAGTCTCAGTCATTCCTCTAGAAAACGGCCAGGCAGATGCGTCGGACGTCAAATAGTAAATGGATCTAAGCACCTTGGAGAGGAGTTTTGCCTTTGATAACATTTCCAGCCCATTTCAGCCCTTGGGAATAGAGAGGCGACCACAATTTTATTCAAGTCCAATCCCGTGCAGTAACTGGGACCATTCAATGAAACTCATCCATATCGTTCAAAAAAAGGAGAAAGAAATGAACACAAACAAATCGACTACCGGAATAGATCCAAAAGGCAAACTTTCAACTCGAAAGATTGCCGTGATTACAGGGGTGTTGTTCATCATTGCGACTGTCGTGCACTTCCTGGGCTCGTCTCTCGTACCTGTCCTCACTGGTGCGGACTACCTCACTCGGTTCTCTGCACATACGAACCAGGTGGCTGCAGGAGCGCTGCTCCTTCTCATCGGGTTCTTCGCCTGTGCCGGCATAGCCGTCGTGATGTACCCAGTCTTGAAGAATTGGAATGCGGGTCTGGCTCTTGGATCTGTCGTCTTCAGGACTATTGAGACTGCCTTTTACTTGGTCGGCCTCGTGAGCCTGCTGTCCCTGCTGACACTCGGCCAGCAATTCACGACAGCGGGAGTTGCCGATCGTACGTTGCTTCAGGCGATCGGCAATTTGTTGGTGAGCATACGTGACAACGCCGCGCTGGTGGCGGTATTCGCCTTCTGCCTGGGTGCATTTATGTACTACTACCTGTTCTT
>CAZGIX010000311.1:0-717 GCA_964525785.1 uncultured Anaerolineaceae bacterium
GATCGCCGCCAGGTCCTCGTCGGTCATGTCGTAGCGCGGCATGCCGTCGGTCAGGTTGGTCCCCGAGGGCACCTGCCCGGTGCGCACGGCGGTGATGAAATCGGCCTCCGTCCAGCTCGCCAGGTCGCCAGCGGGGGTCAGGTTGGCGGGCAGGGGTCCCTCACCGCCGCCGAACGGCAGTGGTCCGCCCGCCAGGTCTTCTCCATGGCAGTCGCGGCAGGCGCCCAGCGAGACCAGGTAGCTGCCGTATTCGACCGTCCCCGGCTGGGGACGGTCCTTGGCAGCCGTGATCGGCTCGCCCACATTGCTCGGTCCGAACATCCCCACCGCCAGCATTACCTTAGCGATGGCGTTGAGCTGCAGCTCCGGCACCTCGTTCCGCACCGGCTCCAGGCTGCGCAGGTAGGCAATGACCGCCGCCACGTCGGCGTCGCTGAGGGCGTTGTAGTTCTTTGCCGGCATGATGATCAGCTCTTTGCCATCTTTATCGATTCCCTCGCGGATGGCGCGGGCGATCTCGGCGTCGCTCCAGCTCCCCAGCCCGGTCTCCTGGTCGGGGGTCAGGTTCGGCACGCCAAATATACCGGAGACCGGACCTTCGTTAAGGGCTTCCGATCCGCCGGCGAAGGGCTGGCCGAATCCCGAGTGGCAGGCCTCGTCGCAGCTCATCACATTCTCTATGAGGTATTTACCGCGCGCCATCCCCTCCGGGCTGGT
>CAZGIX010000311.1:727-2437 GCA_964525785.1 uncultured Anaerolineaceae bacterium
AGCCGAGATCGGATAGAACGACCGGTCTGCATGAACGCGTTTGAAGGACATCTGCCCATAGATCAGCAGTCCAACCACCAGGATGGCGAGCAGCGCCAGCAGCCCGCCCAAAACAATACCAATCCACTTCAGTGCTTTCATCGCATTTCCTCCATTAATGACCATCAGAACCCCCGAATATGTACTTGGGATTTTACCGGTCGTGCGTCCTGAGAACGTTACGGCATTCGTTACGAAGATAACAAAACGTTTTTAGGGTAAAATGCATCCGTCGCCACCCGCGAAAAAAGCGCATGCACTTCCTGCGGGTGGGCAAGCGGACGGAAAAAAACAGGGGATAATCTTGAGCGAAATCTGTCTTTATCTGCTGGGCGCCCCACGCCTGGAGCGCGATAACAAGCCGGTGCAGGTGGATACCCGCAAGGCGATTGCCATGCTGGCTTACCTGGCGCTGGAGGGTAAGCAGCACAGCCGCGATTCTCTGGCGGCTCTGCTGTGGCCTGATTACAGCCAGTCCAACGCGCGTGCTGCCCTGCGGCGCACCCTGTCTGCCTTGCACCGGGCGTTGGGCGGCCCTCTGCTAGAGGCCAGCCGGGAGGTGCTCGAGCTGCCCGCAGGGTCGGGGCTGTGGGTAGACGTGCACGAGTTCCACCGCCACCTGCAAATCTGTGAGACCCACAGCCACCCGCCCAACCACGTCTGCCAGCAGTGCCTGCCCCATCTGGAAAATGCAGTCCGTTTGTACCGCGACCATTTCATGGCCGGCTTCAGCCTGCGCGACAGCGTCGAATTCGATGACTGGCAGTTCCTGCAATCTGAGAGCCTGCGGCGGGATCTTTCCGGTGCGCTGGAACGACTGGTAGCCGGGCATGCTGCCCAGGGCAGCTATCCGGCAGCCATAACCTACGCCGGACGCTGGCTGGCGCTGGATGCCCTGCACGAGCCCGCCCACCGGCAGGTGATGCAGCTCTACGCCCTGGCAGGTCAGCGCAGCGCCGCGCTGCGGCAGTACCAGGAGTGCGTGCGCATCCTGGAGAAGGAGCTGGGGGTCGCGCCCCTGGAGGAGACCACCCAGCTGTACCGGGATATCAAGGAGAAGCGCGGGCCCTGGGCGCAGCCGGGCCAGTTCGGCATCCAGATCGCCGCCCGTGGTCCAGAAGAAGTCCCGGCCTCTGCAGAGGCTCAGGGTGCTGTCCGGGTGCAGGTCGAGCGCCTGCCCTTTATTGGGCGAGAGGCCGAGAAGGCCGCCCTGCTGGAGGCGTACGCAGCCATCGACCGGGATGGTCTCGTGGTCGTCCTGGAAGGCGAGGCCGGGATCGGCAAGACCCGTCTGGCAGAAGAGTTCCTGTCTCTTGCCCGTGGGCGCGGCGCGGCCAGTCTCACGGCACGCTGCTATCCGGGTGAGACCAACCTGGCATATGCGCCTTTTATCGAAGGACTGAAAGATGCCCTGGAAGGGTCGGCGCGCCAGGGCTGGCACGAGACCGTTCCTGAACATTGGCTGAGCGAAGCGGCTCGCCTGCTGCCGGGTATCAACCAGCTGCGCAGCGACCTGCCAGCCGCCCCGCCCGTGGAAAGCCCTGGCGCTCAGGCGCGCTTCTTCGAAGGCTTGAGCCAGGTGATCCTGGCGCTTTGCGGGCAGTCTCCGCCAGGGGTGCTGCTCTTCGACGACCTGCACTGGGCTGACGAGGCCTCGCTCGACCTGCTCAC
>CAZGIX010000311.1:2537-4353 GCA_964525785.1 uncultured Anaerolineaceae bacterium
GCAGGAGGACTGGCCCCTGCCGCATGGGGTGCGCGATCTGCTGCGCTCGCGCCTGGAGGGGGCAGGTGAGACGGGCATCCAGCTCCTGCAGGCCGCGGCAGTGATCGGACGCTCGTTTGACTTCGATACCCTGCGCGAAGCCAGCGGTCGAACAGACGAAGAGGCAGTCTCCACGCTGGAGAAGCTGGTAAGCCAGGGCCTGATTCGCGAGGCCCAGCCCGGGAGCCTGCGCAGCCTGGATTATGACTTCAGCCATGAAAAGCTGCGCACATTGGTCTATAACGAGACGAGCCTGGCGCGCCGCCGGCTGCTGCACCTGCGCACCGCTGAGGCCTTGCTGGGGCGCGCCCGCGGGCGCCACGATCTGCCCTCTCTGGCCGGACAGATCGCATACCACTACAAGCAAGGCGGGCGCGCCCGTGAAGCGGCTGAATACTACCGCCAGGCAGGCGAACACGCTCGCTCCCTGTATGCTAATGCAGAAGCCCTGGCGCATTTCCAGGCCTCCCTGGCTCTCGGCAGCCCGGATACGGCGATATTGAATGAAGAGATCGGGGATATGAACACGCTGCTCGGCAGCTACCGGGCGGCTATCCAAAGCTACGATGCTGCCCTGGCGCATCTTACCGGCGACCCCCGCGGCACCGCCCGCCTGCGGCACAAGCTGGGCGATATCTACCACCGCATTGGAGAGTGGGATCAGGCGGAGGGCTACTTCAAGGATGGCGCCGAGATCCTGGAGCGGGGAGCTGACCCCGGCGCGCTGGCGCGGCTGTACGCCGATTGGAGCCGCACCGCTTATCAGCGCGGCCAGGCGGAGCGTGCTCGCCAGATGGCCCAACAGGCGCTTGATCTGGCCCAAACAGCCGGTGACCTGCCCGCCCTCGCCCAGGCTCACAACATCCTGGGCATCCTGGCCCGCAGCCGGGGCGACCTGCCCGAAGCTATCCGCGCCCTGGAGCACAGCCTCGACCTCGCCGAGCGGATGGTCGAGCCCGCGGCGCGCATCGCCGCCATCAATAACCTGTCTCTGGCGTATGCCGACAGCGGCGACCTGGAGCAAGCCATCGCCCATGCTCAGCGAGCGTTGGAGCTGTGCATCCAGCTTGGCGACCGTCACCGCCAGGCTGCCCTGCACAACAACCTGGCAGACCTGTATCACATGGCAGGCCGCGAGGACGATTCGATGCGCCACCTGAAACAGGCGGTGGTGATCTTCAGCGAGGTGGGCGGCGAGATGGCGGGCGAGGCGGCGGGACGGTCGATACCGGAGATCTGGAAGCTGAGTGAATGGTGAGCCGCGCAGGCTGGCGACTTCCGGTACCCTCGCTCAGGTATAATTAACCAGTTCTTACCCCTCGTCAGGAGCAGATAAATGCCGTCCGAGCAACCCACACCAACGAACCCACTCATGATCTGGCGTGTTGACATGCGCACCCAGACCCTCGAACGCCAGACCGTCCCAGAATCCTGGCAGACCCTGGGCGGGCGCGGCCTGCTGGCGCGCATCCTGGTCGATGAGGTGCCGGCCACCTGCGAGCCGCTTGGCCGGCACAACAAGCTGATCTTCGCGCCCGGCTTGCTGGTCGGGCACATGCTCTCCAGCTGCGACCGCATCTCAGTCGGTGCTAAAAGCCCGCTGACCGGCGGGGTTAAAGAGAGCAATGCCGGCGGCAGCACCGGCATGCAGATCGTCCAGCTGGGCATCAAGGCCTTGATCATCGAAGACCAGCCCGAAGTACCGGGCTGGTGGCTGCTGCACCTGAGCGTCGATGGAGCCCGCTTCGAGTCCGCCGATGACCTGGCAGGACTGGGC
>CAZGIX010000312.1:0-4352 GCA_964525785.1 uncultured Anaerolineaceae bacterium
GCTGGGGAGCTTACTGTACAAGGAGGTGATCTGTGCCCGCATGGCGCCCGAGCACAAGCTGCGCCTGGTGGCTGCATACCAGCGGCATGATGAGGTAGTCGCTGTTACTGGCGACGGCGTCAATGATGCGCCAGCGTTGAGAAAAGCAGATATCGGTGTAGCAATGGGCATCACCGGCACCGACGTCGCCCGAGAAGCGGCAGATCTAATTTTGACCGGCGATAACTTCGGCTCCATTACCAGCGCTGTCGAAGAAGGACGTGCAATCTTCGATAATTTACGCAAATTTGTCACCTACATCTTCTCCAGCAACGTACCTGAGATCGTACCTTTCATGCTCACTGCCCTGTTCAGATGGCCGCTGGCGATCACCGTGCGGCAGATCCTGGCGATCGACCTCGTTACAGATCTATTCCCCGCCCTGGCTTTGAGCGTCGAAAAGCCCGAGCCGGATGTGATGAAACGACCGCCGAGGCGTAAAGACCAACCCATCTTCGATCGCCCGATGCTGATACGTGCATTCTTGTGGCTGGGAGCAATTGAAGCAGTTCTATGTTATTTCGGTTTCTTTCTCGTGTATGATAAGGATAATATTATTTTTTCAACTCCCATCCAGGGCGGCTATGCGTTGGCATTGACCATGTTCTATGCCGGGGTCATATCCGCTCAGGTGGGGAATGCCTTTGCCTGCCGGTCTGAACAGAATCGCAGCTCTCGTCTGGGATGGCTGAGCAATCCCACTCTGCTGATTGGGATCGCCATCGAGCTGGTAAGCTTACTGGTTTTTGTCTATTATCCACCTATTGCTGCGCTGTTTGGGCATGTGAGCCTGCCGGCTGGATTATGGATATTGCTGGCGTTGTATGCTCCGATCCTTTATACGCTGGAGTGGATGCGAAAAAGCCTGGAGCGCTGGAGGAAAAGGGGCAGGCGTTATCACCTTTCGGGAAGCGAGGAGGTTATATGAAAATCATCATTATGGGCTGTGGGCGGGTCGGCGAGCAATTAGCCCGCTTAATGGCAGTTGAAGGGCATGACATTACGATCGTTGACATGGATCCCGGCGCCCTTGCCAGGTTGGAACCAGACATCCCGGCACGCAAGGTGGTCGGTGTAGGCTTTGACCGGCGGGTGCTTATCGAAGCCGGGATCGAAGATGCTGATGCATTCGCAGCTGCCAGTTCTTCGGATAATGCCAATATCGTCGCAGCCCGCATCGCACGAAATTATTTCCATGTCCCCCGCGTTGTGGCGCGCCTGTACGATCCACGTCGGGCTGAGATTTACCACCGGTTAGGCATGCTGACCATCTCGTCCACTACCTGGGGGGCAGAGCGTATCCGCGAGCTGATCCTGTACGCAGATTTAGATCCAATCGTGACCTTTGGTGATGGCGAAGTGTGCATGGTCAAGATGGTCACCCCTCCCCAGTTGGTCGGGCGCATGGTCAAGAATCTGAACGTGTCTGGTGAGATCAGCGTGTCAGCCATCGTCCGGGAGGGAAAGGCTTTCATCCCTCTCCTGGGGACGGAATTCGTCAGCGGGGATGTGATCCACCTGGTGCTGCTGTCGTCTGCTATGGACCGATTGAACAGCATGTTGGGGCTGGACTAGGAGGAAGAGTATGTTTGTAATTATTGTCGGCGGTGGAAAAACAGGCTCCCAGCTCGCCGAGCAGCTGCTGAGCCAAGGATACCAAGTCCGTTTGATTGAGAGCCGTGAGATCATAGTTGCGCGCTTGAAACTTGAGCTGCCAGTGGATGTCGTCATCGAGGGGGATGGCAGCTCTCCCAGGGTATTAGAGCAGGCAGGCATCGACCACGCCCAGGTCTTGGCAGCGGTCACCGGGGAGGACGAGACCAACCTGGTGATCACCACTCTGGCGCGCTTCGAATTTGATGTACCGCGCACTATCGCCCGGGTAAATAATCCAAAGAATGCCTGGCTTTTCGGGGACGAGATGGGTGTGGATGTAGCGCTGAACCAGGCCGATCTGCTCACAAAGTTGATCGTCGAAGAGATGTCCATGGGCGACATGATGACATTAATGAAGCTGCGTAAAGGGGAATACTCGCTGGTAGAAGAGAAAGTGCACCCGAATGCCAGCGTGATCGGTAGCGCTCTGAGGCAAATCGAGCTGCCTAAAGAATGTGTGTTCGCAGCCATTATCCGTAAAGGCAGGCTGATTATCCCAAACGGCGATACCGTCCTCGAGCCGGTGGACGAGATCATTGCCCTGGTGCATGCAACACAAGTTAACGCGCTTGCAAAGCTGCTTGGGGACAGCAATTGATTGAGGCATTCTCCGCTCTCATCTCGTGGTAAAATGTCCCCGATTAGAGCATCAGGTAAAATCATCGCAATCCCCGCCCCCATAGCTCAGTGGATAGAGCGTTGCCCTCCGGAGGCAAAAACCCGCGTTCGAGTCGCGGTGGGGGCATTAGAAAAAACCGCCTGCCTTATTCGTGAACTAAGGCAGGCGGTTCTGTTTAGTGAGGATCTTTTACATAAGGGGGGATCGTATTTATCCGAATACCCATATCTGGCGCAGGTTTTTTCGTCAGAATGCGCAGCCCTTCTTTCAACGCGCCTCGCAGCATCACCCAGGGCGAAAATATATTGACCAACAGTCCGGTTTTTCCATCTGTTGCCGGGGACGCAAGCCAGACGACTTTATCAGCGGGGATCTCGGCTGGCCTTGCCCACATCCTCACGATGGTGGGATAGATCTTCAAACGTCCTTCGGATCCTTCGATCACGCTCACATCGGTTAGCAGATCGGTCAGCACCATACCCGGATTGAATGCAAACACACCGACATGGCTGTCTTTCGTCTCCTCAGCCAGGGCTTTGGTAAAGGACAGCACCCAGGCTTTGCTCGCTCCGTAGGTATTCTGCCAGGGCACTGGACGGTTATAGCCATGCCCGAGAATGTTGATCAGTTTTCCCGAACCCTGCAAAAGGAAATGCTGCAAGGCCGTGCGCGAGCCATTGTAAACACCTAAAATATTGGTCTCCACGACCAGGTAAAAATCTTGGGGGGTAAAGTCCATCGTTGGCCCATAAGGCCCGGAGGTGCCAGCATTGTTGACCCAGATATCCAACTTGCCAAACTGAGAAATTGCATACTCGGCCAGGCTCTCCATTTGATCCAGGTGCACTACATCGACAGCCAGCCCACTGACCTGCCGGCCTTCGGCGCGTATTAATTGAACGGCTTCATAAACCGATTTCTGCGAGCGGGAAGCAACCACAACTGCGGCACCAGCCTGAGCTAATGCCCGAGCAATGCCCAGTCCCAACCCCCGAGTCCCGCCGGTGATTACAGCAACTTTTCCATCTAATAAGCCCATCTATCCATCTCTCCATCTCTCCAGTGAATGCCAGGCAGGTAGCCTTGATCCTATTGGCGCTATCATAACATGACCGAAGGCAGGCTATCATCAAGTTATCAGAGATTGCCATGCGGGTGAAATGACGACCAACAGCGCAAGACATCCAATTCAATTCGCAACCGGGTGCAGAAGATCCGTGGGATGAAAAAGTCCACCGATTCAGCAGCAGATTCGAAGAGAATGCAGCGAGGATAAATCTAATTCAATCATCCTGCCGTATATTATCAGCAGAAACCCATATATACCAAAGGAGATCAACTATGGATAGATATCGCAAGTTCACCATGTCAGCCATGCTCGTTGTATTTGCCGTGGTCAGCGTGGCAGCCGGATTCTTCACCATTCGCACCAGACTGGACGGTTCGTTTGAAGTCCCCGTGAGATCCACAGATGCTAAAGGAAATGCGGTCTTGCGCATTAAGAATGACGAGAGCGAGATTCACTACAAACTGGTTGTAAACACCATCGACAATGTCTTTATGGCTCACATCCACATGGCGCCGGCGGGCACAAATGGCCCAATCGTGGCATGGCTCTATCCGGAGGATCCCTTCACCCCCGGTCCAACACCGCCTCCCTCCTGGTTGCCGGGTCGCTCAAACGGCAAGCTGGCAGAGGGCGTGATCACTGCTGATGACCTGACCGGACCCCTGGCGGGTCAATCGCTCAGCGTGCTGATCCAGGCCCTAAAAGATGGTAATCTCTATGTGAACGTCCACACCAACGATTTCGCCGATCCAACCAATACCGGACCGGGCGACTTCCCTGGCGGCGAAATCCGCGGCCAGATCCATGACCATTAAACTGAATTAGGGTATCTACCACAAGAAACGCAGATCTCCTGGCTGGTAACCAGGGCCAGGAGATCTCCCCTTTCAGAAGCCGGGTCGGGGTATGTAACCTACAGCTCTTTCAGCAGCGCTGCTGTCACCCCTTCCAGGTCAAACCTTCCACCAC
>CAZGIX010000313.1:0-4329 GCA_964525785.1 uncultured Anaerolineaceae bacterium
GAGATCACCAGGCGCTGGATCTCGCTGGTGCCCTCATAGATCTCGGTGATCTTGGCATCCCGGAAATAGCGCTCGATGGGCAGCTCCTTGCTGTAGCCCATGCCGCCGTGGATCTGCACCGCGGCGTGGGTGACGAACATGGCGGTCTCGGAGGCGAACAGCTTGGCAATAGAGGCTTCCAACGTGAAGCGCTCGCCGGTCTTCTTCGAGCGCTCCTTCGCCATAGCGGCACTGTAGATCAGCAGGCGCGCCGCCTCGATGCGCGTCTTCATATCCGCCAGCTTGAAAGAGATGCCCTGGAACTCGCCAATCTTCTGCCCGAAAGCCTCCCGCTGGCGGGCATATTCCAGGCTGGCTTCGTAGGCGGCCTCGGCGATGCCCAGCGCCTGTGAGGCGATGCCGATGCGCCCGGCGTCCAGCACCGTCATGGCGATCTTAAAACCTTCGCCCTCCTCACCCAGCCGGTTCTCGAGCGGGCAGCAGTAGTCCTCGAACAGGATCTCGCTGGTGGCGGAGGCGCGGATGCCCAGCTTGGGCTCCTTCTTGCCCACCGAAAAGCCGGGCCTGTCGGTTTCAATAATGAAAGCCGTGATGCCGCGCTGCTTCTTCTCTGGGGCGGTCATGCTGAAGACCACGATATATTTCGCCACCGGGCCGCTGCTCACCCAGGACTTGCGCCCATTGAGGACATAGCAGTCGCCGTCCCGGACCGCCCGGGTGCGCATGGTGCCGGCGTCCGAGCCGGACATGGGCTCGGTCAGCGAGTAGGCGCCGACGTGCTTTCCAGAGGCCACCGCACGCAGGTATTTCTGCTTTTGGGCCTCGGTGCCGAAGCGCAGGAGGCCGTAGCAGAACAGCGAGTTGTTGACCGACATGATCGTGCCGTGAGCGGCGTCGGCTTTGCTGATCTCCTCCAGCGCCAGCACGTACGCCAGGGTGTCCATGCCGGCGCCGCCGTACTCTTCGGGCACCTCGATGCCCATGAAGCCCAGCTCGCCCATCTTCATTATAGTATGGCTGGGAAACTCGCCTGATTCATCGAACTCGGCGGCGATAGGGGCGATCTCATTTTGGGCGAAATCGCGCGCCGCCTGGCGGATCATCTCGTGTTCGTCGGTAAAAGGGAAAAGTCCATTGCTGGTCATGGAACCTCCGGGGAATTGAACACCCTACTACTCTCGATTCACTACTCTCTACTCTCTATTCTCAATTCTCGTTTGTCTGCTTCAACGATTATAGCACGCACAGGTTGGGGCTTGCTGAACGAAGTGAAAGGTTGGGACAGGCTCATAGTTAACAAAAATGACAATTGGACTGGACGTTTATAACTTGACTCGCTCACCAAAAGCCCTATACTGAGAAATGCCGGGGATACCATCGAGCGCTCCCGGCAGGAAGGTAATCCATGAAGATCGCTCGCCTCGTCCCACCTTTACTGGCAGGGCTGGTCCTGGCGGGCGTCACGTCGACCACCACGGTGGCTGCCATCCAGCCGCTATTCGGGCTGGCGGCTTCCAACGACAGCCCGACTGGCTGGACATCGCCACCACCGTCACTGCCAGCCTGGCGACGGGCGACCAGGCGGCTTTCTCCTGGGATTTCGGGGACGGCTCCGTGGAGAGCGGGCAGTATGTTACGCACACCTACTCCGCCGCGGGCGTGTATACGGCGATTGTGACTGCCAGCAATGCAGTCAGCCAGGCCTCCGCCGCTACGCATGTCGAAGTGATCGAGCCGTCCTTCGAGCTCTACCTGCCGTCGATCCATGCCGGGGCGCGCCCTCCCGCAGGACGTCCAGCGGTCAAACGAAAGTAAGAGCTCAACGCAAAGCCGCAAAGCGGCAAAGACGCAGAGAAGTGATGGAAGTTATCCCTACCACTCTGCGTCTTTGCGTTAAAATCAACATGGACAGTTATCTTACAGGTGCGAGGCCGGCTAAGAGGCGCCAGGCGTGCGGTAATCTACCTGCCTCGCATACACAATAAAAGAGGCTCGATGAAGCTATATACCATAGGCTTTACGCAGAAGAGTGCCGAGGAGTTCTTCGATCTGCTGCGGCAGAACGGCGTGCAGCGGGTGGTGGATATCCGCCTGAGACCGGAGGGTCAACTTGCAGGCTTCGCCAAGAAAGACGACCTTCCGTATTTCCTAGCCCATCTCGCCGGCGGCTGCCAGTACGTGCACATGCCGGAGCTGGCGCCATCCAAAGAGATCCTGGACCAGTACCGGCAGGATAAAAATGTGCAGCTCTGGACCCAGCGCTTCGAAGCGCTCATGGATGAGCGGGATATTCCGGCAGCCCTGGACCGGCACGACTTTGAGAGCCATGTATCCTGCTTATTATGCAGTGAGGCCACACCGGGGCACTGCCACCGGCGATTGGTCGCCGAGCGGCTGGCAAGGCATTGGCCCGGCGTCGAGATCATTCATTTATGAAATAAAGGATAATCCGTGTTGATCCGCACCCATCCGTGTACAAACTCACTTGAAGGGAAGTCCTGAAACTCTATGAAAATCCTGATTGCGGCTGATATGGAAGGCATCACCGGGGTGACCGGCTCAGACCAGGTCACGCCAGGGCACGCCGAGTACGAGCGCTTGCGCCGGATCATGACCGGCGATGTCAATGCTGCCATCCGGGGGGCCTTCGCTGGCGGGGCCAGCCAGGTGGTCGTCACCGACGGGCACTGGAACGGCAGCAATATCCTGATCGAAGAGCTGGACGCCCGAGCCCGGCTGAACAGCGGCACCCCGGCGCCCTTTGCCATGGTTGAAGGCGTACAGGACGGTGCCGACGGCGCCCTGTTCATCGGCTACCACGCCCGGGCCGGCACGCAGAACGCCATCCTGGACCACACCTGGTCGAGCCGCTGCGTGGCGAACCTGTGGCTGAACAAGCAGCTGGTGGGCGAATCGGGGCTGAACGGGGCGCTGTGCGGGCATTTCAACGTCCCCGTGCTGATGGTCAGCGGCGACCAGAGTGTATGCGCCGAAGCCAGTGATCTGCTGGGAGCGATCGAGACTGCGGAAGTCAAGCGCGCCACCGGGCGCAGCGCGGCCGAATGCCTGCCGCCGGGGGTCGCCCAGAGGCTCATCGCCGAGGCCGCGGAACGCGCCGTGCGGCGGCTGGCGGACGGCACGGCGCCGCCGCCGTTTAAGCTGGCTGAGCCGGTCAGAATCACCCTGGAGCTTATCAATGCCGAGATGGCGGATCAAGCTGCCCTGCTGCCTGGCGCCAGGCGCCTGGACGGGCGGCGCATCGAATTCAGCGCTGCGGATATGCCAGCCGCGTATCAGGCATTCCGCGCCGCAGTAGGGATGGCACGCTCATGAGCTACACAGCTGAAGACATCCTCCAAAGATTGAACAGCCTGGCAAATCCAGACAACCTGGCCGGGATGAGGCGCTACGGGATCGAGACGCAGGACGCACTGGGCATCTCCATCTACACGCTGCGACCCCTGGCAAAGGAGATCGGCAGGGACCATGATCTGGCTTTGAAGCTGTGGGAGAGCGGTGTCCACGAGGCGCGCATCCTGGCAAGCTATATCGACGATCCCCACCAGGTAACCCCTGAGCAGATGGAGCGTTGGGCAGCAGATTTCGACTCGTGGGATCTCTGCGACCAGGTGTGCAGCAGCCTGTTCGACAGCACCCCACACGCCTACACAAAAGCCTTCGAGTGGAGCGCGCGGGATGAAGAGTTCGTCAAGCGCGCCGGTTTCGTGCTGATGGCAGCCCTTTCCGTCCATGATAAAGAGGCGCCTGACAGCCAGTTCGAGGCCTTTCTGCCGGTCATCATCCGCGAGGCACATGACGAGCGCAACTTCGTCAAGAAAGCCGTCAACTGGGCGTTGCGCCAGATCGGCAAGCGGGATAAACACCTGAACGAGATGGCCATCCTGGCAGCCGGGGAGATCGGCGCCAGCGGCTCGCGGCCGGCGCGCTGGGTGGCTACCGACGCCCTGCGCGAGCTGACCTCTGAGAAAATCCAGAAAAGGCTCACATAAGCTCACCGCGGAGAGCGCAGAGTTCGCAGAGAGTAACTAGAAATTGCTCTGCGATCTGTGCAAGCCCGCGATACCCACTGTGCTTATGAAGAGAACATATCGAAGCCAAACAAATTCACCTGCATGTCATTCTGAGGGAGCGCAGCGACCGAAGAATCCCACTGATGTTCACCTGAAAATGATCGCCGCAGGGACTCTTCGCTCCCTTCGGTCGCTCAGAGTGACGGGATGGTTTGTGCGGGTTTGATATTTACTTTTAACATATCACTATCTTTGCACTTTCGCACTTTAACAGAACTTGAATAGAAAGGCATGACCA
>CAZGIX010000314.1:0-4306 GCA_964525785.1 uncultured Anaerolineaceae bacterium
CAGGTGCGCGAAGCCATCCGCATCAAGGATTATTCTCGTATTCCACCGAAAAAACCTATGTCCACTGGGCAAAGGGCTATATTCTCTTTCATAACATGCGCCACCCTGCCGAAATGGGCGCGCCGTAGATCGAAGTATTCATTTTGTCTCAACTTCAGGAAAATTTAGATTGACTTCGCTCACCAGATGCTATAAACTAAGAAAATTGAATATTATGTCAGCGAGACGTTCAAATAATAGAATCAGATTTGACGGGATACTAGCTTATCAGGTTTAGACCGTGTATACCTTTATCTCCATGCTTCGGGGTATCAACGTCAGCGGGCATAAACCGGTCCGCATGGCAGAGCTCAAGGGAATGTATCAATCGCTGGGCTTCGCCGATGTCGTCACATACGTCCAAAGCGGGAACGTGGTTTTCGATTGTCCGCAGACTGACCCTTCGCACCTCGCCGATGGTATCGAAGGAGAGATTACCAGGCTTTTTGGATATGCAGTGAAGGTCTTCATCCGCAGCCCGTATCGCTTTCAGCAGATCATCGAGGGCAATCCATTTACCACTTTGAGAAACGAAGACCCCACTAAACTGTATGTGACTTTCCTATATAAAATGCCACCAGCCCTGGCGTACGGCAATTTATCACTGCCGGTGCACATAGACGACGAATTTATCGTTTCCGAGCAGGAGATCTACCTGTTCTGCCCGGACGGTTACGGAAGGACCAAACTATCCAACGACTTTTTCGAGAGAAAGTTGGGCACGCCTGCGACCACGCGCAACTGGAAGACCGTCCAGGCGCTGTTCGAAATTGCTGCCCGGCGGTAGAGCGTAAACCTCATGCCGGTAAGCATTGACCCTCCACCAGGGAATGACGAGATTGAATGCGCGCGCTGCGGGGCGCACATCTATTATGAGCTGACACGCTGCCCGAACTGCGGCGTCAACTTGTACGAGCCTGAGAAGAGCCGTACGCACCCGACCCTACAGCGCCCAGGGATGCTGGATAAGATCGGTGCAGCCCTGCACCGGCTGACCCGCAGACCCTACCGGGCAGAAGAGGTCTTCGGCGATGCGCTGAAGGATGCCAGTCTGTACAGCAACCTGCTGCGCAAAGTGGGGGGCGATCCCGCCATCGTTGAACGGCTGATCGACCATGAGCGCCGGCTCAGGCCCCAGGCGACACGAAAAGTTTGGCTGCAGAACGCCATCCAACACTGGGAGAATGATAACAATCCGCTTGGGAAAAGTTAAACCGCAGAGTTCCATTCTATTTTGCCATGATAGCTGCCTTCTGGCACGCACACCTCAACACATTGGCGCCGGGATCTGGAGCGAAGCCTGGATCGTCACGCCGCCGATTGAAATCGGCGTCTGATATAGTCCAAACCCGCTGAAGCGGATTCGGAGCTGGATCAACCCACTTCAGTGGGTTCTGTTTCTACCAGCCGTCGAATTTATTCGACAACAAATGAGGAATTTGAGCATCCCGGTGAAAACGCGCAATTGTAAGACTGTCCAGGCGCTGTTCGATATTGCTGCACGCAGGTGATTTGCAAACCGGAGAGGAGCGGAGAGAGAACATGTCATCGAACACAGTTGGTCAAGCAGCAGTCCAGACCCTGCCCCTACGCCAATGGATCAGGTTGACCGTCCTGTATCTATTCTTCCCACTGATCCTTTTGGCTTGCGGAGGCGATGTGGGTTGGTGGCAGGCCTGGATCTATTCGCTGTTGATTGTTGCCGCCGGTATCGGCGGACGTATTTGGGCAGAACGGCGCAATCCGGGACTGCTGGCGGAGCGGGCGAAATCCGACAATGCGCCCGGGGTTAAACCCTGGGACAAAGTGCTCGCCCCACTGATGGCTGTTTTCTTAAGCTTCCCCCTGGTCATCGTGGTGGGGCTGGATCACCGCTTCGGGTGTCGCCTGCCTTCCCGTTATGGTCCAACCTGCTCGGTTTCATCTTGATCATGATCGGTTATACCTTTGCGGCGTGGGCGCTGGCGGAGACGCGCTTCTTCTCCGGCGTGGTGCGCATCCAGGCCGAGCGTGGGCACGTGGTATGTGACAGCGACCCATACCGCATCGTGCGTCACCCGGGCTACGCGGGAAACGTCCTGTCGCTGCCGGGGATCGCGCTGGCTTTAAGCTCGGTTTGGACGCTCATCCCGGCGGCTGTGGCGCTGATCATCGCCGTGGTCAGGACTGCACTGGAAGATCAAACGCTACAGGAAGAGCTGCCAGGATATCAGGAATATGTGCAGCGCGTGCGCTACCGCCTGTTTCCGGGGATCTATTGATGGTCTCACCCGCGCAACACAACATAGAAATCGAAGCATTCTGGCGGGCATATATGACCGGCCTGCCGGTGGGCCATCCCCATAAAGGACTGCCAACGCCCGAAGCCTGGGGTTTCGGCAATACTCCCCGGATGGCAGACGAGCTGGGGGCGCTGGTGGTACAGGGCGTCAAGACGGCCACCAGCTCACTGGTTTGGGAGTATGAGTCCGATGGCGAGCCCATCCCCAAGGCCGGTGAGCTGAGCATTATATTGAATGGAGAAGGGATGCCAATCTGCCTGATCGAGACGGTGGAGGTGGAGATCAAGCCGTTCCATGCAGTTGGCGCCCGGCACGCTTTTGAGGAAGGCGAGGGCGACCGGTCGCTGGCATACTGGCGCGATGTGCATTGGCGCTACTTCACTCCGATCTGCGCTGCCGCTGGCAGGACCCCGGACGAGTCGATGCCGCTGGTCTGCGAGCGTTTCAGAGTGGTCTATAAGGCCCAAGATTAGGCGGAATCCTGACCGAAAGGTGGTTGATCCGTCTCGCCCTTGGAGGTCGTTTCGCCATTCTCTAACTCACTGCCTGCGATTATGTCATCAGGCTCTGATCCACTGCCAGAAGAGAGACTCTCATCTGGTAGCGCTTCCGGCTCCGGGAATGGTTCTGGCGCTGGTCCTTCTGTCATTGGGGCGGTTGGTTCCTCGACCGGCTCGGGTGGGACAGCCTCTTCCGGTTCGGTAGGCATCTCTACAGCTGCCGGCGGTGCTTTCTCCCGAAGGTGCGCCATAAAGACCCGTACTGCCACCACCTGAGTATAGAGCACATAAGCAAAGAACAGCGTCAGGAGCAGACTGGCAAACCCATATACCAGCGGCAGGATGCGCTGCCAGCGATCGGACCACTCCTGCAGTGCAATCAGGTCAGAATCCAGGTCAGCGAGACCTTCGCGCGACGCGCCTAAGCGGTCATCTACCCGCTCAGCAAGATCGACAACCCGGTCGATGCGCGCCGCCCTGCCCGAGCGGAAATCCGCCACCCCACTCGCCAGGTCTTGGGCGGCGCTGCGGATCTCACCTGCGCCTTTTTCCAGCTCGCTCACCGCCTCCTGCTCCGGACTGGGCAGGGATACAAACGGCAGGCTGTCGACTGTCTGATAAAGCTCGAGCCCTGCGGCGATGACGTTGCGCACTGTGGTCAGCGTCTTGATCAGCCCGTCGGTGCGCTCCACCAGCTCCCCCTCCCGCCCCTCGGGCAGCAGGGTCAGCACCAGCGCCTTGTCAGCGGCATTCTCGCTGATCTGTGTGCTGGCGGCTTGGATGTCATCGACGATCTCCTGCACCTGGCGCAGGTCCTGATCCAGACCGGCGGCGATATTGCGCACCCCGGCGGCGGTGTTCTCAACCACCACCAGCAGTCGCACGCAGGTCGAGCTGAGGGTGTTGCCGATGATCCAGCTCCCGATGATGACGCTGGCGCTGATCAGGATGACCAGGATGCTCAGAATGATGGCGATGACAGCCCATGCTTTCCTGCGCACTCCACTGGATTGTTGGCTTATGCTCATGGTGATTGATCCTTTAAATCAAATGTTTGTCATGCTGAAAGGTTGTGAAAAAATTGGATGTCATCCTGAGCGAAGCGAAGGATCTCTACATTTGATTTTATTAGGCTCTTCGCTATGCTCAGATTGACAAAAGAGATTAATTCACAGCCTCTCAAGGAGCGTACTTTGCGACCGAAGGTTCTCTGTAAGGCCACTTGAAAAGCTCTGTGCTCTCCGTGCTCTGTTCTAAAAATATTACATCATGCAACTTGGTGTCCATTCTTTGGGGTGAAGCCCACCCTCGCCAAATTATTAGTATTTCGCCCTCACCGCTTCTCCGTACCCCTTCCCCTCTCCCAACGTTGGAAGAGGGGAAGGGGCAAGGGGTTGGGGTGAGGGGAGGTTCAAGACTGAGCGAGAACACCACTAGTGATTGGCGGCATAAATGAACCTACATATAAACCATCCACGCCAAGCA
>CAZGIX010000315.1:0-4281 GCA_964525785.1 uncultured Anaerolineaceae bacterium
GCGACACCGAGCTTGCAGTTATGCGCAAGGTCGACCTGGTGCTCTCCTACAATGAGGTCGAGCATGCGGTTATTCTTTCACACAACCTTGACGAATCACTTGTGGCAAAGTGCCCATGGGTGGTCGAATTGCCAGAGCAGGTGCCCGGCTTCGAACAGCGTCAAGACATCGCATTTCTCGGTGGATTCGGGCATCCCCCAAACATTGAAGCCGTCGAATATTTTGTTGACGAAGTCATGCCGCTGCTGCGAAAAAAACTGCCGGGCGCACGCTTCCTGGTTTACGGCAGTAACGTCCCGGAGTCGATCGAGGCACTTGAGTGTGCGGACGTGATTATCAAGGGCTATGTCGAGGATGTGGCCGAGGTCTATGACAACTGCCGTGTATTCATCGCGCCGCTCAAGACCGGTGCCGGCCTCAAGGGCAAGGTTGCGGGCGCCCTGGCGCATGGCGCGCCCACCGTACTCTCGCCAATCGCTGCCGAGGGATTGGGTATTGTTGACGGGCGCGAGGCGCTTGTCGCCACCACCCCGGAGCAATGGGCGACCAGCATCTCCGAGCTTTACAACGATCGCGGGCGATGGGACGCCATCTCGGATGCGGCCCGGAGCTTTTCAGCCAGGCAGTTTTCGTTCGAATCCGGAAGCAAGTCAATGCGGGCAGCGCTGGAGCAGATCGAATTCTTCGCACCTAAAGAGCACTCGGTGCTGTTTCCGCTTAAATGAGTATTGACCAGATCCTCCAGTCTCAAGCGATCACTACACCATTCTGAGTTGAGATATCGATGTCAGATAGCCCATTGCCACAGGAGATAAGGGAGGCCTTCCGGTCCCTGTCGGAGTGGAGGACATGGACTCAATCGCATTCATTCCTGCGTGATGGGCAGTACATTCAGGAAGTCCTTAAATGCATCACGCAAGTGGGTGTGATTGACCCACTTACTGGTCATGCCTACCCGCCTAATGAGGTCCGAATTGTTGGCGAAAACTTCAGAGAAACCATCAGGTCTGGGCAACTGATTTCACGGCACCGGGCCCTGCTTGTCGAACTCAGGCAAGCCGGTTCTATGAATGCTGTATTGCTTGGGCGCAAGGCAAAGATTTATGCCCCCGAGGCGCTGACTGAGTTTGCGCTTTATATGCGTGGACGCTATCCAAGATTTCTTGGTTCTGAATATGCTGAAACAGAGGAAAAAAATATCCCTGTTTCCGACACCACACCAGGATATACAAGCGTTATCGTTTCAGGACGGGATATTTGATCTGGTCCTGTCCAACGATGTCTTTGAGCATGTCCCGGACTTGGATAAGGCCTTGTGGGAATGCGGGCGGGTACTCAAACCTGACGGGTTCCTGATCGCAACCTTTCCATTCTCTTTTAATCGTGAAGATGGGATTAAAAAGGCAGTGCTCGATGGCAACTCGGTGAAGTATCTTACCGAACCGGAATATCACGGAAATCCCATGAGCCCGGAGAAGGGCTCACTGGTTTTCGAGGTGCCTGGGTGGGACCTTGTCGAGCGGGCCAAAAGGGCAGACTTTTCTGACGCGGCTTATGTGTTCAATTGTTCTGCAAGCCATGGAATACTCGGGCCTGACCTAGCTGGCGTATTCGTATTCTGTGCTTCAAAGACCGGGCAATTCGCACCGTAAGTAATCAGTCATTCCGACAAAAAGACATTTACTGCATTCGCTACTTCTTGATTGCCTGACTCGATGATTATTAACAACACATACAAATTCATTTTTGTTCACGTGCCGAAATCGGCAGGAACAACGGTCACAAAACTCTTGAGCGAATACAGCGCTTATTGCGATATCGAGGTTGGCGGCACGGCGATGGGTGAAGCCGCCCAGCCATTTTTTCGCAATCGGTATGGGTTGTCGAAACACTCGACCGCCACGGAAATCAGGACGGTCGTCGGAGAGGCCATATGGAAGAGATATTTCACATTTGCATTCGTTCGCAATCCCTATGCGCGCGCGCATAGCAGCTTTAGATTTCTTCGGCGCATGCGTAATGAGACGGGACTCGATGTATTGGCGCCGTTGGATGGGCTGGCGACTTTCCAGGACTTTGTGAAATCCGCTTATTTTCAGACCGAAGGGATGGACCGCATACTCATGCCCCAGTCATTTTGGCTTCAGAGTGCCATGCGCAAGCCGGCTATTTCACTCGATTACGTTGGGAGGGTCGAAGCCATCGAAGACTCCCTGAGACATATCGCCAATCAGGTCCCTGGTCTATTCAAGGGTGGGGGTGAAATTGAGGTCCCGGTACTAAATAGCAGTGATGACCCCAATGAAGAGGGATGGCAAACGCTGATAAGCGACCGAGGCATCGAGCGTCTGGTCTTTGAGAAGTATCGTCTTGATTTCGAGGCATTCGGTTACGCCAGAATGGAACCATCAGGCCGGCCTTGATTGATTCATGATTTGAAAACGACTGACCAAGCGTATGGTCTGGTGCGAAGTGTTTATCCTGTAATTTCCAGTTCCGGGTGTTCTGACAAGCGAGCAAATAAATGTCTGCACGGTTTGATTCGATACGTCGTGTGACTATATTCTTTCTGCTGGTTTTTTCTGTAGCCTCCCCGGGCAGCAATTGTCTGGCGACTGAGAATCCCCCGTCAGTCGGTCTGAACAAATTCGACCTGTTGAAACAGTACACGGGCCTGGCCAGTGGTGGCGACGGGAGTGCGCGATATCGCAGGATTACCCAAGCCATGGGCCGCAAGGCGATTGCTGATGCACGCGACGCCGGCGTCACCTATCTACGTGTATCCGCATCCGGCTTTGCTCCTTCGGCCTACAGCCGCCCAGGTGATCTGGATCTGTGGCGGAAGAACCCGCCTGCATACTGGGCACTCGTTGACGAACTGATGGGCGATATGGAGGCAGTGGGTATGCGCGCCGTGTTCACGTTCATCTGGAATCCGGTTCAGTTTCCCGCGATGACGGGTGAGACGGTACATGATCTGCTGTCCAACCCGCAGTCGCGTTCTGCCCAACTGGCCGAGCGATATGTTCGTGAATTCGTGGAGCGCTACAAGGGCCGCAAGGTGCTGCTGTTCTATGAACTCACCAATGAACTGAACCTCGGCGCTGATCTGGATACTGTTTCGAGATGCAAACGAGAACTGCCGGCGCCCCAGTGCGGACCCAAGGGCAATTACACCACGGCGGAGATGATCGCTTTCACCCGTCGCCTCGCTGAACTGATTCGCGGCCTCGATCCTTCGCGCCCCATTTCTTCAGGCTTCTCGGCGCCGCGGCCTGCGGCGGAACACCTGCGTGCGCGGCCGGAATGGATGACCGGCCAAGCGGATTTCACGCCGGATACACCGGAACAGCTTGAGAAAAACCTTGCTGATATTCATGCGGGCATTGACTTAATCAGCGTGCACCTCTATCCCAATGATGGCAATCGGCGCTTCGGCATCACGGATCAACGCAGCACGGCATTGCTGGATACACTCAAGCAGGCGGCAGGCAAAATAGGCAAGCCACTGTTTATAGGCGAGTTTGGCGATGCGGGAGGACTCGAAGGCAGGGAAGATTCCTACACAGTCCGTCTTCTCGACCGCATTGTTGCGCTCAAGGTGCCTTACAGTGCAGTGTGGGTATGGGAGTTCTACCAGACAGCGCCTTATATCACCCGGGACAACCAGCACACGGCGTACAGTCTTGAGCCCGGTGTAACTGATGTCTTGATCGACAGGATACGCCAGGCAAACGGGCGCCTGGGTAATCCAGTGATTCCAGTCAGTCTCCCGGACAAGGCGCCACCACTGGTGGTGCTAACCTGGCCACTCGAATGTACAAAGATCATTGATGATCAACTCATCCATGCGGTGGCGAGCGACAGTTCTGGATCATTGCATCGGGTAGAGTTTTGGCTGGGCGGCACGCTAATTGGGACCGATAAAGTTCCCCCATATCAGTTAAGTCTTGCAATTGGTGACATCGAGGAGGGGGATCATGAACTTATTGCCAGGGCTTTCGATGATGCCGGGAATAATGCTGAATATCGTAGCCGGATCATCATGGGGAAACCGAATGTGGGTAGCCCATGTGGGGTGTCTGTTCATTGATTGATACTTACTTGATTGAACGTCCCACGGGAGGAAAAGCACTTTGCCCCTTCATCGTGTCTGAACCGGTGGCTGGTAAAACGGCATGATTCCACACTGGACTTGATCACTCGTTGTACTTCAGGATAAAAAAGGCTCTGTCTGAATTACGTGTAGTAACAGTCTAAATTGAAAGCATGGTTCATAGT
>CAZGIX010000316.1:0-4260 GCA_964525785.1 uncultured Anaerolineaceae bacterium
AGCCTGTATGAACGACATTAGTTTGTCGATGTTAATGTTCTAAGAGTCTAAACCATTTTTAAGAGCGCCATCCTTGCACGAACCTGGTCTGGAATTTGCAACTGGCTACCTGAAAACAGGTTGTGAACCTATCCGGAAATTTTATTTGTGGTGTGTGCGTCGGCGTAGCCGACGCACACACCACAAATAAAATTCAATTTTTGGATAGATACTATGCTCTCAAGAGTAATCACTTCATGCTAAAATGAAAATATGGTAGACGACCAGATTCCGCAGTATGCCAACCTGCTCAAACAGCTCTACATCTTCCAGGGCTTTAATGACGTGCAAATTGCACACGTCGTCAAGCTCTTTAAGCCCTTCCAGGTGGAAGCGGATAAGGTGGTGTTCGTGGAGGGCACCCAGCCGGAGAGCTTCTACATCGTTTACAAAGGCAAGGTGAAAGTGACCCGCCAGGAGAAGCAGGGGGAACGCCTGCTGAGCGTGTTAGGTCCTGGAGAATACTTTGGCGAGGAAGCCCTGCTCTTCAACCGGCCGCGCATGGCTACGGTGACCACCCTGGAGCCAACGGTCTTGCTCACCCTGAATAAGGCCGTCTTTCATAATCTTCTTGAGCAGTTTCCATCCATCCGCACCGTCCTGACCGTGACGGCAGAGAGCCGCCATCTGGCGAATAAAACTCACTTCGATTGGCTGGGGGAAGAAGAAGTCATCTATCTGGTCACTCGTAAACACGAGCTGTTCTTTTGGACCGCCCTGATCCTGCCGATCTTCCTGTTTCTCGCTTCGATACCCATTCTGGCCTACGGCATAACAGGACAAGGATCTACGTGGATGTCTCGGGCAGGCATCCTCGTGGGATTCTTGCTGGGCGCGCTCTCCGTGGTCTGGGCAGCCTGGAGAGCCATCGACTGGGGCAATGACTATTACATCGTCACCAACCAGCGCGTGCTCTGGCTGGAGAAGGTTATCTTCCTATATAACAGCCGGCGGGAAGCGCCCCTGACGCAGATCCTGGCTGTGAACGTCACCAAGTCCTGGTTCGGGCGCATCCTGGATTACGGCGACGTGGAAGTGCGCACCTTCACCGGCGGGATCCGCATGCGCAAGTCATCCAAGCCCGATCTGTTCGCCAGCTACGTAGAGGGTTTTAAATCGCGGGCCACCTACCTGCAGCGCCAGATGGAGCTGGAAGGTATCCGCCGCTCGCTGCGCGAGCGCCTCGGCTTGCCGCCCGAGAACGGCACTCCCCCGCCCTTGCTGATGAAACCCGGCTTCCGCACCCGCCCGCGCCAGGAGATCACCCCCGGCAGCCTGCGCGATTTCATCGACACCTTGTTCAAAGTGCGCTATGAACAAAGCAATGTGGTCACTTACCGCAAGCACTGGCTGTTGTTGCTTGCCAAAACCTGGATGCCGCTCACGCTCATGACCCTGTTGGTGGCTTTCGCCCTGTACCAGATGCGCGAGTTCTACCTGGGCACCGAAGGTTTCTTCGGCTCGATCCCCATGCTCTTTTTCTACGCCGTCTTGTTCATGGCGCTGTTCATCTGGTGGGTCTACAATTACCTGGATTGGAGTAACGATATTTACCAGCTTACCCCGGAGCAGATCCGCGATATCGAGCGCAAACCCCTGGGGGATGAGATCAAAAAGACCGCCCCACTCGGCTCCATCCTCAGTCTCGAGCACTCACGCGATGGCATTATCCAGCTGATTTTCAATTACGGGTATGTGGTTATCAACGTCGGTGAAACCCGCTTCGTCTTCCGCGGCGTGTACAACCCCGACCAGGTGCACCAGGATGTCTCGGATTATATCGAGGCGTTGAACCGCCGCAACCGCGAGATCGAGGCGGAGCGCGAGCGCGAGAAAATGCTCACCTGGTTGATGACCTATAAAACCGAGAGGGAATTATTGGCAGATCTGGAGAATGAGGCCAACTGGCAGGTAAATCCAGGGTAAAATATCCCCCTGCAAGAGTGGACGCTATCTTAAGAACAGGAAGGTTTGGGGTGACCCCAAATCACCATTTTCGAGGTGGCTTTTAGCAGGTATTGCCAGAGGGTGATATGCCAGTTCGTGAAATTATTACTCATCCCGCGCCCGTATTGAGGCGCAAAGCTCGCAAGGTGACCGATTTCGGCCCCGAGCTGCAAACCATTATCGACGATATGGTGGAGACCATGCGGGAAGCGCCTGGCGTCGGTCTGGCAGCTCCGCAGGTGGATGTGCCGCTGAGACTGATCGTGGTCGAGTACACCGAAGATGTCGAGGACCCCGAAGCGCAGTCCAAGCTGTACGTGGTGGTAAATCCGGAGATCACGCGCCTGTCGAGCGAGACCGAGGTTGGCACCGAGGGCTGCCTGTCGATCCCCGGCTTTGTTGGCGACGTGGAGCGCCCGTTAGGGGCCGTGATCAAGGGGTTGAACCGGCGGGGTAAGCCGGTCCGCATCAAGGCGGAGGGCTGGCTGGCGCGCATCTTCCAGCATGAGATTGACCATCTGGAAGGCGTGCTGTTCATCGACCGGGCCGAAAAGGTCTGGCACCTTGAAGCCGACAGTCCACCAGTGGTAGCTGCCGATTGACACGCTTGAGGCCCAAATCTGTATCTCACCCGCCTATCCCTGACGAATTACCGCAGCTTTGCCCGCCTGGATGTAGATGTGCCCCAGGGGCCGGTCCTGCTGGTGGGGGCCAACGCCCAGGGTAAAACCAGCCTGCTCGAATCGATCTACTACCTGGCGGCTTTCGTGTCGTTCCACGCCGGCAGCGACCGTGAGCTGATCAATTTCCTGGCAGCCCGGGAGCCTTTGGCTGTCAGCCGGGTGGTGGCGGAGTTCTGCCGGAACGATCCGCAGGCCGGCGCAGAGCGCCGGCTGGTCTCCCATCGCCTGGAGGTGCGGGTGATCCAGGAGTCGGCGGGGGCTAATGGCAGCGTCCGCCTGCGCAAAGAAGTCCTTTTAGACGGGGCGAAGCATAAGCTCGGGGAGCTGGTCGGGCAGTTCAATGCCGTCATCTTCCTGCCCCAGACCCTGCGCGTCATCGAGGGTTCGCCGGAAGAGCGCCGCCGCTATCTGAACCTTACCCTGGCGCAGGTCTGGCCGCGCTATGCCGCCTGCCTGTCCGATTATTCGCGTGCCCTGGCCCAGCGCAACGCCCTGCTCAAACTGCTCGGCGAGCGCGGCGGCGATGCAGAGCAGCTGGCATTTTGGGATGAGCAGCTGGCATCTTCCGGGGCATACCTGATCCTGGCCCGCATCCGCGCCGTGCAGGAGCTGGAGCGCCAGGCTGCCATCCTGCACACCGATCTGACCCATGGGCAGGAGGTGCTGCGGATGACTTACGAGCCGGCTTTCGATCCGCTGCCCCAGCCCGGTCGCCAATATTCCCTGCCGTTGGACGCGCCCCTCGACCGTAGCGGGCTCAGTGAGAGCAAGATCCAGCAAGGCTTCCTGGAGAGCCTGCAGCGGGTGCGCTCGGAAGAGATCACCCGCGGGGTGACCACCATCGGGCCGCACCGAGATGACCTGCGCTTTTTGAGCAACGGCATCGATCTGGGAACCTACGGCTCGCGCGGGCAGGCGCGCACGGCAGTCCTTTCCATGAAGCTGGCAGAAGTGGCCTGGATGAAAGAGAAAACCGGGCATTCGCCGGTACTGCTGCTGGACGAGGTGCTGGCGGAGCTGGATACAAACCGCCGCGCCGATCTGCTCGACCGGTTGGTGAGTGGAGACCAGGCGCTGCTGACCACCACCGACCTGGACTTATTCCCGCCCGAGTTCGTGCGCCGCGCAACGCTGTGGCGCGTCGAAGCCGGCAGGCTCTCCTAGTGAGTTGATCCATGCATCCTTTTATCCCCCCGGCCAGGATTTTCCAGATCAACGTCTCAGACGGCGGCGTGCCGAAGCTGCCTGTGCATTCTGCTGAGATCACCCCTTCTGGCGTTGTGGGCGACCGGCAGCGCGATCTCGAGCATCACGGCGGGATGGAGCGAGCGGTATGCCTGTACGCGCTGGAGCGCATCCTCGACTTGCAAGCCGAGGGGCACCCTATCTATCCCGGGGCAGCCGGCGAGAACCTGACCCTTGCCGGGCTGGATTGGGAGCTGATCGTCCCCGGTCTCCGGCTGCGCCTGGGGGGAGATGCGCTGGTCGAAGTGACACGCTACACCTCGCCGTGCAGCAACCTGGCGCCGTACTTTATCGACGCGGGGTTCAGCCGCATCTCCCAGAAACTGCATCCGGGCTGGTCGCGGGT
>CAZGIX010000317.1:0-4248 GCA_964525785.1 uncultured Anaerolineaceae bacterium
GATCTGATCCAGAGCACCTATAGCATCATGAAGGGGATGATCAGTGGTGGAGATTACCCGAAAGAAACACTGGACCCACTGACCACGTTCAGATGCGAACCAACCCCAGTTTCGGCAGAACCCAAACCGCCCGCGCCTGAATTCATCGAAATCGGCGGTTCAATCCCCTTGACCGGACCCTTTGGCTCGCTTGGCAACATGGTGCTCCCTGGATATGAAATCGCTGTAGCGGATATCAATGCCGCTGGAGGCGTATACGTCGAAGAGTATGGCGTCAAGATCCCACTGCGCATGACCTACTACGACGATGAATCCGACCCGACCAAGGCGGTCAGCAGACTGGAGACCCTCTTCTCCGAACAAAATGTGACCGCCTATTTGGGAGGCGCTGGCAGCTCAATGCATGCTGCTGCATCCGCCATTGCGGAAAAGAACCAGGTGCCCTACTGCGGTGTTGCCTTTGCCCTCTACCAGATCCACCAGCAGGGCTACAAGTACCTGTTCTCACCATTCCCCAAATCTCCGAAGCAGGCAAAGGATACCTTTGAAATTCTCAACGCAGCCATCCCGGAGGGAGAACGGCCCACCAAGGTAGCGATTTTCTCCTACAGTGATGACTGGGGCAAAGAAATCGGTGACCTTTGGGAACAGAATGCCGCTGCGAATGGGTATGAAGTGGTCGTACGCGAGGAGAGACCAGTTGCGCCGGATAATGATTGGTCTGACGCGATCCTCAAGGCCAAGGCTGCCGGGGCAGAAGCGCTTCTTACCTTGCCCATTTTCCCAGATGGCAGCGGGATGTTCAAGACGATGGCCGAACTCGGCTGGGCTCCAAAATTCTCTCTGGTGATCAGGGCGCCGGAAGGCGTCAACTGGGGTGAATCCATGGGAACGATCGGTGAATATGTCACCATATTCCCCGGATGGCACCATGGCGCTAACTTCGATGGGGTGGACGAGCTCAACGAAAAATACCAAGCCGAATTCGGTCGCCCCGCGGATCTTTTGACCGGTCCGGCTTACGCCTGTGTACAGATCATCGCTGCCGGTATCGAGAAGGCCGGTACATTGGATCGCCAGGCGGTCCGTGACGCAATTGCCTCCATCGATACAAGCACAGTCATCGGTCCGGTGACCTTCAACGAGGATGGTACCGGCAATGTGCTGAATCCACTCATTCAATGGCAGAATGGCCAGCTTGAATTGGTCTGGCCCGCAGAACACGCCACTGCTGAGTTCATCTATCCGGCTCCTCCGTTTGAAGAACGATAAGTAGAGGACCCTGCCTTAGAAAGTGAATAACCAGAATCTGGCGATGGCTCGCACCGCTGCAAACGAATAGATATGAGTCATCGCCAGGTTCCCTCGAAGCATCAGTTCTGAAGATCCTCATTGGAGACGATGAATGGCAAAATTGACAGGCAGGGACATCCTTTTCAACGAGGGTCAAAATGGGCAGGACCCGATGAGCCGTATCAGGCGTGTCGAGAAATCCACCAATCTAATTACAGATGCTGTCGAGCGGATCGATCTGCGTGACACCGCTTATGGCCTGGCTTGGCGTGGGGAATACGGTCCCGCCGTCCAGAAGGGAGTCCAAAATAGCCTTCCCGAGAAATACCCCCTCTCCGCCGCTCAAAAAGATATCATCGACCACATTGCTCTGATCGATCAGAGTCCGGTAGCCGCAAGCGTCGCCCCCGTCCCACAGGATGCAGAAGTCCTTACCCGTCACATCAAGGCTGTCGGACTTTTTTTGAAAGCGGATATGATGGGTACCTGCCAGGTGCCCGAAACCGCTTATTACAGCCATGATAAACAAGGCATTCCAATCGAGGTCAAGTACAGGAACGCCATCCTCGTGATCATGCGCAAGGAATCACTTGCCATACGTGCCTCCACCGGTTCCGATTGGATCGGCGACCCGATCAGCTTCCAGGCATATCAACACCTGGGCATGGTAGCCGAGACGATAGCGAACTATATCCGGCGCTTAGGCTGGGACGCATCTGCTCAGTATGGACCTTCATTCGTTGATCGTTATTCCGTATTAATACCGCCTCTGCTGCTGGCAGCCGGGATTGGAGAAGTGAGCCGCGCCGGGATTATCTTGAATCCTTACCTTGGACTGGCTTACAAAGCTGCGGCGATCCTCACCGATATGCCCCTGATGCCGGACAAACCTGTGGATTTCGGCCTGCAAAGCTTTTGCCAGGAATGCAAGATCTGCGCGCAGAACTGTCCCAGCAAAGCCATATCTACGGGTGACAAGGTTATGTACAATGGATATGAAACCTGGAAGCTGGATACCCGGCGCTGCGCCAGCTTCAATTTTACCAATAAAAATGGCACCATGTGTAACCGTTGCGTAAAAAGCTGTCCCTGGACCAACCCGAGGACCTGGCCGCACAACCTGGTTTGCACGATGGTCATGGGATCCCGCCTGGCGCAGCAAATCGCCATCCGAGCCGCTCATCTCCTCGAGACCGGTAAAGATCGTCCTGACCAAAAGTGGTGGTTCGACATGGAATATGTTGATGATGTGATCCAATCGAGAGAATAGGCAAAACAACTGGTGATTAATAGTATGGAGGCCAGAGATTATGGAATATGCTGTTGAGATGAAGGGCATCTGTAAAAGTTTTGGGGGAGTCCAGGCTCTTAAAAATGTTGACCTGGAGTTGAGGCAGGGTGAGATCATGGGGATTGTCGGGGACAATGGTGCTGGCAAATCCACGCTGATGAAAATTCTCTCCGGTGCCTACCAGGCAGATCGGGGTGAGATATATATTTTTGGCAAACAAGTAGAAATCCACAATCCCATGGATTCGTTCAAACTGGGGATCAGTATGATCTACCAGGATTTAGCGTTATTCAACAATCTTGACGTAGCCAAAAATATCTTCGCTGGAAGAGAACTGGTCCGGGGACCGTTGGGGATCACCCTGGATAGAAAAGATATGTACAGGCGAGCAGAGGAATTGATCAAAGACCTGCGAGTAGACATTAAATCTCCCAAACTGAATGTTGCCAGGATGTCTGGCGGACAGCGGCAGATGGTAGCCTGTGCCCGGGCAATTGCATTCAAGTCGAAGATCATGATTTTGGATGAACCAACCGCTGCCCTGGGAGTTACCGAAGCAAATAAATTATTGGGGTTGATCAAAAACTTGAAAGACCTGGGCCAGTCGATATTACTCATCACGCAGCGTATTCCGGACATCCTGGCAATTGCAGACCGTGTTTTCGTTCTAAAAGGAGGGGTCAGGCAGGATATCCTGAATGTCAGGGATATAACCCTGGATGATGTTGTCACCCTCATTGTTAAGGGGAAAGATGGTAGTAGTGAAATAGCAGATGATATTAAGTACCAATCTTTTGGGTAGCAGCTGCCACAGTTTGCCAATTGATGTATCCATTTACAAGTATTGATAATATTGGTCAAGGAGCACAGGAGCATAGGAACACAGACAATGAAAAACAATCCTTTGCTATTTAGGAATATGTCCGGGAAAACTGGTAAGATCCTCAGGAATTACACGCCCTTATTGATATTACTGGTGACGATATTGCTTTTTTCACTCATAGCCCCCAATTTCACCACATTTAACAACTTCAGACTCATGATAAGGCAAATATCCTTTGTAACAATCAGCGCGGTCGGGCTGATGTTTGTGATGGTTGCCGGGGGGATAGACCTGTCCATCGGTTCTCAGATTATTTTTACCAATATCGTGCTGTCGCTGATGATGTCGAGTACTTATGGTTATGGGATGGATCCCCTCATTGCCATTCCGATTTGTATTGCAATGGGAACGATCCTGGGGATGGCGAATGGGATCCTCAGCAATACACTAAAGGTTCACCCCCTCATCATCACGCTGGGCACATCTTATATTTACAAAGGTCTCGGTTACATCATTGCGGGTGGGCGAAACATAGATGGTTTGCCTGATTCGTTCCGTGTCTATGGCCAGGGTTACGTTGGCCCGGTGCCGGTTCCTATCATCATCATGATCATCGTGGCAATTATCGGAGCCTATTTCTTACATAATACTAATTTTGGAAGCCGTGTTTTTGCGATGGGTGGCAACCAGGAAGCTGCGCATCTCGTGGGAATCAATATCAAACGGATGAAATTAATTGTTTTTGCCATCGGCGGCTTTGCTTCTGGGATCACGTCGGTGGTGCTGCTTTCCAGGGTTTTCAACGGACAGGTAACCACCGGAGCAGGCATCGAGTTCGATG
>CAZGIX010000318.1:0-1110 GCA_964525785.1 uncultured Anaerolineaceae bacterium
CAACCTCCGTAAGGGTCTTTCACCCTCTAGTCAACGCCCATGCTGGGCGCACAACCGAAAAACCGGCCGAAAGGCCGGTTTCGCTATTGGCTCCCCTGAGATTTTCCCCCACCACTTTCGGGGATAAGCGACCAAGTTTTATCTCAGGATTATCGCCGCCGATGTAAAATAGATATGCTATTTTTAAAAAATCAGAAAAACGCGTGACCTACGCGCCTTCACCTTACAGATATGTTAGCTATCACTTATTATACTTGTGATTGTCAAATTAAGGATGAAGTTTGTCCCATTTTTGGTGGAACATCATGACCTATAAAATCACCCCCTTCGACGATCGATATTTGGAAGACGCAGCTCGCCTGGTTGCCAAACGCTACCAGGCGTTTCGCGAGCAGGTGGCCTGTCTGCCGGACCAATATGCTGACCCGCACCAGCTTTCACCCATCATTCAGAAAATATCGAAGGATAATCCGGGCGGGGCGGCTTTACAGAATGGTCAGCTGGTCGGTTTTCTGACCGCCTGGCGCTTATCGTCTTTCCAGGGCAAACCGGCTGTCTTCAGTCCTGAACTGGCCCACACAGGGCTTGAGACGGACAGCCAGCGCATTTATGACGAGATGTATACCCATCTGGCGGCTGAGTGGACAACTTCCGGCTACCGGACGCACCTGGTCAGTCTGCTGGCAAACGACCATGCAGGACTAGCCGCCTGGCACCGGCTTGGATTCGGCATGATCGCTGCCGATGCAATCCGTACTCTGGACCCAGTCCCTGAGACGTCCATGCAAGGATCGATCCGCCGTGCCGGGACGGCGGATGCCGAAACCATCCTGAACCTGGATACTGCTTTAGATCTGCACCTTATATCCTCACCGTCTTTCTTGGAGCACGAATCCCACACGCTTGAGGAAGTACGAGGCTGGCTTGAGAACCCCAAGCAGGCCTTTTGGATCGCCTGGGATGGCGATAACCCATTAGCGTACATCTGTTTCGGTCCCGCCAGCCAGGATGCCAGCCAGGTCATCGTGGACGAAAAAACCACCAGCATCCTCGCGGCGTATACAGTCGAAAGCGCTCGCCAGCTGGGGATTGCCACTACCTTGCTCAACC
>CAZGIX010000318.1:1210-4248 GCA_964525785.1 uncultured Anaerolineaceae bacterium
ATAGTCATAAGCGCTGTTACGAATCCAGGCCCGATCTGCCACATACCCGCTCCAGCGAGCACACTGTTTGACTACCTGCAGACATCTTACCTTTGAAAGTTAAGGCATGGACACTGAAAGCTATCTGGCCCCGCTGGTTGCCTCCATCCTGTTCTCAGTATTTCTTCTCATTTTGGCAGCCTTTTGGCCGCGCCTGGTACGTACCAGCTTTATCCTTCTCTTTCTAGCAGGTAGCATCGTCAACACTGCCCTGGCTCTCCGGCGACCAGATGTGTTTGTCGATTATTACAGCACCACCGCTCTCTTACCTCCGTACCGGGATTTCATTACCGGATTTTTCAGCCAGCACACTCAACCGATCGTGCTTGCGTTGGCTATCGGACAGCTTCTGGTGGCTTTCTTGCTCAGCAGGAGAGGGCTGTTCTTCCGTCTGGGTGCTGCCGGAGCGTGCATCTTTCTGCTGGCTATCACCCCATTAGGGATTGGCTCCGCCTTCCCAGCCACGTTAATCCTGACAACCGCTATACTGATCATGTCCTTCAACCTGATCAAGATGGAACGGGTGTAAGATGGACTCAAATAAACAGCCGAATTCAGAGCATCCCGCTGAGCCAGAATTTTCGTATTTCAAGATCCAGAGCATCTGGGGAGTAACAAAGCACTTTGGTGGCATGCGCGCCACCGAACGCCTGGCTGAGCTGTGCCATATCTCGAAAGACAGCTACGTGCTGGAGGTAGGCTGCGGCGTGGGGCTGACAAGCTGCCACCTGGCTGCCAGGACCGGCTGCCGCATATTGGGCGTTGATCTTTCTGAAAAGATGGTGGAATGGTCGCGCAAGCGCGCAGCTCGCAAAGGCCTTGAGCACCTGGTGGAATACCGGGTGGCGGATGCCCAGGAACTGCCGTTTGAAGATGCAACATTTGATGCCATGCTGTGCGAATCGGTGACAGCTTTCGTCCCTGATCAAGCCAGGGCCATCCGGGAATACCGCCGGGTGGTCAAACCGGGCGGGTATGTCGGTCTGAATGAAGGCACCTGGATGAAAGGTGATCCGCCCAAAAAGTTGTATGATTTTATTGTGCGAACCATGGAAAACGCCAATTTCTTGACCTTCGCGGGCTGGCGGGAACTGCTTGAATCAGCAGGTCTTATGGATATCGTCGTCGAGCCGCAGACCTTGAGCGCCGTGCGCCAGCGCCTGGATGAGATCAGCGGGCTGGACTTTCAAGATAACCTGGACCGCCTGCGCGCCCTGGGCGCATTTCTGTCGTTGTACGCCAAGAACGCGCCTTTCCGCAGGTATGCGCGACAGCTCATGCCGTCGCGAGAGATGCTCAGCATGTTCTTCCAGCACCTGGGCTATGGACTCTTTGCGGGCAGGGTATGATAGAAATCTCACAATCACTCTTCGATCGATATAACGCTGTACCTCGCTCATTCGGTGCCGTTCCCGCTGATCACGCTGCTGGCGAGGTCCGTTTTCCAGCTAGTCCATGAGGCAAGCCTGAAATATGAATACCCCACCTGCCCAATCCTGGAAACAAATAGCAATTCTCTTCGCCTTTGTCCTGATCTATGCGCTGCTGGCATCTTCGTACTATGTCCTGCTGCCACCGGAAGGATTGACCATTCCTGGCTATACGCAGGAGACTTCAAACTTACCTCGCTGGCTCTTGGGGCTTGCCATTGGCGGCATCGTGCTCGTGGTTTATTCCCTGGCTGGCCTGGCAGGTTTTTGGTTCGCCCGCCGGCTCGGACTGCCAGGTACTTTCCGTCCAGGAGCTGGCTGGCGCTCCTTGTTCATTTGGCCGCTGCTGATCGGCTTGCTGCTGGGCATCCTTTTTGTAGCTGCCGACCGCGCCTTTACCCCTGCGGTATCCGCAGCCATGGCAGTGACCAACCCGGAGATCGACTGGCAGGGCTTCCCTCACCCGGAGTTCCCGCAATCCATCATCGCCTCGGCCACAGCCGGGATCGGCGAAGAGATCTTGTTCCGCTCCTTCGTGTTGGGTTTGTGGACCTTCATATTAAATCTTATCCTGCGCCGTTGGAACGGCACGAACCTGGCGCGGGCGATTGGCAACTTGATCGCAGCCCTGGCATTTGCTGCCAGCCACCTGCCGGCTGCAATGCTGCTGACCGGGACAGCCACACCGGCAGAGCTGCCAATCCCGCTCCTGATCGAGCTGATCACCCTCAACGGCGCGATGGGCCTGGCTGCCGGCGAGCGCTACTTCCGCGACGGGCTGGTGGCAGCTATTGGTGTACACTTCTGGGCGGATATCATCTGGCACGTCCTGGCGCCGTTGTCGATGGGGTAAAAGAATCAACGCAAAGGCGCGAAGAAGCAAAGAGACAAAGAAATTAAACAGAAAAAATATATAATTGTCTCAGCGCTCGTGGCGTCTCTGCGTTGAATCCCTTTGCCACACCGGAGGAGTGAACCATGCAAGAACCCATCGACACTGCCCTCGCTCATTACCAGAACGGCTATTCGTGTGCGCAGGCTATCCTGGCAGCCTACGCCGCCCGCTATGGGCTGACCCACGACGAAGCTCACGGGCTGGCGGCGCCTTTCGGCGGCGGGCTGAGCCGCCAGGCAGATACCTGCGGGGCGGTCAGCGCAGCGCTGATGGTGCTCGGTCTGCACTACTGGGACCGCCAGGCAGGCCCACGCGAAGCCAAGGAGAAAATCTACAAGCTGTCCCAGGAGTTCCTGCAGCAGTTCAAGCAGCGTAACGGCACGCTGTTGTGCCGTGAGCTGCTCCAACTGGATATAAGCGATCCGGTTGACCTGGAGCAAGCCCGCCAGTCCCACCTGTTCGACACGCGATGTCCTAACTTTATCCGCGACGCCGTCGAGCTGCTGGACCAGTGGCTGGGTGAGTAAATAGCTTCAACACAGAGAGCGCAGAATGCGCAGAGAATCAGTAAGTTGTTTTATCTGTGTGCTCTGCGATCTCTGTGGTGAGTTATTTTTTTGTAACTGCTCAGGCTGCTGACGCATCCGGGGCTAATAGACAAGGAGGATAGAACG
>CAZGIX010000319.1:0-4197 GCA_964525785.1 uncultured Anaerolineaceae bacterium
CGTGGTCGCCGGTCAGCATCACTACCTTGCGCACACCCATCCGGCGCAGGTCAGCGATGCAGGCTTCGGCCTCCGCCCGCACCACGTCGGCGACGGCGATCAGGCCTGCCAGGCTGCCGTCCTGCCAGACGGTGATGACCGTCTTGCCCTCGCCCTCCAGCCTGGATATCTCGACTGCCGCCGGCTCTGCAAGCGCCAAAGCGTTCTGTTCCAGCCATTTGCGGCTCCCCACCCATACCCGGCTGTCTCCCACCTCGGCTTGTACCCCCAAACCGCTGGCAGCTTTTACATTCACCGCTTCGGAGAGGGCCAAACCGCGCTGGTCGGCTGCCCGCACCACAGCCTGCGCCAGGGGATGGCTGGACCGCCGCTCGACGGAGGCCGCCAGCGCCAGCAGATCGTCCGTTTTACCATCCTCGCCCGGTCTGGAGGGCTGCAGATAGCTGATCAGGTCGGTCACTTCCAGCTTGCCGGTGGTAAGCGTGCCGGTTTTATCGAAAGCCACCGCCCGCAGCCGCCCCAGGGTCTCCAGGTGGGCGCCGCCTTTGACCAGGATGCCGCTGCGCGCCGCCTGGCTGATTCCCGCCAGCACCGCCGCCGGGGTGCCCAGCGCCAGCGCGCAGGGCGAAGCCGCCACCAGCAGGGTCATCGCCCGCAGGAAAGCGGTGGAGAACGGCACGCCGAACAGCGGCGGCACAACGATCAGCAGCAGGTCAGCCACCAGCACGCCTGGCACGAACCAGCGCATGAAGCGCTCGGCTCCCAGCTGCGCCGGGGATTTCTCCGCCTGGGCGGCTTCCACCATGCGGATCACGCGCTGCAGGGTGCTGTCTTTCGCCAGGCGTGTTGCCCGCACTTCCAGCGCACCCTCGCCGTTTACCGAGCCGGCGTACACCGGGTCGCCTTCCCGGCGCTCCACCGGGACGGATTCGCCGGTCAGCGGGGATTGGTCCACCGCTGAAGAGCCGGAGATCACGCTGCCATCTACCGGCAGGCGCACCCCCGGCAGCACAAATACGGTATCGCCAATGGCAACCTGTTCGACCGGCAGCGAGAGCTCCACGCCGTCGCGGCGCACCAGGGCCTGCCGCGGCGCCAGATCGGATAGGGAGCGGATAGAGCTGCGGGTGCGCGCCATCAGACGCTCCTCCAGGGCATGCCCCAGGCTGAACAGGAACAGCAGCAGCCCGCCTTCGGCGAGCTGTCCCAGGGAAGCCGCACCCACGGCGGCTGCCAGCATGAGCAGGTCGGTGTCGAAACGCCGCTGGCGCAGCGCGTTCCATGCATGCCGGGCGGTATGCCAACCGCCTGCCAGGTAAGCTGTCAGGTATAGTCCCAGGCTGAGCGCCTGGGGAGCGCCCTGTGCCTCGCCCAGCCAGCCGGCGAGCAGCACCGCTCCGCAGATCAAGCTCAGCATCAGCTCATGATTATCCAGGATCCATTTATATGCCCCCCGCGCCGGGACCAGGAATCCGAGCTGTTTTACACGCTTGCGCACTGCCGGCAGGTTGGTCCGCTGGGCGTCGTATTCGATCTGCAGGGTCTGCGCATTGAAGCTGACCCTGGCATCCATGACGCCCGGCGAGCGCTCGAGACCGTGCTCTAAGATCAAGGCGCAGTCCGAACAGTCCATGCCCTCGATGGCGAGCGCCTCGTGGCGGTAGCGCCTGGCGATCTGCGCCCCTGCCTGCTCGGCGGCGCGCTGCGCTTCCTGAGCCGACAGCAGCGCTGGTGAATAGTGCAGGCACAGCAGGGGCGGAGCGCTTTCATGCTTGACATGGGCGCGCTGGACGCCTGCCTGGCTCTGCATGGCCTTTTCCAGCCGCTCCAGGCAGCAGCTCTGTGCGCTGTTCGGTCCGGGGATCAGTCTGGGAATTTCGAGTACCAGCTTGTCTTCTGGCGACTTTGTATTGGCAGCCATGTTGTGATCAACCATGCAGCACGTGCTCCAGGCCCCGCCGGAACAGGTCCGCGACGTGCTCATCATCCAGGGAGTAGAACACGTGCCTGCCTTGCTTGCGAAAACGCACCAGGCGCATCTGGCGCAGCCCGCGCAGGTGGTGCGAGATACCCGATTCGCTGATCCCGACCGCCTGGGCCAGGGCTTTGACGTTCTTAGGACCCGACAGCAAAGCGTAGATGATCTGCACCCGGCTGGCATCGCTCAGGGTGCTGAACAGCTCGGCCAGCCGCGCCGCCTGGAAATCCTCCAGGGCAGTTTCAATAGTAAGCAGAGTTATTTTGTCCATAATATGAATATATGATCAGTTATTCAGGTATTTTACCCGCCGCTCACATCTCTGTCAAGCCCTGGACCACACGACCTATCTCATTCAACAACAACTATTAAGTGCTCCCGCTGTACTCGCCGGATACACAAAAGTCGCACAGGTACAAATCGAATAAATCTCTGTGAACTCCGTGTTCTTTGTGGTGATAGGTTTTCTTGACCCACACAATAAGCCGCTCATGGACACATAAACCACCCCTTTTTTCCAATAAAATCGCATATAATCGGTGCATTCGATCGACGGGAGCCTACGCTTTGGCAATCTGCATGCAGAACGAAAAATCCCCCCATAAGTCCCTCTGCCTGGCGACGCCCGCCTGGCTGGGCATCCTGGAGCTGGCATTGGATTACGGCTGGAACCCGATGGGTGCCGGGTTGCAGGGCGCCTGGCATGCGGAAGTCTCCCTGGATAGCTACTTCCCATCCGGCGGCAACGGGCGGCAGGGCAACGGCTCCGCCGAGCAGGGCCAGCTGGTGTTGCTCGACGATGCCCTCAACCTGGCAGATGCCCTGGATCGGGCCTTCAAAGAATACGAGCCGCAGCGGGTCAAGGCTTCGTATTTCCTGTTCGAGCCCGACGACCCGTACCTGCGCCGGCGTCCCAGCATCGGGGCGCTGCTCGCCGTGATCGATCTCTGCTACCTGGGGGCGTTCTGGATCAAGCCCCACACCCGTCAGGCTCTGCTTCAGCTTCCCACCATCCAGGCTGCCTATTAGAGCAGCCCTTCGGACCTCATCCGCTCCAGGCTTTTGAGGGTCAGGTCTTTCAGCTCACCGAACAGCGTCTCATCGATCGCTTTGAAGTTAAAGCAGGATTTCCCTTGCATGCGCTTCTCCAGCGCGGGGGATAGCCCTTCGAGCAGGTCCGGGAACATGTACACCGGCATCAGGTAGTAGCTGACGTAGTTCTTCTTGACTTGCACCGCTCCCAGGAACAGCTCTTTCTTATACTTGGGCGCATAAGGGGTGTTCAGGCAGTAATTTCCTTCAGAATCCACCGTTACAATGGCGCCTTCGACCCCGTCTAACATCGGCTTGAGCCGCTCGAACACGGGTAGTAAATCTACTTGATCAGCCATACTCCAACTCCATCCTCTCTGGTAGCCAGTCCATTTTCATCATATTTGATCCGCTGCATCCGTGCGATACGCCTCCAATACAGCCTGCCGCCCCACCCGCCGCACGACCAGGATCGAAGCCAGGGCGCACAGCGCTGCAAGGATGAACAGGCCCGCGTACCCGGCGAAGGCGCCCGGCAGGGCTGCATTGCCCACGTCGATCAGCGGGCCGATCAGGCGGCTGGTCGCCCCTGCGCCGGCGGTTGCCAGGTTGGTCAGCCCCATGAATTTGCCCGCCTCCTCGGCCGGTGCCAGCATGTTCGCCAGCGCCCAGTTGGCGGTCAGAAACAGGCCGATCCCCACACCGACAACGATTCCCACCCCCAGCAGCGTACCCGGTGTGCGTGCTCCCAGCAGCAGGGCGTACCCCACCGCGCTCACCCCGCCTGCCACGTAATGCATGCGCACGTGCCCAAAGCGGTCCCCCAGCCAGCCGCCCAGCAGGGCAAAGGCGATCAGGGCCAGCGTGATCGCCGCCAGCAGGTCGCCGGTCAGCTGCGGCGGGTCGGGGGCGCGCAGCACGTCCCGGATGTAGTACTGGGCAAAGGTCTGGACGCCGTAGATGCCCAGCAAAAAGACGAAGCGCGCCACCAGGAGCCAGGCGAAACGCGCCGGCATGTGCCTGATCGTGCTGGCTATCGAAGGCAGCAGAGATTGGATGTCCGGGCCGACTGAAGCCGGGTCCTGCGAGCGACGTGGCAGGGCAGGCCGCTCGCGCACGCCCAGCAGCGTGCTCGCCGCTGCCAGCGCCAGCCTGATCATCACCAGGCTGATCTCCGTCGTGGGTTG
>CAZGIX010000320.1:0-4175 GCA_964525785.1 uncultured Anaerolineaceae bacterium
GAGCCCACCCTGCTCGCCCCAACTTTCCTGTATGATTACCCGCGCGATATCTCCCCCCTGGCGAAGAACAAACCCGGACATCCCGGCGAGGTGGAGCGCTTCGAAGGCTTCATCGCCGGCATGGAGCTGTGCAACGCCTTCACCGAGCTGAACGACCCCATTGACCAGGAAGCGCGCTTCCTGGAGATGGGCCGCGACTACAACGCCGAAGACGAGCAGCGCCACCCCATGGACGAGGACTACCTGCGCGCCATGCGCTACGGCATGCCCCCCACCGGCGGCTTTGGCATGGGCGTGGACCGCCTGACCATGCTCTTCACCGACAGCCCCAATATCCGCGAAGTGATCCTGTTCCCGCACCTGAGGCAGAGCGAGGAGTAAAAGCCCAACAGTTCCCCAGGCTTTGTAGAGCTGCTGGCTGTGCAGCGTTCCAGTGGCTGCGAACGCGGAAACAACCGAAAGAGAATTATTCGGTTGGTAAGATGCGAGGCTGAGCTAATCTTCAGCTAGAGCAGCCAATGGTTGAGTCTATCCCAAGCGCCAGCGAATGACTATCGAAAGGGCAGTGAGGAGCGATTGCACCTCCCTGCTCCCCTGTGTGCTTATCAAGACCAGGGAAGAAAGTACTAAATGTGTCATTCATTATTCATCGTAAGAATCGATAACTTGTTTCCATCTCATCGCGTCCTCAAACTCCTTTCCTTTACCTAACCAGTCTAAGGCAGCATCAACGACATCCTCTACTTCAGCACCAATAGCAGCAAATCGACGCAATTTACTATGAGTTCCACATTTTTCGCATTCCATCTGAATCACCAAGATGAATGCTTTTTGTTTGTGCCCACAATTGCCACATGTGTATTCACGATAATGTGGAAGGTTCTGAATATCCTCGATAGTCTTTGTATATGACATATTTACTCCCATCCTACAATTTTTTCAATTCTCTTGCGAATCGATCTACCAACCAACCTTCCGGACGAAGCAAGATTCGATGTGCGTCACTGAGAAGTTTGGAGAGACCATCTGCTGGAGTCGGTTTTATCTGAGTGCCAGAAGGAAGTTGACTCGCTGGAATGGAAACAGTAGTGTTAGGCACACGATTTCTAGGCAATTCTGACTGTCCTTGATCTGAGGAAACTCCTTCAAAAACGGATAAACCATCTTCTCCTTTTTTGTCCCACTCCCGTTGCTGTTGCCGTTGCGCACCACCACCGAGAGTATTTTCACCCTGAGCTACAAAGCCAACTTATTTTCGGCGCAAGCGGTTATCTATCACATGCACGCTTCTTCTGGATCTACGTAGATCATTAGTAAGGCCTGGTTTTGCCATGGCTGCTGCTACAACTTACGGATTCTTCACGAATGAATCCACGGTAAACAATTCAACTCCCTCAAGCCGGGCTTGCTCCTTGAGCGCATTTGTGAAACCGGAGCGGGCAAATAAAGCGAATTGGAGTTTCTGAATCCCATACCTCTCGATCAGGACTTGTGACTTTTGTTTTAGTTCTTCCAATATATTCGTTCCAACCGGGTTAATCGACCATTTACATTCGCCAACAAGCGCCGCTTTCTCGGTTTGGCTGATTGCGAGGAGGTCAATTTCTGCATCACGATCCCACCATCCTCCGATCCGTTCGGGTAGGAAGGTTAACTTGCCCATTTTAGCAATTTGGGCAATGTGAGCTTGTGCTGCCTCTTCAAAGGCGGTCGCTGCAAAATGAACAAAATCTGGCTTAATTCGTTGTTCCAAAATTGCATCCGTCAGCCCAAGATCAAGCCCGCTTTGATTAGGGTGTACATATCGAAACCAGAATCGCAAGAAGTGGTCATCGATCTGGTAAATTCCTTTTTTACTCTTTTCTGGTCGATCCTCTGTTGCTGGTACGCGGCGGGTGATCAAGTGCATTTGCTGCAAGATATCCAAATAACGCGCAACTGAGGTTGGTTCGTTTATACCAGATGCCTGTGTGATTTCGTTGAGACGCGTCCGTCCTTGTGCAATAGAGCGTAGGATAGAGAAATAATTGCGCGGTTCTCTTAGCTCTTCCATCAATAGTAGGCGGGGCTCACTAAAAAGCGCTCCCGCCTGTGCATCCAGTATATGCTGGCGAATGTTTGTAAAAATGTCCTGGCTCTCACTGAAAGTACGCAAATAATAGGGCATGCCACCCAGAATAGCCCATGCTAAAAACTGATTTTCGGGGGAGTAATGTGGAAAGAATAACGAGGATGAAGGTAAATCCAATGGGCGAAGAAGTAAACTCGCTGTCCGTCGCCCATAAAGAGGAGCTTTATAGCCCAACACATCTGTTTCCATCATACCAATATAAGAACCACACAATACCAACATGAGCCTTGAATTTTTAAGTTTTTCATCCCACACTTTTTGTAGGATTGATGGAATAGCCTTATTACCACTGATCAAATAGGTGAATTCATCAATAACCACAATCGGCCGTGGGTTCATTGGCAATTCAGCCAGAGCCTGAAAAGCAGCTTCCCAGGTAGGGTACGAAAATCCTGCAGGCACATCTGGATGAATGAAACCATAAACTTGTTGAGAAAAAGTAGCTAATTGTTCATTGTCACTGCTAAGGGTCGCAATAAAAAAGAGTTGTGGTTTTTCAGTACAAAAGGCGCGTAATAGTTCTGTTTTCCCAACCCGGCGACGACCGTATAGAACAAACAACTCGGCATGGTCTGAATTGTATAAGCGGTCTAATTGCTCTAATTCAGCTTTTCGGTTAATGAACATGAATTTCTCCTCACATGCCAGGAATCAAAATTCCTTCGCAATACAAATTATAATTATTATAATCGCGATTAGTATAATGCACACCAAGAAAAGTTCCATTCCCACGGTGATCTTGGCGAAAACTCCAGTGGTTTCTGGTCGGTGCGTTTTGGGATTGTGGGTCTATCCAAAAAGAACTGGAGGGCCTCTTGGGGTGATCAGAGAGGTCCGAACCGCGCTTGACACTTCCCGTTCTTCCTGTATAATCGAGCCATTCAGTCTGGAAAAACCAGCACGGAGCAGAGTAACCCGTCCCCCTTGCAGAGAGCTGCCGGGCGGTGCAAGGCAGCAGGTGTGCGCCGGGTGAAATCCCCTCCGTTGGCCCGTTTTTGGGCCGGTTGTCCCCGCAGGGGCGTGTGGTTGGCAATCCGCCGTCGCTCGCCGTAAGGGGACCGGGTGCGCCCGTTATGGCGTGATCGAGGCGTACTTCTCTAACGAGAAGATGCAAATGCAGGTGGCACCACGAGCGCCCCCCTCGTCCTGCTTGATGAGGTGGGGCTTTGCTTTTATTGGACCAGACCACCTGCAGGAGGAACAGCCATGATCGATATCAATTTGCTGCGCGAACATCCCGATATATTCCGGTTATCGATGCGCAACCGCCAGATGGACCCGGCCCCGGTGGAGCAGATCCTGGCGCTGGACGAGCAGCGCCGGGGGCTGATCCAGGAGGTGGAAGCGCTCAAAGCCGAGCGCAATGCCGTCTCGAAAGAGATCGGGCGCATGCAGGACCCCGCCGAGCGGGGGGCGAAGATCGAGTCCACGCGCCTGCTCGGCGACCGTATCGCCGCGCTGGATGAGGAGCTGCGCCAGGTTGACAGCCAGCTCAACGCCGTCCTGGCGACCATCCCCAATATGCCCGACGCACGCACGCCGCTTGGCAAGGACGAGCACGACAATGTGGTCCTGCGCACGGTTGGCGAGATCCCGCACTACGATTTCGAGCCCAAACCCCACTGGGACCTGGGCCCGGAGCTGGGCATCATCAATTTCGAGCAGGGCGTCAAGATCACCGGCTCGCGCTTTTACGTGCTCAGCGGCGCCGGCGCCCGCCTGCAGCGCGCCCTCATCGCCTGGATGCTCGACCTGCACATTCGCCAGGGCTACACCGAGAAGTACACCCCCTTCATGGTTAAGGGCGAGACCCTCTACGGCGCCGGCCAGCTCCCCAAGTTCGTGGACAACCTCTACAAGGACCACGAGGAGGACCTGTGGATGGTGCCCACCGCCGAGGTGCCCCTCACCGGCCTGCACATGGGCGATATCCTTGACGAAGGCGCCCTGCCCATCCATTACGCCGCCTACACTCCCTGCTTCCGGCGCGAGAAGATGAGCGCCGGGCGGGATGTGCGCGGCATCAAGCGCGGCCACCAGTTCG
>CAZGIX010000321.1:0-2925 GCA_964525785.1 uncultured Anaerolineaceae bacterium
CGCACGCGGCGTTCTGCTGTCCGCTCCGTGGCGCGGGTGTTGAGCGAGCTGGAGATTGCCCAAAGCTAGCCCACACGATCGTACGAAGCGGATCTGGTCGCTCAATTTTGGACGCCGATTTGGTATCCGAACACCTGCCTCCTGGTAACAGGTCTCTATGCATTGAGGATAGAGCAGGAGAGGGGCTTTGCACACTGGTTCAATGACGTTGTAAGCGAATAATGAGCCGGTAAAAGCCGTGTTCCTGGTCTTGGCCGCAAAATAGCTGTCAAAATTCCGGTGCTTATAAACCTGATGTATTGACAAACTAAATATTATGTTGTACTATATACCTTGTAGTACAAGGTATTGTTTGCATCTCAACAAAGGAGCCGTATGGTAAAAGCTGCCGATCGAGAACTAAAACGCGGTACGCTGGAGATGATCCTGCTCAACCTGCTCTCTGAACGCCCCATGTACGGCTACGAGCTGGTGATGTCGCTCGAAAAGCGCGGCGGGCGCCAGTTTCAGCTGAAAGAAGGCACGCTCTACCCGGTGCTTTACCGGTTGGAGGGTGCCGGATGGATCGAAGCCCGGTGGGAGACGCTGGAGCGCGGTGTGCCGCGCAAGTACTACCGGCTGACTGAGTCGGGGTCCGCCCAGCTGGATACGCTGATCCAGGATTGGCAGGACTTTTCTACCACAGTTCACCGGCTGCTGAACTCCGGTGAGGAGAGTTAGAAATATTATGAAAGACAGTGATCGCTACATCGCTGAAGTGCTGCGCAATATCCATGCGCCTGCTAGCGTGCAGAAGTCGATCGAGGCAGATCTGCGGGCGCACTTAGAAGAAGCCGCTTACAATGGTGAGCCGCTGACAGCCGTGATCGATCGTATGGGCAGGCCGGAAGAAGTGGCTGCGGAGTTCATGGCCCAGATGAGCCTGCCTTACGCCAGCTTTTGGCGCAGGCTGGCGGCTTTTGCCATCGATATGGGCCTGATCATGCTGGTTGGAGCCGGGCTGGGATTCTTGTTCGTGGCGCTCAGCAATCAGGTGCCGCGGCATCCTCAAGGCTACGAGTACCTCCTGGGCGGGCTGCTAATCGCCCTGTGCGTCGCATGCGCCCTGGCTGTCATCGGGCTTATCACCTTTTACTTCCCGATCTTGGAAGGGCGTTTTGGACAGACGCTGGGCAAGAAAGCCCTCGGGCTGCGCGTGCTGCGTGAGGACGGCCTGCCGATCCACTACAAAGAAGCTTTCCTGCGGCGCATATCCTATTACTTCGAAGTGCTCGCCATAGACGCCTTGTTCATCCCTTTTACTGCCAGACGCCAGCGCGCCTTTGACATCGTGGCGAAAACGGTGGTGATCCGCCATCTCGAATAAGTGTACAATAAGCCCATCGAGACAACTATCCCTATCTATCTGGAGAAGTATGATGACTCAACCGAAGATTGCCCCCTACGGATCGTGGAAATCTCCCATCACATCGGAGCTGATCGTCTCAAAAACCATCACCCTGGGCGGTGCGATATCCGTCGGTGAGGTGATCTACTGGACGGAGCTGCGCCCGGCGGAGGGCGGGCGGATTGTGATCGTGCGCCGCGCTCCGGATGGAGCAACCAGCGACGTCACCCCTATGCCTTTCAACGTGCGCACCACGGTGCACGAGTACGGCGGGCGCTGCTCGGTCTTTGATGGCGAGGCGCTCTATTTCTCCAACTTTGCTGACCAGCGTCTCTACATCCAAAGGCCGGGCGAAGCGCCCGAGCCGTTCACGCCGCAGGTCGCCTGGCGTTATGCCGACCCCGTCCTTGACCGCCAGCGCGGCCGCCTGATCTGCGTGCGCGAAGACCATACGCAATCGGATAAGGAACCTGCTAACACCCTGGTGGGCATCAGCCTGGCGGATGGCGCCGACCAGCGGGTGCTGGTCTCCGGCGCCGATTTCTACTCCAACCCGCGCCTCAGCCCGGATGGAAAGCGCCTGGCGTGGCTATCCTGGAATCACCCCAACCTGCCCTGGGATGGCACCGAGCTGTGGGTGGCTCCGGTCCAGGCGGATGGCTCGCTGGGCGAGGCGCAGCTCGTCGCCGGCGGGGAGGAGGAATCGATCTTCCAGCCGGAATGGTCGCCGGATGCCACCCTGTACTTCATCTCCGACCGCACGGGTTGGTGGAACCTGTACCGCCAGGCAGGCGGGCAGGTGGAAGCCATCCAGCCGATGGAGGCCGAGTTCGGCGTGCCGCAGTGGGTGTTCGGCGCCTCGACCTACAGCTTCGAGTCCGCTCAGCGCATGCTGTGCACCTATACCCGGCTGGGCCGCTGGTACCTGGCGAGCATCGACCTGGCGACCAAACGCATGACGCCCATTGAAACCCCCTACACGGATATCCGCTCCCCGCACGCCATGCCGGGGCGGGTGCTGTTCACCGGCAGCTCGGCTACCGAGCCGGCCAGCATCGTGCTGCTCGACCTGGAGAGCGGGCAGGCGCATGCCCTGCGGCGCTCGAGCGATGTCGACCTGGATGCCGGGTATATCTCCATGCCCGTGGTGATCGAGTTTCCAACGGAAAATGGCCTGACCGCCTACGCCAATTACTACCCGCCCCAAAACAAGGATTTCACGGCCCCGGCGGGAGAGCGCCCGCCCCTGCTGGTGCTCAGCCACGGCGGTCCGACTTCCGCCGCGCCGGCGGTGTTCAATCTGAACATCCAGTATTGGACCAGCCGAGGCTTTGCCGTGGTGGATGTGAACTACGGCGGTAGCACCGGCTACGGGCGCGCCTACCGCGAGCGCCTGAACGGCAACTGGGGCGTGGTGGATATGGACGACTGCGTCAACGCGGCGCGCTACCTGGCAGCCCAGGGGAAAGCCGATGGGGAGCGCCTGGCGATCCGCGGCGGCAGCGCCGGCGGCTACACCACCCTGTGTGCGCTGACCT
>CAZGIX010000321.1:3025-4154 GCA_964525785.1 uncultured Anaerolineaceae bacterium
CTGGCGATCCGCGGCGGCAGCGCCGGCGGCTACACCACCCTGTGTGCGCTGACCTTCCGGGATGTGTTCAAGGCGGGCGCCAGCTACTTCGGCATCGGGGACCTGTCACCGTTTGTGGACGACACGCACAAGTTCGAATCGCGCTACAACGTGCGTCTGATCGGTCCCTACCCGGAGCGCGCCGACCTGTATTACGAGCGCTCAGCGATCAACTATGTTGACCGCATCTCCTGCCCGATCATCCTGTTCCAGGGGCTGGAGGATAAGATCGTCACGCCCATCCAATCCGAGAAGATGTTCGCCGCGGTGCGCGCCAAGGGCATCCCCACCGCCTACCTGGCGTTTGAGGGCGAGCAGCACGGCTTCCGCAAGGCGGAGAACATCAAGCGCACCCTGGATGCCGAGCTGTATTTTTACTCCCGGGTGTTCGGCTTCGAGCTGGCAGAGCCGGTCGAGCCGGTGAAGATCGAGAATTTGGATTGAGCCAGGGATTTTGGCATACCATCCCTTCACGATGTTCAGGGTAGGCTCTGAGCGAGCGAAGGATCTCTGTCGAGATAATTTTATCGACCATCCTCAAAGGGATGCCTCGCTCCGCTCGGCATGACATTAAATATAAATCTCCGCGTGCTCTGTGTCTCTGCGGTGAATGAAAGAATTCGTTCATGTCCGTTGATGCTGAGATCATCCAATGGCTGTTGGACGGCGACCCCGCCATCCGCTGGCAGGTGCACCGGGACCTGCTGGACTCCCCGCCCGGCGTGATTGCTACCGAGCGCCTCCGCGTCGCCCAGGAAGGCTGGGGGAGGCGCCTGCTGGCGTTCCAGGATGCGGATGGCAGGTGGGGCGGCGGGTTGTACTCCCCCAAGTGGATCTCGACCACTTACACCCTGCTGGCTCTACGCATGCTGGGCCTGCCCGCCGATAACCCCCAGGCGCTGGCAGGCTGCCGCTTGCTGCTGGAGCACGGCGTGTTCCCGGATGGCGGGATCAACTTCTCCCACCACGCCAAATACAGCGAGACCTGCGTCACCGGCATGGTGCTCTCCATCCTGGCGGACTTTCGATGCTCCGACCCGCGCCTGGAAGGGATTGCCAGCTACCTGCTGGGGCAGCAGATGGCGGACGG
>CAZGIX010000322.1:0-4108 GCA_964525785.1 uncultured Anaerolineaceae bacterium
AACTCACCATAAATTGACCCTTGACAACGCAATTCATCAGTAAAAGTGCAAAACTTCTGATATAAAGAATGGTCCAAAGAAAAACTGAGAATCGAGAAAAGCCAGTTGTATTTTGACTATCGTGTTATACAGTCTCTCAAATAAGAAGTTCTGAGGCAATTCTATGCCCACACTCGACTGGATCGGCAAAAGCGCCGTCGTCAACCACCACAACGAAGTTCCCTTCCACGTGCTGCGCTGCGACCCGAAGCTATCGGTAGGCGAGGATTCCGGCAACCTGCTGGTGCATGGGGATAACTTGCTGGCGCTCAAAGCCCTGCTGCCGTATTGCGCCGGGCAGGTGAAGTGTATTTACATTGACCCGCCGTACAACACGGGCAACGAGGGCTAGGTTTACAACGACGCGGTCAACAGCCCAGAGATACGTGACTGGTTGGGAAAGGTGGTGGGCGGCGAAGCTGAGGATTTGTCAAGACACGACAAGTGGTTGTGCATGATGTATCCCCGCCTCCAAATTCTAAAACAATTCTTACAAGAAGATGGGGCCATCCTTGTCAGTATAGACGATTTTGAAGCGTACCATCTCCGTTAAAGAGCTGATCGATTGGGTAACGCCAGCAACTCCTGCAGAAAAACTGGGATATAAATAACGATAGAGCTTCAAAAATACGGCCATTTGAGAACGGAAACTCTTGTCGCTCTGACTAGGTAGTTGATGGCTAAACTCATAGAATCTATGCTCCCCAACAGATTATCTTCCTCGGAAGACAGGCGCGGGGCGCTTGTCAGAATCCGGATCTGCTTTTCCGTCCAGTTCATGATCTCTTCGAACTTTGCCTGCGGGATGCGCTCGGTGGTGCCGACCCCGGCCGTGCGCCAGATGGCGGTGTAGACGCGCGGGTAGGGGTTGTTGACGCCGCGCTCCTGCAAGAGATAGCCCAGCGCCCGCACCGCAATTGCTGACCTGTGCGGCTTGTTCCGGCGTCAACCGCCCTTAAAAGGATGCAACGAAATATTGCACCTTTTGGGTAAAATTTCGCCCTTGCACCCTTTACGAATGCCATAATCTAGCGGGACCAATTCTCTGAGTCTCGATCAACCTGTTCCAAATCCAACAGGCGCATCCCGGCGGACTTCCAATTCGTTCCGGATACCGGCGTCTTTTCGATTTCGTCCCGATAAGATTGCGCCCCATTCGTCCAGCCGCCCCTGGAAAAACCGAGAAAGTAGACCTGCCATTTTCCCTGTAGCGGGACAGTATAGGCGGCCTTTTCGACCAGGTTTGAGAGCACGGGCCGTTCGCTGGCGGTTTGACTCCACTTGCATTCTCCCAGGATCAAGGTTTTTTCCCGGCGGTTAATTCCGGCCACATCGATTTGTGCATGAGTATTCCAGATGCTGCCGACCTGGTCGGGCATGAACGGAAGCGCTTCCTGCCCGCCTGCCCGGAGGGTCCACTCACGGCACAACTCTTCCCAGGTATGTGCACCGATAAAATCGACCATGTGCCGGCTGATTTCAGCTAGGGCCTGATCCTGTATCCCGAGGGCGATCTGTTCTTGTCGGCTCGCCAGAAAACGGTAGTAGAAACGTAAATAGGGATCGACGATATGGTGCCTGCCCCGCCGTGCGTTTGGGCTATCGGTGACTGATACCTTTCGCTCGACAAAGCCCGCCTCAGCCAGCACCGATAGATATTTTGGAACTTGCATGTTGGGCAGGCCAGTCGAGACTTCGATCTCTTTCGGCGTACGCGCGCCGTAGGCGATTGCGGTCAGGATAGCCACATAGTTGTGTGGATCGGAGATGAAATCTTGCAGCAGCAGGCGCGGTTCAGACTGCATCAAATTATTGGGACTCAGAAGCTGCTGGCGTATATTTTCGGAAACGGATTGGCGTGGGTCAATACGCTCCCAGTAAGCGGGGACTCCGCCGAACATAGCGTAGATGGTTACTCGGTCGATCGCGGAGTAGTCTGGGAAATAGGTGCGGGTCATCCCAAACGGCAGAGGTTGCAGGTGAATTTGGGTGGTCGCCCGACCGTACAGTGGAGCCTGATAAGATAGGAACTCGCGTTTCATCATCCCCAGGTGGGAACCGGACAAAACCAACATCAGGTTCGATTGGGAAAGCGTGCTGTCCCAAAAGTTCTGCAACTGCCCTGCGATCCCCGGATCGACTTCCAACAGGTAGGTGAATTCGTCGATGAACAAGGCCAGGCGCTCATTTTGCGCCAGCCAGGCAACCTGTTGCCAGGCCTGCTCCCATCCCCCATATGTAAACCCTTCCGGTGCCGGGGAGCGCGGAGAAGCAAAATTGAAAACCGCCTGAGAAAACGAGCGCAACTGCGCCAGCGCCGAAGTTGGGGACGCCACCCAATAAAGAACTCGCCGCCCAGAGGTCTGCAACCAATGAGCGAGTAAAGCGGTCTTTCCCACGCGGCGCCGGCCATACAGGATCAACATGTGTGCTTGTGGGGAGTCCCATAGCTTGTTTAGTAGTGATAACTCTCTCTCGCGTCCGATGAAGGGCTTCATCTGAAATCTCCAGTTTTAAACTACCAAGTATTATACTTTAAATAATAATGCAGTAAATGGGTTGGGGGGTTGAATAAATGGAGCAACAAAACGTTGCGCCCTGGCTGAATTGACTGCCCAGCGACGCCGCAGCCGGTAGTTCAATACTCTTGACGAAAAGAGATAATATTGATCTAATTTACCTTGTGGTTTTCATAGTCCCTTGATATGCTTATACTGGTAAGAGACGTCGGTATTGAGCGGCGCGATTGACGTCCTCTGGTTGGACGAAAATGGCGCAGGTAAGCAATAGGGAAGCCGCTATGTCTATCCGTGTCGTTGTAATCGAAGACCATCCACTTGTGTTGAAAGCAGTTGTGGATGTGCTCGCTTCGCACGGTGGGGAAATCCAGGTCGTAGGTACGACCACCCAGGGTACTGAATTGTCTCGGTTGGTGAGAGAGACAACCCCGGACGTAGTGATACTGGATTTAGGCATGTCCACCGGGAGATTCGAGCCAGTCACTGCCATTCGCTCTCTGTTAGCAGAGCATCCCTCTGTACGTATCCTGGTGTTGACGGGCTACGACGATGATGTATTGGTGCGTGCAGTGGTTAATGCCGGCGCACTTGGTTACGTATTAAAGAGTGATGATTTGTCTCTTATGCTGCCGCTGGGGGTAGAAAGAGTCTTTTCGGGTAAGCGTTTTTATTCCGAAGATATTGTCGACAAAATTTTTCCTCTACAGTTGGATAGTGAGGTGAAACTGAACGAACAGGAGCTTGTTATGATACGACTGGTCTCAGAAGGGCTCTCTAATCTTGGTATTGCAGAATCGATGCAGCTCTCGGAAAAACGGGTTCGCAATGCGCTGTCTATTATTTATGCAAAACTTGATATTCCTGAAAGCGGGGAAATAAATTCTCGCATTGCTGCGATCAACAAAGCGCGCGATCTGGGTTTGTTGTCGTCTAATTCGTAAACCACGGGACATTTGACTAGGCCTCGATGGGACAAGTGTCTCTCGCATTTCTTGTAAAAAAATCCGTAAAATGGGAACATTGCTCTGAGTTTAATGTACATTAGAGATCACCGATTTCTGAAAGAGCGCTTAATGTCGTCGATTGTGAAGACAGGAGCTCTAAATCAACATTGCATACTGTACTTGCTGCTTTTATTGTGGTAACAATCGCAACAAGTGGAGGTGAACAAGATAAAAGCAAGTGGACGCAGGTGTGATTATCTATAAATCGAGAGATTCTTATTGGACCGCACATTTATAGAACTATACACGGCGGTTGGAAGCTTAATCGCTTCTGCCCCTCCGCTGCAGGAATGGCCAGAATGTCGGCAAATATTAGTCGACATGCTGGGCGACGATGAGCCATGGATATACGCTCTTCCTGTCCTCTCGTGCCAAGCTGCAGGAGGCGAGAGCACTGACGCTCTCCCGGTAGCTGCAGCCTGGTTAACACTTCTCCATGCAGGTAATCTGATCGACGATGTTCAGGATGGCGATTTCGCGCGTCTGTCTCAATTTGGAAGGCCAGAGACGGCGATTGCAATCGCGTTGGCCTGGATATTCTCCGCC
>CAZGIX010000323.1:0-4097 GCA_964525785.1 uncultured Anaerolineaceae bacterium
CCCGTAATCCACATATTTAAAAACTCCTGATACCATCGTTCGCTTCCAATAAATAGACTATTAACTCGACTTTTGCAGCTTAAAAATTGAATAGCCAAACCGTCGCAGAAGGGGTGTTTTCGCTGTCCAGGGCTGACCGCAGGCAAAACCCTACTTACCTCACCTGGGTCATAACAGGTGAGGCAGCAATCGCCTACCAGCCGCTGAGCTCAAGAACGGCAGACCGCCTGGATCAAAGGAGCCATGATCTGCGGTAAGGAGTGTCCTTGGGTCAGACCGAAGCTGATGAAGCCAGCCAGGCACCACAAAGCCTGCGCTTGTGAGGCTCGCCGCCAGGTTGCTGGGCCACCTGTCAGTTGCTGCTGGAGTTGGTGCTGAAGCTTTTTCTGGAGGTCAGGGTCGTGTTGGGCGGCACGCAGTAAGCTATAGACCACCGCCACCAAAGCGACATGGCGTTGAACGGCGCTGAAGCGGCGCAGTTGATACTGATCCAGCCCTTCGGCCTTGCCTTCCTCGTGATAGACTTCCACCGGCCAGCGATGACGGCGAATGCGGGTGATGCCAATGGCCTGCCAATACAAGCGATTGCTGATGTAAAAGGTAGGGTTGTCCGACAGATCTGCCCGGCGGTAGTTGATGACCAGGCGCTGTTTGCCAAAGCTGTGGAGGTGGTGCGTGCGGCAGTAGCTGTAGTAGCTCTCCCGCTGCCCCTTGTAATGGATGGTGATCTTCTTGAAGATCGGTTGGCCCTGATTTTGGAGCGCTTCCAGGTGAGCGGCTTTGAGTTGCTCGGCGAAGTCTTTCAGGCTCATTGGGCCGGTTTCCAGGTGCACTTTGTCCGTTTCGGCCAGGGTACCCACATAGGGCAGCTTCAAAGTCTGGTCGAGAAACCGGCAGAAATCCGGCTGGGTGAACCAGGTGTCAAAGGTCACCGGGCGTTTTTCTTCCGGATGACGCTCGACCCACAGGGTCAGCATCTTCTCCACCAGGATCAGCTTGCTATCATATAAGGCTTGCAGTTCCGGGTGGCTCTTCTGCCGCCGGCGCCACACGCCCATCAGGTAGCCCCGCCACTTCCGCGGATCGCTTTCCTTCAGGGCTTCTTTACTCCCTTTCAGGGGGATACCGGCTGCCCGGATGCCTTGCTCCAACTTCTCCAGATCCACCGGTTCCCACAAACAGAATAGCAGCGGGTAATCGGTTTCATCGTCGGAGTAGTGAATGGTCACCAGATTGTGCGCCCAGACATAGGCGCCGGTCGTGTGGTCAAACAGCAGGGCAATCTGCTCAAAGTCTTGCCCAAAGTGGGTCAACAGCGTGTCATCCACCCCCAGGACCCCCAGCGGTTTCCTGCGGGTACCCGCTAGGCTCTCTAAGAGAGCTAAGCGAGCCTGGTTCAAGTCTTCCAGAGAAAATGGACTTTCGGTGAGCAAGCGGTTGAGAGAACTCTGGTTGCGGCTCTCAATCACAAACAGGCGGTTGATCCCGTCCACGGTTTTGTTCTCTGACACGATCAAACCACTGATGTAGCGTTCGAATTCGATCAGCGCTTCGGGCGAGAACACTTTCGCGAAGTGGGGGGCATAATGCGCCACCAGTTCAGGAAACTCAACCAAGGGAAGCATGGGGCACCTCCAGATGAATGTCTTCCCTTCGATTGTACCGATTTTGCTGTCCCTTGTCTCTCTGTTTGGCTATTCAGTTTTCAAGGTGCTCGATAATCATTATGTCACTGCAAAAGTCGAGTGATTAACTCTGTGTTCTCTGCGTCTCTGTGGTGAACCCGATCACAACAGCAGCGCCATCAGGTAGTCATCGTAGAAGCGCTCGTGGCGGTAGACCGCCTTGCGCAGGCGGCCTTCGATCATAAAGTCGAACTTTTCGTATAGATGAATCGCCGGCTCGTTCTCCACGAACACGAACAGTTCAATCCGCCTCAGCACCCCGCCCTGACGCGCCCACTGGATGGCGTGCGCCATGAGCTGCGAGCCCACCCCCGCCCCGCGCCAGCCCTTGCCAATCGAGATGCCCAGCACGGCACAATGCCGGTTGCCAGCCCGCGTGCCGCCCTTGAGATTCAAACCGCCCACGATCTGCCCATCCGCCACAGCCACAAAATAGGCCGAGTTATCCGAGAGAGCATATTTATTCAATAGCGCGGCTTCTTCGTCCACCGTCATAGTGAACTCGCCGGGCTGCAGGAGGAGGTACAGCTCGGTCTCCTCAGACAGGCGGGTGACAAAATCCACCAGCTGGGCAGCGTCTTGCACGTGGGCTTCCCGGATCGTTATCGAAGGTTCTTTACTCACGATAAGCCAGCACTATCTCACCGCAGAAACACGTAGAACACAGAGGATTCAATATTAAACTCTGCGCTCACCGCGTCACTGCGGTGAATCTTTATTTCATCAGATCAAAGCTCTCGCCGGGGGTGTAAATCCGCCTGGCATCCGGGCGTAGCAGGGTCAAGCGCCCGCCGCCGTAGACCGTCCATTTGCCCTGCTCGCCGTCATTGATCATCGCCGTGCCTTCTTCGAGACCGAGCAGGATGGCTTGCGGCAGCTCGGCGCGCAGGGTCTCGGCCCAGCGCCGTCCGAAATCCTTGAAATGCGGCAGCACGCAGGTGTCCGGCAGCAGGTTTAAGCCTTCCAGCAGCTCGCCCGAACGCGGGTCGAAAAAGCTCCCGCACATCACCATCGCCCCGGCGCTGCTGCCGGCGATCACCGCCCCAGCCTGGTGGGCATCCAGAATCGCCTGCCAGCTCAGGCTGCCCGCCAGCGAGCGGTACAGGTGCGCCGGGAAGCCTCCCAACAGGTAGATCAGCCGGGCGTTGCGCAGCTCCGAGACGATCTCGGGCTGGTCGGCAGAAGCCCGGTCGGTCAGCGCCAGGCTGAGGACGTCCCTGGCCCCCAGGCTCTTGAACCAGCGCACACCGTTGCTCCCGGCGTGGATATGGTTATCGTCCGGGGCAGCTGCAGCGGGGACGATGCGCACAGCTGTCCCCGAGCCCCCGGCAAGGTAAATGGCGCGCTGGTCCGCCGGCGCCATGCGCCCGCCGAACTCCGCCCCGCCTGCTAAAAGTATGTGTCCACTCATGGGTTGATTATATCCTAGCTTATCGATATGTCATTCTGAGCGCAGCGAGGAATCCCTGATACAACTGCGTTCAAATGGGTCATCGCAGGGATTCCTCGTCGCGAAGTGCGCTCCTCGGAATGACATATCTGGCGAAGGGCGCTCCTTGGATTGACATGGTGGAGGGACGGTGATTAAGTGAGCAAATCCCTCAACGCCAGCGCCAGCTTCACCAGCCTCTCCGGGTCCACCTTCTCGATGGTATCCTCGGCGGTGTGGGTGATCGTCTCCATCATCTCCACGAAGCGGTCGGAGGTGATCGCCATCGCCGGCACGCCGCTCTGCACAAAGACCATGTGGTCGCTCTGGTACCACTGCTCGCCTTCCACCAGGTCGGGGTGAGCGGCGAAGATCTGGCGGGCGCGCTGGGCTACCTCGTCTGGGCAGCCGTAGAACGAGTAGGCGATTTTGCCGCGGATATAGCCGACATCGTCCAGGTTGATCGCCAGGCTGATCTGGTCCATCCGACCCTGGTTCTCGCCCAGGTAGAGCAGCTCCCCGGCGGCGGAGTAATGGTCTTCGCCGTTGATCGCCAGCAGCTCGATGCCGGTCTGCCCGGAGTAATCTTGCAGCAACTCCGCCAGCAGCAGCAGCACCACCGCCCCGCTGGCGTTGTCGTTGGCGCCGGGAGTGCCCAGCTTGCTATCGATATGGGCGCACACCACCCACCTGCCTTTGGATGGACCTTTTTGAGCGACGACGTTCACCCCGCTGGAAGGAATCCGCTCCGCCGGGATGCTCAGCTCGATCTCTTGTCCGGCATACCCCGCCAGGCGCTCGCCGTCCACGTCTCTGATGAATACCGACGGCACGTTGAAATTACCGTCCTCCGTGAAGGGGAAGGGGTAAATATTGCCCACCATCTGGGGGTCGCGCCCGGTGGCGGCGATCATCGCCGCCGTCCCGCCGCCTTCCAGCAGGCGGATGATCTCGGCGTGCTCCTCCACCGTATAGAAAGGGTA
>CAZGIX010000324.1:0-4093 GCA_964525785.1 uncultured Anaerolineaceae bacterium
TCCCACATTTCGCACCTTAAAATCGGCTTTTTGAGGAATTATTTTACCCGATTTGAGGCCAAAAAGAAGCTTATTTTGACCGCAAGCTGTGAAATTGAGGCAGTATCAATAACCAAACCGGAAAATTTTGAGTCCACATTGGCAAAGTGGTCATGAAAAAGCTTAAACAACCTTACGTGTGCATAAAAAATCAACCTCAAATATAGATTGCCAGCTTGAAACAGGAATTTGATGTTTATAAGCCGCTAATTGGTGTAACAGATTCCATCTTCTTCAGCAGGCAGAAGCCAATTTCAAGCTCAGCAGATCAGATAATTCCCGTAAAAGTCAAAAATAGGTGCGAAATGTGGGTTGTTCGATTAATCTTTTGATAATCTTTCCTGCTGCTACCATCACTCCTTCAATATTCACTTCCATTGACCCCGTAATCGAAACTTTCCCATCTAGTGGAACTGCTTCGCTTCTCCAAATAAGGGTTCTGTCCACAGTGATCGTTTGCGCACGGCTTTCTGATATTCCTCGGTCTCCTTATACGCCTTGATGCGGTCTATATCTTCTTGAAAGAATGAACGGAAGATATGCCCCTAGAGGACAGTGAGGAACGCTGTAAAGGTTACGGTATGGGTATAGGAGTTTCTGTAGGCTCCGGGGTGACCGATGTCGAAGTGGGGGTATCCGTCGGGGATGGCTCCGGACCAGTCGTTATGGTCGGCGTCGGGGACGGCGTAGCAGACGGCGTATCGGTTGGTGTAGATGAAGGCGTCAATGTCGGCGTATCCGTATCAGTGGGGGTCGCAGTCTCGGTTGGTGTAGGCGTTTCGGTAGGCGTCTCGGTCGGGGTAGCCGAAGCAGTCTGGGTAGCTGTCGGCGTAAATGTGCTGGTCGGCGTGGGAGGGTTGGGTGTAGAGGTGGGGGATGGACTGACGATCGCAGTGTGGGTGGCCTCTGGCTGGCTCTCCGGTGTGTGGGTCGGTGTAGGGGTGGGTGATAGAACTGGCGCGACCCATTCCGTGGCTGACGGCATCGCAGTCCAAATTACGGTAGGCAGGATTATCTGCTCAGGAGTAGATGTGTAGCCAGGCTGCACTGTAGGGGTGTTCGTATCGCTCGGAGCACGAGAAGTAACGACGATTTCATGGCTCGTCGTACGGGTCGATGTAGGTGTAACCGTGGGGAAATCGCCGGAGATAGGCGGCAAGGGGATATTAGCTACAGTATTTTCCAGCCGGTCTACCACACCCTCCGATATCAGCATCAGGCCCTCGATCTGCTCTCCAACCCTTTCGCTATTCTTCTCCGCCAGCTCACGGAACACATCCACCTCAGTATTCATCATCGCCTGCAGCTCCAACGCCAGCGAATTCGCCCGCTCTTGGTCTACTGCACGCACGGCGATCATATGCCGGATAGCCTGGTTGACATGCTCCTCGTACAGGACCACCGCTTCAGGGATGTCCTCCTCCCGCTTGCCCCCTATCAGCGCCTGGATCTCCTCCAGCCGCCGCTTCGCCAGGCCGATTTCCCGCTCCGCCTTTGTTGCCTCATCCCCTGCCAGAGCCACATCTGCCTTCTCTAGTGAAGTCTTCACTCCGTAGAGCAGGTCCCCAGGCAGCGAGCCCTGGGCTGTGCGCACCGCTCCTGCGCCGCCTGCCACCACCACTAGCATAAGCACTATCACTACCACAACCTGGACTGCCAGCCGCCGCTGACCGCCAATTGCCCGCAGGGTTTCTCCGATGGCATGCATGCCCCGTGCACGGACCGGCGCCACCCCGGCTGCCTGCTCTTGCCTGATCTGATCCACCAAACGCCGTCGGGAGGCGTTCACATACCCCGGCCGCGGGTCCAGCGTCGCCTTCCTCATCTGCACCCACAGTGCAGATTCCAGCAGCGGGCGCAGTTCATCAGCCAGATCGGGATGCTCTCTCAACACCCCTTCCAGCGTCACCTGCCCGCTCTGGACTCTCTCCAGGCAATCCTGCAGGATCAGCCCTATCTCATCCTTGCCAGCGGACATTTTACCTGAGATTCCCATCCAGCATCGTGCGTAGCGAAGCCAGCGCTCGATGCTGTAATACCCGTACCGCTCCCTCAGAGCGACCCATGACCTGAGCCGTCTCCTCCGGGGTTAGCTCGCTAAGGAACCGCAGCACAAGCACCGTACGGTAGTCCTCACGCAACTGCTCCAATGATGCCCGCAGCTCGTCACGCTCCAGACTGGACAACGCCGATTCTCCGGGTCCCGGATTGTGTTCCCGCAGCGAAATTTCCTCGACCGACACCTGCCCCTTGGTCGGGTTGGACCGCCGGTAGTGGTCGATCAGCAAGTTGCGCGCGATCCGGAATAAAAATGCCGGGAACGGAACTCCTTGCTCCCGGTAATTTGGCAGCGTTCGCCACACTCTCAGAAAGACGTCTTCAGTAATATCCTCCGCATCCAGTCGATTGTCGACATGCGCGAACAAATAGCGGAACACACGATCAGCATAACGCTCGTACACTTGACCGAAAGCCTCGGCATCCCCTTCCTTCGCATAGCTCAGCAATTGGTGATCTTCAACCATACCTGAGCCGGGAATTAACGCCAACGTGTTTAACGAATCCATCGGGTATTCGTCTGAGGTTATAATCTGAAGTAAATCCAGGTAAGTACACCAAATATATCTCGCTTGGCGTGCTTAATAATAACACGATCATTGCACTTTCGCACTTTTCTGTATGGGACGCATACATTTCGGACTTTCACTTAAATTTCTGCATATACTCTACAGGTGAAAGTTGACCCAGTGAATAATGCGGTCTTTTTGTATTGTACCAGATAAGATAATTGTAGAGTTTCTGGTTAAATCTCATCTGATCATACATGTATTCATCATTTCTCTCGATGAACTCCTCTTGTATGGTTCTATTGAATCTTTCAACAACTCCATTAATCTTGGGGCTCTTCTGATATATGAATTCATGTCTGACACCTGAATTCTGCAGATATTTGTCAAACTCTTTTAAGAATTCAGACCCGTTGTCGGTTTGAACCACTCTCAATGGGTGCTTGTACTGTTTGGTAAAGTCAATTAACGCCTCCTTTGCGCTTTGTGATGATGGGTTTTTAACAAGTTTTACCCAGGCAAACTTGGTAACGATATCAATGGCTGTTACAAAGTAGTACTTCCTGCAAAGTGTCCATATTGAGATAGTATCCACCTCAACGTATCCGGGTATGGTTTCTTTTGGAGAATGTTTCAACCTTGGAGTAAGCGGTTTTCTTCTTTTAATCTTTTTCTTTGCTCCTGATTGGAAGAAATAGTTTCTTCTTTTGATAATTATCCCAATCTTTGTAGTGCCATATGAGACGGTACCCAGTTCTTTTGCATACTCGTCCAGAAACGGCTTAAGTTTGAGTTTCCCCAATCTCCCGTATTCTTCCCTCATTGACTTGATAAATTCCAGAATTCTAGTATCCAGTTTCATTTGTCTGGTATTTAATGGCTTTGTTGATTTGGGAACAAGAGAGGATACTTTCCCCTTAGATTCTTCAAACGTCTTTTTCCATCCATATATTGTTGTTCTTGGAATATTGAATGCGTGAACGGTTGATTTGATCCCGTGTTGGTAATAATGATCCAATACATGCAATCTAAACTTGGCGGCATCATTTAAAGAGAAGGTTAAACTATTGTGAAGCATCTTCATGAGGGTATTGTAGTTACCCCAACTTAATCTTGGAAGTATATATCTTTGTCTGTCAGTTTCGTGACTCATGTTGCGATATCATTTGTCCGAAATGTATCGCGTCCTAAACATTTTCCAGGCTGGCTGCCCAATCGAACAGGTTAGCGTTCAATTGGCTCTATGAAGTTCTTAAAGCCTACCTTTCGCACCTAAAAATAGTATTTTTGGGGAATTTCGGGTAAGCTTGGCGCATGAGTGCCAAACCGACATATGAAACCCAACGGATAGACCATTTAGGGATCGTGGCGGGGATCTGCAAGGAGATATCCCTGATCGGAGTGATCGATGCCCTGGTGAAAACCAGTGACCGGAAGGTCAGCTGTGGGAAAGGCACACAGGCGATCATCTTGAATGCGCTGGGCTT
>CAZGIX010000325.1:0-4038 GCA_964525785.1 uncultured Anaerolineaceae bacterium
AGCCGTGGGTCTTTCGGGCTTCCCTGTGCCAGAGCGGTCGCTACGCCCTGTTCGGACCGACGCATGGGATCGCACTGCCGTACGTCTCCTTTGGATCACATGCTGGCGGGTCACCTCCCCCGCCCCCAGTGAATGAGGTGTCCTTGAGCAGGCAGTGAACAGCCGGTGATACCTTACGATGAGTAGAGCGGCGAATGGAGGGTGATCCAATGAAACAATTTATTCTCCGACTTAGATCACTTGTAATGGTGATACTCCTGATCACCATCGCATCCAATAGCATTCCCGACATGGCCCTGGCAGTTTCCCTGCAGGGTCCATCTTCCGCCCGTCATCAACCTTCCGCGGTCCCAAAGGGAGACGGTGAGCCCGGCGAGCTGGAGCCGGTTGCCCAATTCGGCTTTGCCTATCCGATGGGCATGATCACCAGCGGGGACCTGGCTTTCGTCGCGCTTCAAAGGAGTCAAGTTACCGAAGTGGATATCCTCGATCTGGAAAATCCTGCCCAGCCGGCTGTCCTGGCTGAGATCTCAATTGAGTCCACGCTGGCTAACCCCCTGGCTGTGGTTGGCGAAATATTGCACGTGGGTCTGCCAAACGCAGCGGGTCCTGCCTTGCTGTGGGGAGGATTCAAGATTTTCGACATCCGCGATGCGTCCAATCCTGTGTTCATCGGAGTGTTTAGCCCTTCCTACGAAATGCGTCCCATCAAGATGGTGGTTTCAGTAAACACTGCCTACATGCTGGATAATGCCGGGGGCATCAACGTCTTGGATATTTCCGATCCGGCAAACCCAACCCTGTTGGGGCATTTTCCTGAGGCCAGCTACCGCAACCTGGCGGTCCAGGGCGCGTACGCTTATGCATGCGTCGGAAACTCTAACACACTGGATATCTACGATATTTCAAACCCCGCCCTCTCAGAGCTGGTAGGCTCTTATATACTACCGGAAGGTCGCGGGTGCGTTGAACTCGCTAACGCCTTTGCTGTCAAAGGGAGCTACGCCTATGTCTTAGAGTGGGACTCACATGAGGCGTCTACCGAAGTCATCGACATCTCGGATCCAGCACAGCCGGTCCATCACTCCGACCTGGCCCAGCTCGCATTATTTTGGTACGAGCAGCTCGTCTTCAGCGATGATCTGCTCTACGCAGTGGCTTACGGGAATCCATCAGGGCTGATGATCTATGACGCCAGCGACCCGCTCGACCCGCAATACCTCGGACGGTACCCAAGTTATGATGGAATAGCTGTTCACCCCCAGGCAGATTTGGCAGCTTTCCTGGATATGGATGGTTTGCATATGTTGGATACCTCTGATCCGGGCGATCCAAGCCGCCTGGGAATCTACGCCTGGCCACAACACAGATATTTTTTGGGAGGAGAGGGTTTAGCCGCTGAAGAAGCCCGCCTATTCACGGTTCGCAATGATACCTGGATAAATGGCGGACACGCTTTGCTGCAGGTGATCGATATCACAGTCCCGGGAGAGCCGCAGGTATCCGGATTTTTGAGCATCGATTCCTGGCTAGGGGGGGATATAGTTATCTCCGGCACATGGCTCTACCTGGGGACTGATCGTGGTTTGCTGATCGTCGACACCGCCGACCCCGCCAATATGCAGGCTGTCTTGTTGCCGACAGGTTGCCCTGCTGGATCTGTCGAAGTGCTTGCAGAGACAGCTTATGTAACGTCTAGCTGCTCAAGAGATCCTTATGCTCATATCTGGTTGTCGATCATCGATGTGTCTGAGCCCCTCGCCCCAATTCTGCTCGGAGGTTTTGATTTAGGCATAAACGCACATGACCTTTCGGTAGCCCGGCAGGGAGCTGGGACGGTTGCCTACATCATTACCGAAGCCGGAGGATGGCAAGCGGTGGACGTCAGCGACCCGGCTGCTCCGGTTGTGCTCTTCCAGGATCAATCTTCACTGGGGATCCAGCGCATTGAAACGGTAAGCCAGGGTGGGCAGACCATCATCTATCTGGCGAAGTCCGCCCCTCCCGACGAAGGGCTGATCGCCATGGACGTCTGCGATCCAGTGAATCCTCAAATTCTGGGGGTTTTCCCGCTGAACATTGAGGTCGCACACATCTTGATGGCTGAGGAGACCCTGGCCTACTATGCTGAATGGAATGGAAATGATTTGAAGCTGATCGACTTCAGCCAGCCTGCTCAGCCGCGCTGGGTGGGAAGTGCCTCCCTGCCGGGCGTATCGATAGAAGATGCCGCTCTCACCCACGACTATCTCATTGCCCTCAGCGATGATGATGCCTATTTCTTCGCCAACCGCATCCATCTAGAGGGGCGGGTCACCGATCATAATATTGTGCCTATTGAAGGTGTCACCCTGGCGCTGAGCAATGGCGCCGCTTCCGTCACCGGCCCGGATGGGCTGTACGCCTTCCCAGACCTGGTCTTCAGCAGCTATACCGTCACACCCACCCTGGGCGAATACGTTTTTGCGCCCCCCTTTGCCGTGCTGGAGGGTTTCGTCCAGGGCTGGCAGAACTTCGTCATGCTGGTGCCCCCGGTTTCTGCTACCCTGGAGCCCGGCATCACCACGACCCTGACCTACACCGATACCCAAGGTCTGCCGACCAGCTTCGTCTTCCCGGCAGGGCTGGTCTCGACCACTACCACCGCCACCGTCACCCCCACCCTGGCAAGCCCGTTTTTCGGCATGGACTTCGCTGGGCATGCCTTTGATTTATCGCTCCAGGAAGCCGGCAGCGCAACCGAAATCCTGACCTTCACCCTGCCGGTATCGGTCACCATCCAATACAGCCCGATGGACACTGCCACCATCTACGATGCCGGCCTGCTGGCGCTTTACCGCCAGGAAGGGGACGCCTGGGTGAAAATAGAGACCGCCTGCCTGGAGAACCCTGTACCGGTCCCCGTAGAGCCGTGGGTCTTTCGGGCTTCCCTGTGCCAGAGCGGTCGCTACGCCCTGTTCGGTCCGACGCATGGGATCGCACTGCCGTACGTCTCCTTTGGATCACATGCTGGCGGGCTGCCTCCACCGCTGTCTGAGGTATCAGGACATTAAATGCAAAAGTGGGGTTTGGACGGCGAAGCCGCCCAAACCCCACACCCTTATTACCTTATCGCCCTATTTACTCTTCGACCACTTCCGCCTGCAGCACCGGGGTGAAGGTCAGCCCATCCGGGCCGCGGTCGACCTGGATGATATCGCCCTCAGCGAACTCGCCGGAGAGGATGCGCAGCGCCAGCGGGTCCTGCAGCTCACGCTGGATAGCGCGCTTGAGCGGTCGGGCGCCGAAGTCGGGATCGTAGCCTACGTCCGCCAGGTGCTCGCGCGCCGCCTCGCTGACCTCCAGCGTGAAGCCGCGCTCTGCCATGCGCCTCGCCACCTGCTGCAGCTGGATGTCGACGATGGCTGCCAGGTGCTCGCGGCTGAGGGGGTGGAAGACCACGATCTCGTCGATGCGGTTGAGGAACTCGGGGCGGAAGTGCATCTGCAGCATCTGGGTGATCTCATCCCGGCTCACCTGGTGCCCGCCCTCCCACAGGGTGTTGCCCAGGTTGCTGGTCATGATCACCACCGTGTTCTTGAAGTCCACCGTGCGCCCGTGACCGTCGGTCAGGCGCCCATCATCCAAAAGCTGCAGCAGCACGTTGAACACTTCGCTGTGCGCCTTTTCGATCTCGTCGAAGAGCACCACGCTGTATGGGCGCCGACGGACGGCCTCGGTGAGCTGACCGCCTTCATCGTAACCCACATAGCCGGGCGGGGCACCCATCAGGCGCGAGACGGTGTGCTTCTCCTGGTACTCGCTCATGTCGATGCGCACCATGGCGCGCTCGTCATCGAACATAAACTCCGCCAGGGCGCGCGCCAGCTCGGTCTTGCCCACCCCGGTGGGACCCAGGAAGATGAACGAGCCGATCGGCCGGTCCGGGTCCTGCAGGCCGGCGCGCGAGCGGCGCACGGCGTTGGCGACCGCCCGCAGCGCATCTTCCTGCCCCACCACGCGCTGTTGCAGGCGCTCTTCCATGTGCACCAGCTTCTC
>CAZGIX010000326.1:0-4028 GCA_964525785.1 uncultured Anaerolineaceae bacterium
GCGACCTGGCTCAACGATTGAAAGGCTCTTCCTTCAATTCTGCGAAAAAACTTCTCCGAAAATAATTCTGGCCATTCATCTTGTTGAAAAATGCGGTTGATCACTTTAAAAAACGTGTAAACTGGGTCTTCTCCCTCAATAAATGAGAATTTGAAATATGATCGAACAGTCGAGAATAGGTTTTCCGCCCCCGTTCCCAATATGATGACTTGGTCCGTTGGAACCATTTCCAAGAGATTGAAGCCATGCGACTCAAGGCAATTAAGCAATCCTTCTGTTCGACCCACCATCCGATCAGCATTTGCAGACAGGTAATCGCTTGTGAGGATGCTCTCCCGATGCGGTACATTCTTGCGCCTGGCGACTTTCCTCGCCTGGGCGATGTCTTTGCTATCTGCGAAGCCATAGGCGTATGTGGGAAGAAGGGCGTCCAAAGATTGGGTTGCAACAGCGAGCAAGGTGCGCGAATCCAGGCCGCCGCTCAGGGAGAGCCCCATATCTGGCCAGATATCTATACGACGGCGGACGGATTTTACCAGAAGTTCAACCATCTCCTCAGCCCAGTCATCCTCATGCCGAGATATCTTCGAGTTCACGAAGTTTACGCGCCAATAATTTTCTGTCTGCCAGCTTCCCTCCTGATACGCCAGGATGGAAGCTGGCTTCATTAGATGGATATGCTCAAAGAGAGTTTTATCGCCAAACAGATGACCAAAAGCAAATAAATCTGAAAAGGCTGCATCGTTAACTCGGCTATCCACGAACTCCAGGTCGAGCAAGGCTTTGACTTCGGTGGCGAAGGCAAAGCAGTTTCCCCGCCGAGAATAATAAAACGGCCTCAAGCCAAACCGGTCGTTGGCTAGGATTAATTTCCGTTGAGTCTTGTCCCATATGACCAGGATAAAGATGCCCTGTAAATGGGCAAACCCAGCTGGCCCATACGCCTCATACGCAAACATGGCCAGAGAAGATTGTGAGGCTTCTTTTGCCGGATAACCCCGGGCGATTAAATCTCTTCTCAGCCCTTGTGTGTCATAAAGAACACCATCCAGGATAAGGATCAAGTTTCCGGTATTGTTGACAACCGGCTGATTGCCCAGGTCATAAACACCCAATGACTCGCGCCCAAACCCAGCTCCAGACGCCTCATCGATCCAGCATTCGCTGGCTTTTTCGAATCCAACGGTCAATGCTCTGCGCATGCCTGCAAGCCCAGCCGAAAGGCCGTTCCAGTCCTCGCTTACTATTCCGTAGATTCCTGGCATATTAGGTTTCGATACTCAGCTCAGGCAACCCAGAACTGGGCTTCTAAACCCATATTTGCAACAGCCTGTTTGATTTCTGACTGATAGATGGGATTCATGATGATGATCACTTCGGGTTGGTATGTGCGCAGGAAATCCGGCGAGATGATTTCATGCCCGGTCAGCGGCATAAACATCCCCCATTTGCCAGGGTTAATATCCACTACATAGCCGATCTCATCGCGCATCTGGAGCGTGGTTAAAAAGCTCAAACCTTTCGCGCCTGCCCCCCAAACGACCATTTTCCAGCCCCGAGCCCGAATTGCAACCAGCCGGGCTTGCCAGTCATTGATTGCCATCTGGTAGTTCTGAGCAAAGTCCTTCACCGTCTGGATCATTTGATAAGAGGGTGCCAATGGAGCTGGTCGAGTTGGATTAGCGCTTGTTGGCGTAGGGCAGGCATCGACTGTAATAAACTGGCCTTCGAAGGCTTCACTTTTCTGTAGCACCTCAAAGCCGGACCGCTCGCAGACATGTGATAGTGAAGGAAGGCTAAAATAGGAACAATGTTCGTAAAGGATATCCCAAGGACGTTTTTCTCTCAGGGTGAAGTCAAAATTCGGTACTTCGAGGAAGATAACTGTTTGCAGGTGCGCGTCTATGGTTTTTCGTATGGATGAGAGGAATTCTACCGGCCTTTCGATATGCTCGAGGGTGTGGCGGGAGTAAATTAAGTCTGCGGGCAGCCCGGCGTAATGTTCGGCAAAATAATCCTTTATGAACTCCACTCGTTCAGATAAGATTTCCTTGCCAGGCATGCGGGTGTAACTGGGGTCAAAGCCAACTCCCTGGTTGTCACCCAGCTCACAGATGATCTCAAGGAAATCACCCCTCCCGCTACCCACTTCGATGATTTTTTTTTTGAAAATGCGATAGGTGTGGATCAGGCGATCTGCTTGCCAGCGAGCGTATTTCTGGAAGCGCGGGGAGAAAAAAAGCGAATTGTCGTAAGGCTGTTCATAATGCATTAAAGCCGGATCAAAGCTTTGATTAAACACATGACCACAGGCAAGACACAGAGTCAGGCGGATCTCGCCTACTGGCGCATCAAGAGCTGTCTGACGATCTTGCCAGAGAAGGCCGCAGTGCACCGGGGCGTGTTGGATTTCGACAATGACCTCAAGTTTCAGCGAGCTGCATACCGGGCAAGCTTCTGTAATAAGTGGGGGCTCAGACATGATCTACGAGTTCATCCAAACCATAATTGATTGGCACAATCTCCGGAAAAAGTTGTATAGCTTCCAATTCCTTGCGGATCTCGAGACTGTAGATCGGATTCATTACGATCACAACATCGGGCCGGTAGGTAGATAAAAAGCCAGGCCTAACGATGCGGTGCCCGGTTCCTGCCAGGAATGTGCCTTCCTTCAAGGGGTTGATGTCCACGACGTATTCGATCTCATTCTGCACATGCAGCATGTTGAGGAAAGAAACGCACTTCGAGCCGCCTCCCCAGACAACCACACGGCGCGTATTAGAGGCATAAAGTGCAATTTGTTTTCGCCAGAAATGGATATTTCTTTGCACGGTGTGCTGAAAGTATTGGACATTCTGGGCCAGATCAGCCAGGTCGTCCTCCTGATGCAACATAGGCGTCCCTTTCCCACTCCCAGGCATGGCTGCGAGCATCAGGTACTGGTCATCGTAATCCTTCCATAAGTCTATGATGTCAAAACCACAGCGGCGGAACAGGCGCGCCAGAGACCCCTGGCTAAAATAGGAGCAGTGTTCGTAGAAGATATCCCAATAAGCCGTCTCGCGCAAGATGCGCGTCACATCTGGAACCTGGAAAAAGACGGTTGCGCCAACTTGTGCGTCGATCACACGGCGTACCATGCCAACAAACTCAGCTGTCTGAGGGATGTGCTCCAGGGTCATCTTACAGCAAAAAAAATCGGCCCGATAGTGATGGTAACGCTCAGAGTAAAAATCCTTGATAAAAGTAACTCTATCGCCGGCCAAGGACTCGTGCCGATCATTCGAATACGCTGGGTCGAAACCGATCCCCCGATTATCCCCCTTGATACACAACAGACTCAAGAACTCTCCCTGACCACACCCAATCTCCAAGATCGTCTTCCGGTGCAAGTCAAACCGCTGGATTAGCTGGCCCGTCAGCCTATCGTGAAATGAGGTGAACACCGGCGAGTAAGCCTGGGTCGACTCGTACTGGCTTGAGTAATCCATCAAATCCGGGTTGAAACAGGTGTTGGATATCAGACCGCAAGCCGGGCAATATCCCAGATGGATATCGCCTTTTGGGTAACTGAGAGCCTCCTCTTTCGTGCGGTGCAACAACACGTCATGGACAGGTACGGATAGGACCTGGTAGAAAATCTCTAAGTCGGGATTCGCGCAGCTGGGGCATGCAGATCTTAATGTCATTCGTTTTGCCTGACAACAACTGGCATATACAGATAGTACACTTGCGGAAGCGGCAAGAAGTTAGCAGTTATATTCAAGTCAGTCTCTACCGTTACCGTGATGGGATTCCCCGAATCGATAACTGCTCCACTCCAGCTAGTGAAGAACCATCCAGCCTGTGGCGTGGCAGTCAGTGTTATTTCGTCGCCATAATGGTAAGGACCGTCTATATCCACAGTCACGCTGCCCTGTCCATTAATAGTCATGGTCAGGTCATAGACCTGCTCTACGAAAGTTGCGTTGGTAAGCAGATTTCCAGTGACGGTTGTGGTTATTGGGTTGGTCGTTCCCGAGAGTGCT
>CAZGIX010000327.1:0-4001 GCA_964525785.1 uncultured Anaerolineaceae bacterium
GATGTTTGTCCGGCGTGATCCGGGACATCGGTCTATACAAACGCGGGACATTTGTCCATCCATGCGAGGGACATGCGCCTATTGTCCTTCTTCCAATTGTCCCATACAATGCCATCTTAAGCTTACCGTTAAGTTTGAGTTGGATTATCGGTTCTAAAGAAGGCAAAGTGGACCTACGGCTGCTCACTACTCCTTGGCAGCGCGCCTTGGGCGCCATGTTCCAGACCGGATTGGGGGATAGCGGACTGGTCTTTCTCTACCCGGTCCCCGCCCCGCGCCTGTTTCACACCTTCTTCTGTCCCCCTTTGCGGCTTACAGCCCTATCCGATGATGGGGATATTATTTTCAGTCAGGTGTTATCTCCCTGCCGTCTTGTGCGGCTGCCGTCCACCCGCCTGGTCCTGGAGACCGATCCTGGGGTCTCCCTGCCTCCTCTGGATGATCTGCGCGCCCTGCTCGAAATGCCCGTCAGGTCCTACTCAGCCTCTTGGGACGAGAGCATATCTCCAGACCGGCTGGTCGACAAAGTGCTGGAACAAGCCATCGCCGATATGCGCCGGGCCTACGAGGTTCACCAGCGTTCAGGTCCCGTGCGTCAGGAAGTGATACGGGCACGTTTCGCGCCCTGGGAGCGCGGCGATCTGTGTACGGCCGCCGTTGCAATTCTGGATGGCGTCGGGGTGTATTCCATCCCTGAGCCGGCGGTCTCCCTCTCTCGCCAGATCTTGCGTCTGGAAAGACCGCATCTGGAGGAGCTGGCTGCGGCTTCACTGGCTGGCCAGCCCTGGAAGCCAGACTTTCCCCGGGATTGCCTGCGCTGCGGGAAACCGGGCTCCTGGCGCCAAGCGCTGCCCACCCCACCGGGGTTGGCGGTCGAGACAGCCTGGCGCTATGAACGCCCCGAGAACGCCGTCCCGCTCTGCAAGCGTTGCGCATACCGGCTGGAATGGACGCGGCGGGAGAGCCTGCGTATCGACCTGGCCTGGGGATTGTGGGGACCGCGTTTTGAGGCCTTTTGGATGTGGCTCTCGGCGCGTGAGCAAGGGTTTCTCCTGGAAGATTGGGACCGGGAGACCCATCCGCTCTGGCCCCCTGACTTTGGCGGCGCTACTTGGGAAACCGGCAGCGGGGCGAAGAAGCACGTCGAGCCATATCCACCTGAGGGGGTCCAGCGCACCCAGGTTCACCAGGCTGCTCTGGTGCGCGCCCTGGGTGTGCGGGTCGATCCGCGACCCCAGCGAGACACCCAGGCGCATTTTTTGCTAAAGTGGAGTTGATCGAACACTTGACAAGGAGGTGCAACTCTATGGCGCTCTTGATCTTCCTGGGGGCGCTCAGCCTGGCGGTGCTGGCCTTCGAATTGCTAACCACGCTCCGGGCTGCCCTCTCGAGCTATGGGCGTTCTCATACGCCTGATCGCCTGGCGGGAGCAGTGGCGGAGGGCGCTCCAGCGCCGGCGCGCCACTCTACCTGGGAAGCCTTGCTCCTGGCGTTTTTCCCCCGGCGGTTCGGTTTTTTAGAGGGGAAGGGATCGGCTGATGTGATCTCTCTCCTGCGCCGTGCTGGTTATCCATATGATACCCCGGGCGATTTCTACGCCGCCGCCATACAAACCTTTGCCGCCTCCCTGCTATTGGGCGGGCTGTTGGCTGGGGCGCTGGCGGCTCTGGGACAACCGCTGGCGGCTCCGTTCGCCGCCCTGGGACCGGTCATTCTTGGGTTGCGCTGGCCTCACGCCCGCCTGAAGCACCTGGCGCGCCGGCGAGCGGAGGCATTGCGCAGTAACCTGCTGCTCGGTCTTTCAGTGCTCGAATCTTTGCTGTCCTCCGGGGTTCAGGTGCAGGAGGCGCTGCGCCGTACGGCCGGGGTCGGTGGACCCTTCAATAATCTGCTGGGGCTGCTGGTAGCTCGCATGAAAGTCGAGGATTTCGGACGAGCGATTGAAACCACTCGTTCTCATCTGCCCGACTCCTCCGATATGGAGGCGCGACTTTTCCTTCAGGATCTGGAGGATTTCTTTGTCAAGGGGCGTCCGCTCCTGGAGAGCGTGCGGGCGCTTCGAGAGGCCGCCCATCGCGGGATGGTGGAATCTACCGAAGCCCGGGCGTCCCTGGTGCGCCAGCGGAGCAGCCTGTACGGCATATTGGCCGTGCTTGGCCTGCTCTTTTTCTTGATCGGTCCCTTTTTGGGTAGATTCTAGTCCCTGGTTGGGAGGTTGGATATTCCCCGCCATTAGCCCGTATTCTCAATCAGAACCTTTTCAGGAGGTGTGTCATGAAAACGAATCTCAGGCGTTTTATCCGTTTTCTCCAGAGCGAGCGAAGTGAAAAAGGCCAGGACTTTCCGGAGTATGCCTTGATTCTGGGAACGATCGCTGTGGTGGCGTTGGCTGTGCTTGCCCCTCTCCGGACGGCGATCATAGCTGCTTTCAACTTCGCCATCGCCGCTTTGCAGGCAGCCGTAGGAGGCTGATCATGCTTCTCTGGGCATGGAAGCGGGTCCACCGACGAGGGATACGTGACTGCCGATCGGGTATTGTCCGGGGTTCGGCGAAGGGGCAGACCTTGGCCGAGTTTGCCATGGTGTTGCCAGTCCTCCTGTTGCTCCTATCCGGGATGTTCTTGGCCGGATTCTACGCATTTCGGGCTGCGGCTGTCGACTGGGGAGTATTCATCACAGGGGTATCCGCAGGGGCTTACCCCGCTCAAGCAGACGGCCAGGCACGTCTATCGGTAGTATGGCCTGACATTCGTGAGCGTCTCGCGGCAGAGGTGGATACATCTTCCCGCCAAGCGCGCTCACGTATCGCTATCCAGGATACCCGCCCCTGGATGTTCGGCGTTGAGCTGGTGGAGTCGCAGCGGGGAACGGGCGTGTTCCGCCTGTGGCGTTTCTATCCCGGACCACCAGAACCGGGAGGAGTTGAATGAGAGCGCCTTCAAAGCGTGGCGAGCGTGGGCAAGCCATGGCTGAAACAGCCCTATACGCGGCCCTGGCAGTGCTGCTGGCGCTGGGGACGCTCTCCTGGATCCCGATCCACCGGGCGCGCACAGCCGCTACGATCGCCGCCCACGGGTGCGCCCAGTTCCTTTCTCAGTCCCCTAACCCGGCCTGGGCTGCCTGGCAGGCGCGTCAGGCGGCCCAGGCGAGCCTGGATGAGGACTGGAGCGCCACCCTGGGGACAACCTATCAGGTGCTCGTAGCCCCGCCCCAGGGACCGGGCGCGCCGGGCGGTTGCGCAGTGTATTATCAGCCGCCGCGGCTCTTCGGCCTGGCTGGCATCGCAGCACCAAGGTCTTCCATGGAGTTCTTTATCTCTAGATCAGAAGCATGGAAAGCGCGCTGGAGATGAAAAAGGGCCTTCCTCGCCGGCATGAGCGGGGTCAGGCGATCGTGATATTTGCTCTGCTCGTGCCGGCGATGGCGCTCTTTCTAGTGGGCGTCCTGGATTACATGGTCACGAACGCCCGGGTCATGGAGGTCGTGGCTGCTGCAGATTTAGCGGCCCACGCTGGAGCCCAGGAGGTCCTGGTCAATCCGGACGGAACACTAGCAAACCTCGCCGAGGGGCAGGCGGTGGCGGAGTTGTACTTTCGGGTCCAGGCGCCCTCTGAAGCGCAGCTTTTAGGGACAGCCTGTGGGCAGATCCAAGGACAACCGGCCTGCCAAGTATGGGCGCAGATGCCCTCGTCGGGCTACCTGATTCAACGGCGCCAGGTCCAGGTCAGCGCCGTCGGTTACCTGGCTCCTGGGGTAACTCGCGGCGATCAGTGAATACACATAAGAGGTGAGATTGGGACGCCCAGACAAACTGACGGATGGCTTGACGTACACGGACCTGGCGGGACGCAGGCGCCTGCGTCGCTACCTGCTGGCTGCTGCTGCCATCTTCATCCTGATAGGTGCAATTATTTATTTGGGGTGGCAGCAGCAGCAATCGCTTCTGGTGCAAGGAGCAGGCGCGCCAACGTCTGTGAATACAGCTGCCCCGCAGGCGGAGG
>CAZGIX010000328.1:0-3973 GCA_964525785.1 uncultured Anaerolineaceae bacterium
GATAATCGGATTGTATAAACAAAATAGTTCGGAACAAAACAGCCAATCCATATTCGCATCTAGGAATCCAAAGGAGGATCCCATGAAGAAAGCATCGTTAGTCTTACTCACAGGCATCCTGCTTGCCGGGTGCGCAGCTGCCACGCCTTCTCCCACCGCTATCCCAACCGCCACCCCGTTGCCAGCCTTCACCAATGTGTATGCCTTTGGTGATGACTTTACCAATACCGATAATTGTTTAAAACTCTTTACAGAAGCGGTCGCTCAAGGGCAAATGGTCCCTTCTGACCTGGATTTTTTTGAACTAAATTGGAATGGCAGGCTGACAAACGGCCCGGTAGCGGTCGAAGTCATGGCAGAGCAGCTTCAGGTTGGCCTGATAAATTACGCCGTGTGTGCGGCAACGAGCGGGCAAGGTAGCATACAATTTAGTGATGCAGGGCTATTGGGGCAGATCGACAAATTCGAATCTGAGCTCAAGGGCGAAAAGGCCGATTCTGGCGCATTATATTTTATCCAAATCGGGATAACTGATATTTATTTATACGAGAGACCATCTCGTGACAAACTAGTGATTCACAATATTGCCGATGCAGTCAAGCAGCTCGCAAAGTTGGGGGCGAAGCACGTTTTGGTTGGAAATTCGCTCGACCTGAAAGACTTCCCTGGTTTCATAAGAGAGGGATTGGTCAACGAAGCGGAGGAGTTTTCCACAGGTATAAACACAAAATTGCCGGTCGAGATGGAAGAGTTAGCTCAAGAACTGAATATCCAGATAGAAGTCTTCGATCTTGCTGCTGTCGCCGGACACATCCGGAGCAATCCAGACCAGTACGGCCTCACGCAGCTCGATACTACGTGTACAGACCTTCCTTATTCTACTGGTCCGGTATGTGAAAACCCAGATGAATATTACTACTGGGGTTATTATTACTTATCTCGCGTCGTCCACCGGGCTATGGGCGAGGCGATGGCGGAGCAGTTGAGCGAGTGAGACTTTGACTCACTAAGGGCAGATTGATCCCGAGGTTCCTTCACAGATGCCTCAGGCCCTGTGGTATCTGTCATTTTTGATATGCTCTCATCGAATTCTGCTCTGCATCATCTTCTAACTCCGCAGCCGATGCTGGACCGCAAGCTGCCATCAAGAACCCCAGGATTGCCAGCCCGAGAACACATAGTATCGAGTAAATAGTCAGCAGTCCCATCGTTAGCTCCTTCGACCCGATCGATAATCCTCTCACACTGTCATTGAACACCGATACGACGCGGAGACAGCGGCTCCGATGCTCGATTTATACACGCTGAACGCCCGGCGTGCATCCTGCTGAGGGATCGTTCCGCATCCTACTTTCGGGGGAGCTTGTTCCTGGTCGGTTTGCCAGTAGTTTGACCGCTCGGTACCCCCTCTACCATCCGTAGTTCACAAACCCCTTACTTCAGTTCTCCCAGATCTTCCGCCATCCGCTGCGCACTCAGCCGGCCCGAGATCAAGGCGGTGGGCATGCCGGTGCCGGGGTGCGTGCTGGCGCCCACAAAATATAGATTGTGGTAGCGGGCGTGCCGGTTGCCTGGGCGCAGGTAGCCCAATTGAGTCAGGTTGTGGCACAGCCCGTGGGTGGAGCCTTTGACCAGGTTGTAGCGTTTTCGCCACGAGAGCGGGGTGAAGCAGGTCTCGAATTTGATGTGCTCTTCCAGGTCTGTGATCCCCAGCAGATTCAGCCGGCGTAGCACCGCCCGCCTGGCTTGTTGGGTGATGGCTTTCCAATCCTGGGTGTCGTGATCACCCAGGTGCCCGACCGGCACGATGGCGATCAGCGTATCCTCCCCCGCCGGAGCCATGCTCGCGTCCAGCCGGGTTGGGGCATGGATATACAGGCTCGGGTTGCTGGGGATAGTCAGGTCGCGGATGATCTGGTCGAAGTTGCGGCGGTAATCGTCCGCCAGGAACAGTGTATGCAGGCCCACAGCCTCGTAGCGGCGGTCTAACCCCCAGAAGAAGCTGATCACCGAGCATGAGTAGCGCTTGCGGGCAAACCGCTCGGCTTCCTCCTTCGCGGGCAGCAGCTCCTGATAGACATACGGCAAGTCCGCATTGGCAAGCACGGCATCCGCCTGCATGCGCAGCCCGTCCTCCAGGATCACGCCCTTGGCGCATTGGCCGTTCAGCTCGATTTGCTGCACGGGTGTATTGAAGGCGAATTCTACCCCGGCCTGCCTGGCGATCCCCATCAGCGCCTCGACTACCTGGTACATACCGCCCCTGGGATACCATACCCCATGCGCCATCTCGGTATAGGGCATCATCGAGAAAGTCGCCGGAGCCTCGAAGGGGCTGAGCCCCATGTACACGTCCTGGAAAGTAAAAGCCGATTTCAGGCGCGGCTCGTCGAAATATGCCCCCATGTGGCTGTAATGCCGGGAAAGAGGCTTCAGGCTGAAAAGCAAGGGCAGGTTGCGCAGGTTGAAGAACTCGCCTGCCCGGCGAAAATCACGCCCCACCAGGTGCTGCATGGCCTGATAATAATGGCGGTGCCCCTCATCCATATAGCGCAGAAAGCCGTGGAAGCTGTCCGGCTCGAAGGTTTCCAATTGGTCCCGCATCCTCTTCATGTCGGAGGTGAGCGCCAGCTGGCAGCCATCGTCGAAGACCAGGCGGTAGGTAGGATCCACCCGCTGCAGGTCGAGCATTTCGTGCAGCGATGCTCCCATCGAGGCGAACTCGTCTTCATAGACATGCGGCATGATAAAGAGGGTTGGACCAACGTCGAAATGGTGTCCCTCCCGGCTGAAGGCATCGCAGCGCCCTCCGGGCTTTTTATTCTTTTCGAGAACGGTGACGTGAATTCCACGCCGCGCAAGGTGGATGGCGGCGGTGATGCCGCCCAGCCCGCCGCCGATTACGAGGACTGATACCTGGCTCATTGATCACCCGACCTGATCTACAGCCGAGACGGGATAAGATTGGTGATCCCGGAACGCCATCCACAACGCCCAGGCGACCATCTCTCCCCTGCGCCGCAAACTTTTCCGCTCGGGATACTGCGCCCTGAGCAGGTAGTGATCGTGCTGGATCGCATCCAGCACCACTTCGAAGCGCCGGATATACGCATACCCGGCGATGCGGCAGCGCAGATTTTCCACCCTGGCCAGGTAAGCCCTGCCGGTCCTGAAGCACGCCCGCGCCGCCCGCACCCGTTCTTCTACCCACAATAAGTAGGCCGGGCTGTCGAAGTTCCATGGAGCCATCCTGCCCGCTGCAGCCACCTCACGCGGCAGGTTGTAATAGCCCAGCTCGACGTCTTCACGCATATCCCGCAGCATGTGGGTGATGTGCGCCCCGGTGACAGCAACGTAGCGCATCGGATCCTGGGGCGAAGCGCAGTCATGACCGATGAAATAATGCAGCGCTTCGGTAACCGAGGATGCGAGCCAATAAATATAGCTATCCAGCTCAGCCTGATTGATGATCCGACCGCGCCGGTTGGCGTCGAAGGCCATCACATGCATCATGTTGCGGATGTAGATGTACAAGCCGCTGTTCTGGTCACGGTCCTGTTGTACCAGGTCTGCCAGCAGGCATTCTTCCGGAGCCAGGCCGGATAGAGGCACTCCACGATAGCAGTCGTCGACCAGGCGCTGCTGGTGCTTGATGAAAGCCAGCCGTTCTGCCTTAGGGCATACCCGGCAGTCGATCCAATCGTCTACCCAGCGGAAATATGCATACGCCCGGTAGGCATCCTCTATCCGGTCTTTATCGACCAATGTGCGGATGGTGAGGTAAGTCTGTTTGCTGGCAGCGCGTGTGATGCTTGCCGCCTGATTCGGGTCGGCGAGAATTCGAGCGTCCATATTGCCTCAGCAATCTACGGGAGAATTCTTTGATGGTGGTTTAGTAAAATCCCGGTAATTCTGTCTGACAAACAGCAATTACATCATTCTATGTACGAATATGGAGCAGTTAAGGTTGCAC
>CAZGIX010000329.1:0-3949 GCA_964525785.1 uncultured Anaerolineaceae bacterium
CGGTTCTGAATATTCATTTTTTATCTGCTGTAAATCAAGCATTCAGATACTCCAGAAATTGATTGACCCTGTTTTCGAGGGCCCTTTTATCGAATATGCTGATATACCTGGTAAAAATCGAATGATCCAGCAGACCATGCAACTGTGTTCGGTTCCAGCGAAGTTCCTCAAAATCTGCTATTGATTGGATATCCGAATGTAAATACAAATAGTCCAATAAAGCCTTTTCCAGGCAGGCGATCTTGAACTTTTTTCCAGGGGAGTTGTCAATCACCTGATAACCAATCATATATTGAGGCTTGACACTCCGGTAGCGGAATACACCCCAGCCGGTATCAGACTGCTTGGTCTTGCGGGAACTGACGCTTGTCACACCTAACACGGTTTCTGGAATGATCTCGTAATAAGCCAATGCTGACTCCAGGCTGATATAGGAGGGTTCGTATATCTTGTTAGCCAGCATGAATAGAACCATTTCATCAATAGCTTGATCGGCCAGGAGATAATAACCTCCAGCCAGTGGTTTGATGTAACCCTGGTTATGCCAGTAATATAACTGCTGCCGGTGAAAACCGGGATCGAGCTTGCGCACGTCATTCAAATTGAAGGCTGGCAATGCTCTAATCCTGGTCTCAAACTCTCGAAAGATCATACTTTATTCCCAAATGTAAATAAATTTATTGACATTTGGAAATATATTACCCCCATACAGTCCCGGTGTCAAGTACAACATAACAAATTCTTCCGAGAGCAGCTACTCGTTCTTGCTTGTTCGTCTGGATGACAAACTACCTGCTCTTTTCTGGAGTGCAAGCACCAGGATACCGATAGGCGGTTCTGCATAGGGCGTTTGGAGGCGTCTGAGGATAACTATGACATAAAGGAAGATACGAGACAAGTGGGTGTCGGTGTCGAAATCGTGCTCCCGATCTCCCACAATACCTTGACGAGAGCAGAGGAGTATATCCATGAGGGTAATGCACCTTAAAAGCGATATCGCCCAGCGGACACTGAGCGATCTCTGTTGTAAGCCGTCAGTTATTTGAGTCCATCATCACGAAGCGACCGAGCTCGGAAATAATAACCGCTCGCTAATGATTATTCCCGGATTTTTTGTTCGGAATTTGATCCCCAGTGAACAGAAGTTGGCTATGCTGGACTATTCCGAAGCACCGTTAAAGACAACTCTTTCCTAAGTTATCTCGAAATAAAAAACAGGCTGCAAATTGTTTCCTTAAATCCTGCTTCCGCCCGAGTACTGGCAATTACTATTTTGAGAGGGTGAGCTCATCCTGGTAAACGAGATAATCCATGTCTCCTGGGGAACAGCCAAAATGAGTGAGGATCGCAGCAACCTCGCTTCTATGTTGGGTTGCGTGATTCACCTGGTGGATCATCTGTTGCCAGAGAGGATAAGACCATTTCTTGCCTCGCGTGTTTACGTATGAGACAACCTCGCCAAGCTGTAACGGATTGAGCTGATCGATGAACTGCTGAGTCTCTACCTCGATCGTTGCCCAGCGTGTTTGGATCGACTGTAGTTTGGGAAAATCTGCCGCTTCGAACATGGCGTTGGGAGAAGACCCCTTCCAGCGCGAGAGCCAGATCCACTCCGCGCTCATCGTATGGACCAATGTGTCGCGCACGGAGGGATAACTTGTGCCTGCTCGTGCCAGGAATTGTTCGGCGGTGAGCTTAGAGACAGCTATCAGGATACGATGGTTAGCCCATACGTTGTACTGGTATAGAGAACGAATGACATCAAGAAGCATGGTACTCTCCCTCTTCCTTCATAGTCAAATTATTTCGTCTTGCAAGTGAGACCGGCTAATGCCTCTGCCGACTCCTGATCATTCTCGGGCTTTCTTGCTCGAAAATTTATCCCCAGCGTTCCGAATTCGGCGGCATCGGATGATTGCGGTGCGCCGCTAAAAACGTCTCCACGCCAGGTGATCTCAAAATCCACAAAACCTGCGGCTGCGACCGCAGCCTTAAGCTCCGCTTCCAGCAGAGCACCGGCAATTCAACCTGTCCAGAGATCAATCGTTTGCCGGGCGTCTTCCGGGACCTCCTTTTGCACCAGGATATCGCCGATCTGTATACGTCCACCTGGTTTTAGCACCCGCCTCATCTCTTTCAGTGCAGCCTGTTTATCCGGCATCAGGTTAAGCACACCATTGGAGATGATCACATCCGCCCAGCCATCTTCGATGGGCATCCTTTCAGCATATGCCATGCGGAACTCTACATTTTGCAGCCCAGACTCTTCGGCGGCTCGGCTGGCTTTCTCCAGCATAGCTGCAGTCATGTCTATACCAATCACATCTCCGTGAGGAGCGACCATGCGAGCAGCTATCAAGCTGTCGATGCCGGCGCCGCTGCCAACATCGACTATTCTGTCGCCAGGCTTCAGCTCACCCAGGCTGAAGGGATTTCCGGTGCCAGCAAAAGATTCAATAGCTAACTCCGGTACCTTATCCAACCATTCATCTGGGTATCCGAGCAGCCGGGCCAACCGTAGTCCGGTGTGGAAGTGGAAGCCACGTTCAGGTTTGAGCGCCACCAGATTGTACTCTTTTTGAATGGCGGAACGCAATGATTCCAGGTCGATACTTAGCGTGGGGTTAGCTGTAGTTACCATGGTTTCGTCCCTTGTAGTTTTCCTAGATCTCTTCAGTCTCGGATATCGGTGGGAGGGCAAGTCGCCCTCCCACCTGGATCAATAGGCTACTGGCTGATGACGGGCGCGGTGAAGACGATTCCGGTATCCAGGAGCTCAAGCTGTCCTGCTTGCACCGCAGCCTCTACCCCAGCCACCGAAGTGACGGGCATGATCGAGATGTCGAATCCCGGCCCAGGCGTTGCCAGGATGATCTGCCAGAATGGAACATATCCCTTCACACCTGGGACAGCACTCAACACGTGGTCGTGCCGCAGGCTACCTGGGTCGCTCCCGGAGCCAGGATGACGTACAGCCTCCCGTATGGACCCGTCTGCTGGTCGGTCAGGTCCGGTCCCAGGTTAAAGCAGGCGAATACAGCCTGGTTGGGGTTGGCGCTCTTTGCCGACGGGATGGCGAGCACGTAGACATCCCCCTCGTAATATGAGGGCTCCAGCTCGAGCTGGTCAGACGGTGGTCCATTCGCTGCGGCAAGTACAGCAGGATACAGGAGGAATGCTGTACATAGCATGATTGAGATAAACATTTTCCATTTCATAGGGAACTCCTTTCTGTCTTACTATTCACTCATATACAATCGCGACACTCCTGGCTGTAATTTAATTCTCAAGCGCCACTGTCACGGGAACCGGATTGCGGAGCATGTCCAGGACCGGGGAGGTCTTCTGGACGTATGCGCACAGCTCCTCGATTTTCTCTCGGGACGCATCGCTCTTCACCCGATAGGTCAGGCGGATATTTTCATAACCCGGGCGCACTTCTTCGGACAGGCCCAGGAAGGCGCGCAGGTCCAGGTTGCCTTCCAGATCGAAGCTCAGGCTCTCGACGTTGATCCCTTGGGCCGCGGCGTTGTAGATAAAGCCAACCGCCAGGCAGGAAGCCAGGGCATGCAGTACGGCTTCGACCGCGTTCGCTCCGGCGTTATTGCCAAGCAGCACCGGCGGCTCGTCTCCTTCCAGGATGAAGGGCCTGCTGCGCGAAACATCCTCCTGACCAGCGCCGTAGAAACCTTGGATCGAGGTGCGCGAGTGACCGCCGCCAATCCATTCGTTTCGAGCTCTAAATTGAAAACGGGCGAGGGCGGGGTTCTGCTGGATTGCATTGACAGTCGCCACGAGCTGGTCTATGTTAACACCGTTATGTTGGGTAAGCGTTTGGGTAGTCATCATCAGGTCTCCTTTATTGGATATATTGGATATTAATTACCCCGAATATACCCTGATGACCTATCAAAAATCTTAATCCGACCTTATTTTGTTAGAAGTTACG
>CAZGIX010000330.1:0-3948 GCA_964525785.1 uncultured Anaerolineaceae bacterium
ATCCTGGCAGAGGAGGAAGTATGCCTGAAGCAGTATGGCGAATCTTATCGTCTCTATCTGGAGCAGGTGCAGCGCTATTTTGTGTTCTTTTAGAGAAACTCGGAGCTTTCTAGGTAAACCGGTGAGAGGATATGAACATGAAACATCTTGCTGATTCAACGGACCCAAAGGTCGCGGCACTCTATACCGAGGTATTGCCAGCAGATATGGAAAGGTTCCAAGCCTTTTGCATCGACTGCCCCTATCGGCAGCTAACCTATGAGGGGGTGAATTGGCCGTATTTGATCAACGAGCGGAGCGGCGAAACCTTATTGTTGCTCTCAGGGGCGTTGTCTATTCCGGATATCAGCTGGCTGACCATTGCCCACTTCGCCCAAACTTATCGGGTGATCGCCCCGGCTTACCCAGCTGTTAAAACGATGGACGCGCTGGTGGATGGAATCGCTGCCATTCTTCAACAAGAGGGGATCAAGCAGGCGCACGTCCTTGGCGGCTCTTATGGCGGCTTTGTAGCCCAGGTCTTTGTGCGGCGTTACCCCGGCTTGACACGCTCGCTGGTCCTTTCGCATACTTTTCCACCTGACCCGGCCAATGTCAAAACAATCCAGAAAATGGCAAGATGGATGCCCCTGCTGCCAGAAGGGTTGTTACGATGGTTGATGGGTAAGCGGCTCGGAGCTTTGATGCCGGCTAGAACACCCGAGGTTAGCTTATTTCACGCTATGTTCGAAGAGCTACTATACCTTCGCCTGACAAAAGTCGATCTGTTGAACACGCTATATCGTACAGTTGACTATTATGCCCAAGTATATACACCCCAAGACCTGGTTGGCTGGCCGGGAAAGGTGCTGTTGGTGATGGCTGACGATGACCCCGGCACACCCGAATCGGTACGCGATGCCATGAGTGCATTGTATCCCGGAGCCAGGCTGCATCTCTTCCATGGGACAGGGCATAGTACCTCGGTTCTCAAGGAGCAAGAATATCAGGAGATAATTGAAAATTTTCTTGAAGAAGCGATAGAAGATCGCGGTACAGGGACATGATCGATGATGAAACAACTGGTTATCTTAAGCGGGAAGGGTGGCACCGGGAAGACTAGCCTGGCGGCAGCCTTTGCTCACCTGGCGCATGACGGGAGAAACCCGATCCAGGCTGTACTGGCTGACGCTGATGTTGATGCTGCCAACCTGGAGCTGGTGCTACGCCCCGAACGCATCGAGACGCACGATTTCACCGGCGGGTCGGTGGCCTTGATTGACTCGGACCTATGCCAAGACTGCGGAGTGTGCAAGCAGGTTTGCCGCTTCGACGCTGTTCAGTCCACTACAGATGGCTACCGTGTGGATCCCATTGCCTGCGATGGCTGCGCGGCCTGCGTGTACCAATGCCCTGAGGAAGCCATTCACATGGAGCCACAGACGGCCGGGCGATGGTACCGTTCTGAGAGCCGCTATGGACCGCTCTTCCATGCTGATCTTTACCCGGCGCAAGAAAACTCCGGCAAGTTGGTGACGCTTGTCAAGCAAAATGCCCGCCTGTGCGCCCTGGATAACGATGTGCCGGTCATTATTGTGGATGGTCCCCCAGGCATCGGCTGCCCGGTGATCGCTGCCGCAGCCGGTGCTGACCTGGCCTTGATCGTCGCTGAACCTACCGTTGCTGGGGTTCATGATCTTAAACGCATTTTACAAACCACAACCCACTTCCGCATCCCCGCCCTGGTCGTTATCAATAAGGCGGATATCTACCCGGAAGGCTCTGCACAAATCGAGGCAGTCTGCAGTGAATTAAGGGTCGAATTGATTGGACAGATTCACTTTGACCCGACCGTCACTGAAGCCATGTTGAACGGTGAACCAGTAACCACTTATGAGCCTGAAACCCCTGCTAGCCAGGCGCTGGCAGCCATCTGGCAATGCATTGCTGCCCGGTTGATACCATCTGGAGGTTCAAGTGCCTGATCCTGAAACCATACACCAGGCCATCATAGAGCGTCTTTCAAGAGTGATCGATCCCGAAACCGGCGTGGATGTGGTACGCATGCGCTTGATCGAAGAACTGGAGGTGAATGCAGCCGGGCATGTAACCTATAAATTCCGCCCATCCTCGCCGTTTTGCCCGATTGCCGTGCCACTTTCGCTGGATATCCAACATGCCGTGGCCGAAGTTGAAGGTGTGACCGGGCAGGATACCGAAGTGGTTGGTTTTACGCTCTCGGACGAACTGACCACCTGGCTCAAGCAGGCACTTGAAGACTGGCAAAGTAAACAGGTAGAAAAATGAAAACCAGGCAAATCTTACCTCCTACGTATGTGCTGGTCGCCCTTATCGTCATGCTGGTGCTCCATTTCATATACCCAGGAATTAAACTGATCTCTCCCCTCTGGAATCTGCTTGGGCTGATCCCATTGGTCATTGGGGTTGCGCTCAATCTCGTTGCCGATGGTGCCTTCAGCAGAGCGGGTACAACCGTCAAGCCATTCCAGGAGTCAAGTACATTGTTGACTGACGGAGTGTATAGGTTAAGCCGTCATCCGATGTATCTCGGCTTTGTTCTGATACTTATTGGGGTTGCTATTCTGTTGAGAACTCTAACGCCCTGGGTTATTATCCCCATCTTTGCAGTACTGATGGAGGTAGTGTTCATCCAGGCCGAGGAGCGCATGCTCGGAGAGAAATTTGGGCCAGATTGGGTGGCATACAAGAAAAAGGTGCGGCGTTGGATTTAGAACTTTAGTGATGCGATTTTTTTACCTTTGCAGCCGTAGAAGACCATCCGAAATAAGAGAACAGGAGACTCTCATGCTTGACAAGGACAAGATACTCGTAACACTTTCGCAGGTCAACGATCCCGAATTGCACCGCAGTCTGACCGATTTGAAGATGGTGCGCGATGTGAAGATACAGGATGGCAAGGTAGATGTCACCATAGCCTTAACGGTGCCAAACTGCCCGCTCAAAGTTCAGATTGAATCCGACGTACGTGCCGCCATTGCGGCCTTGCCGGAGGTCAAACAGGTAGCGGTTAATCTCACTTCAATGACCGAAGAGGAACGCAAGGCAGTCTTGGGAGAGGCCAAAGAGGGCGCCGCAGCCCCATATAACCATATCCGGCGCGTGGTGGCAGTGATGAGTGGCAAAGGCGGTGTCGGGAAATCCCTGGTTACCGGATTGCTGGCGACCGCGCTGGCCCGGGAGGGCTACAGGGTGGGCGTGCTGGATGCAGACATCACGGGTCCCAGTATTCCTACGTTATTCGGATTACATGGACCCCCAGAACCTGGCCCAGTTGGTATTAGGCCATTACAAAGCCGGATCGGGATCAAGGTAATATCTATGAATTTTTTGCTGGAGAACGAGGATACCCCGGTCATCTGGCGCGGTCCCTTGATCGGCAGAGCAATCACCCAACTCTGGGGCGATGTGATGTGGGGTGACCTGGATTACCTGCTGGTTGATTTACCACCCGGCACCTCGGATGCCTCTCTGACAACCATGCAGTCCCTGCCGGTCAACGGGATCGTGATGGTCACGACCCCACAAGGACTGGCATCTATGGTCGTACGCAAAGCCGTTCACATGGCGCAAGCAGTCAATACACCCATTGTCGGTGTCGTAGAGAATATGGCTTACTTCGTCTGTCCAGACACAGGCAAGCGACATTTCATCTTTGGCCCCAGCCATGTCTCCGAAGTCATGCTAACCGCTGGCGCACCGCTGCTGGCGCAGCTGCCAATTGACCCACAGGTGTCTGCTCTGTGTGACGCAGGGGATGTCGAACAAGTGACCCTGGTTGAAATCCCAGCGCTGCTGGAAGCGTTTATACAGGCGATGCCTTTGATGATCAACCGCCCTACCTGAAAGATGATGGACAAAACGTAAGGTTTTTTTAGTTAGGAGTTAGCAATGAGCGACAAAATAAAGATCGGGATTATTATTTGCGAC
>CAZGIX010000331.1:0-3942 GCA_964525785.1 uncultured Anaerolineaceae bacterium
TAGTATCTATCCGAAAGTTGAATTTTATTTGTGGTGTGTGCGGCGGCGTAGCCGCCGCACACACCACAAAAATAATTTCCGGATAGGTTCTTAGTAGATAAGAGGTCCATATGCGCACACCATTCGTCGCTGGCAACTGGAAGATGTATAAAACGGTCGCAGAAGCCCGCCATTTGGTCTCGGAGCTGGTACCCGGGATGCAGGCAATAAAAGGCGTGGATAAAGTGCTGTGCCCACCCTTCACTGCGCTGCTGGCTGTACGAGCTTTGCTGGAAGGCACCGACATCGGTTTGGGGGCGCAAAATATCTATTGGGAAGCCGCGGGTGCCTTCACCGGCGAGGTTTCTCCGGCTATGGTGGCTGAGCTGTGCCAGTACGTTATCCTGGGTCATTCGGAGCGCCGGGCGTATTTCGGTGAGACGGATATGACGGTCAACCGCAGAGTCCAGGCGGCGCTGGTGCACGGGCTGACACCGATCGTATGTGTTGGTGAGACCCTGCAGGAGAACGAAGCCGGGCGCACGGGCGAAGTGGTTTCCCGGCAGGTGAGCGAAGGGTTGGCGCGGCTGGACCTGGCGGAGGGGAATGCGATCGTGCTGGCTTACGAGCCGGTGTGGGCGATCGGCACCGGACGCGCGGCAACCCCCGAGGGCGCCAATGCGGTGGTGGCAGACCACATCCGACCGGTGCTGAGCGAGATGTTCGGACCGGCCTTTGCAGCGGATGTGCGTGTGCTATACGGCGGCTCGGTCAAAGCCTCCAATGCAGCCGAGTTTTTCACCCAGCCGGATATCGACGGTGCGCTGGTGGGCGGGGCCAGCTTGAAAGCCGACGATTTTACCGGCATCGTGCAGGCAGCCGCGGGTTGATCCAATACCCGGGATTGGTCTGGCTGCTGGCGCTGCTCGGACCACTGCTGCTCGTGCAGCGTGCGCTGCACAGGCAAATCCAGACCACTTTCTTGTTAATCTCACGCCAGCCAGCCATCGCTATTACGCTGTTTTCGATACTTTTCTTCCCCGGGGTGGTGATCCACGAATTCAGCCACTGGCTGGTAGCGCGCCTGGTCGGGGTGCGTACCGGACACCTGTCCCTGCTGCCCAGGCGCATGGCGGACGGGCGCTTGCGGATGGGGTATGTCGAGACGGCGGAGGCCGATGTCTTTCGAGACGCCCTGATCGGCGCGGCGCCGCTGCTGGCAGGCGGCTTGTTCGTGGCGTATGCCGGCTTCGTGCACCTAGGCGGGGCAGAGATCCAGGCCAACGCCGCGCCAACCGATTGGGCCTCCCTGAAACCGATCTTGGTGAGCATCTACCAGCTGCCGGATTTCTGGCTGTGGTTCTACCTGACGCTGGCGGTGAGCAGCACGATGTTCCCCTCCAGCGCGGACCGCCGGGCATGGCTGCCGGTGGGGCTGGTGGCGGCGCTGCTGATCCTCCTGGTGGTGATATCCGGTGCGGGGGAGTGGTTTATCGAGAACCTGGCGCCGTGGTTGAACCTGGCGATCTGGTCGTCAGTCTGGGTACTGGGCATCAGCCTGGTGGTGCAGGCCGCGCTGCTCATCCCGTTTTACCTGTCCAGCCTGTTCCTTTCCCAACTGACCGGCATGCGGGTGGCATAGAAAGCAGTACCCTGCGGGAGGTTATCAGAAGTGTTATGAGATATTACGCCTTCACTGCAGGATGAAAAGACTGGTAAAATAACCGCTGAGCAAAAGTAAAATCATATGCAAGCAGTGGGTGAAACGACAAGCGAGTTAGTATCTATTGCATCTTTGACGGCATGAAACAACGCATCTCCTGGATTTGACCGCCAGGCACGAATACCAGCCAACCCGAGCCCTATGCAGAGGTGAAAAATCCCGCGGGGTGATTTTTATTGCCTCAGGTATAGGGGGAAATGCTCGGAGGGAAGGAAAATGATGGACCATATAATCAAACCGCAGATCATCACTTCAGACGGCCAAACCTGTGAACTGAAGTTTATGGAGCTCCACCAGGTATCCATGGTGGACGAGGCATTAAGCTCGGTGGGCGAGTACGGTGAGGTGCGGCTGATCGTCGAGAAAGGGCGGCTGCGCTTCCTGGTCACCCAGAAGAGCTTCGACGCGTTCAAATGGCAGCCGGGCCTGATCTCGGAATAGGGACAACTATGGCACTCCACTGGTATGCCTTGCGCAGTAAACCCCGCAAAGAGGATATCGTCTGGCGGCAGCTTCACACCCAGGGGTACGAGGTGTATTACCCGCGCCTGCGCGTGCGCCCGGTGAACCCGCGCTCACGCAAGGTGCGGCCTTACTTCCCGGGGTATATGTTCGTGCAGGTGGATATCGAGCAGGTGGGGCTGTCCACGTTCCAATGGATGCCGCATGCGCTTGGGCTGGTGTGCTTCGGCGACGAGCCGGCAGTGGTGCCCGAGAACCTGGTGCATGCCATCCAGAGACGGGTCGAGCAGATCGCGGCGGCGGGAGGCGAGCTCTTCGAGGGGCTCAATCCGGGCGATAAGGTGCTGATCAGTGAAGGGCCGTTTGCGGGCTATGAGGCCATTTTCGACGCCCGCCTGCCGGGCAGCGAGCGGGTGCGGGTGCTGCTGCAGCTGCTCAACAGCCAGCGGCAGGTGCCCATGGAGCTTGATTCGATCCATATCCAGCGCATGCAGAAAAAGAAGTAGCGCGCTGAAGGCCCGATCCCGGGGGCATGCAGCCTGGGGAGGGCGCAGATCATCGGCTGAGGTGGCAGGTGCTCCGAGGGGGGTATGTCGGAAGGGCGGAGCGCGGGATAAGAAAAGTGATTAACCGCAAAGGCGCAAAGGCGCCAAGTAGAACTAGATAATCTGATTTTGGGTGTAAGGAAAAAGGATTCTGATGAAAAAAGCGCTGATTACCGGCATCACCGGGCAGGATGGCTCTTACCTGGCTGAGCTGCTGTTGTCCAAAGGCTACGAGGTGCACGGGCTGATCCGCCGGGCGAGCACTTTCAACACGCACCGCATCGACCATATCTACCACGACCCGCACCATGCCAACGGGGGCAACCTGTTCCTGCACTACGGGGATGTGGCGGCCTCGGGCAACCTGATCGAGCTGGTGTACAACATCCGCCCGGATGAGATCTACCACCTGGCGGCGCAGTCGCACGTGCGGGTGAGCTTCGACCTGCCGGAATACACGGGCGACGTCACCGGGCTGGGGACGATGCGCATCCTGGAGGCGATCCGTAAGAGCGGGACGGCGGCACGCTTCTACCAGGCATCATCCAGCGAGATGTACGGCAGCGCACCGCCTCCGCAGGGCGAACAGACGCCGTTCGAGCCGCGCAGCCCGTATGCAGCCGCCAAGGTGTACGCTTTCTGGGTGACACGCAACTACCGCCAGGCTTACCAGCTGTACGCCTGCAACGGCATCCTGTTCAACCATGAATCGCCGCGGCGGGGCGAGACTTTCGTGACACGCAAGATCACGCGGGCGCTGGCGGCGATCAAGTCCGGCAAGCAAAAGGACATCTACCTGGGCAACCTGGACGCCCGGCGCGACTGGGGCTACGCCCCGGACTACGTGGCGGCGATGTGGAAGATGATGCAGCAGGCGCGGGCGGAAGATTATGTGATCGGCACCGGCGAGGCGCACTCGGTGCGCGAGTTCCTCGACGAGGCCTTCGGCTACCTGAATATGGACTGGGGCGAGTACGTGAAGATCGATAAGCGCTATTTCCGCCCGACGGAGGTGGATTACCTGATGGCCGATCCGAGCAAGGCTGAGCGCGAGCTGGGCTGGGAGCCGCGGGTGTTCTTCAAGGACCTGGTGCACATCATGGTGGACGCCGACCTGGAGCTGGCGGGGCTGGAATCGCCCGGCGAGGGGAAGAAGATCCTGGAGAAGCACCACGGGCCGTGGCACCGCTGGGACAGCCAGGTGGTGAGCATGGGAGGGCAGGGCGGCAGCGA
>CAZGIX010000332.1:0-1124 GCA_964525785.1 uncultured Anaerolineaceae bacterium
TCCCCACCAGCGGGTGATAATTCGCTCTAAGAGTTAGTTTTTGCCCCACTATACACTTCTATTTATTCTTTATTTGGGATTACATTCTGACTGGCGCGGGCAGACTGCTCGATTCCATAAGAACTGGCAGTCCTCACACCCATCCAGGCGGGAGGGGCAATTCAGGACTGCCAGTCTTTTTACCTGCGATATATACGCCAAGCCTCTGATTTAACCAGTCTGCGTTACTGCTCACGCTCTAGATAGTGGTACAGCCAGCCTGCCAGTAGTGCGCCGATGATGGGCGCCACCCAGAAGAGCCACAGCTGTCCCAGTGCCCAGCCGCCCGCAAAGATCGCCGGACCGGTGCTGCGTGCCGGGTTGACTGACATATTGGTCACCGGGATGCCCACCAGGTGCACCAGCGTCAGCCCCAGACCGATCGCCAGCGGGGCAAAGCCCTGCGGAGCGCGTTTGTCGGTCGAGCCCAGGATGATAATCAGGAAGATGAAAGTCAATACGACTTCTGCGACCAGCCCTGCCAGAAGCGAGTAACCGCCGGGCGAGTGCTCGCCGTACCCGTTGGCAGCGAATCCACCTGCTGCAACATCCACCCCTGGCTGCCCGGAGGCGATGATGTACAGCACGCCCGCCGCTGCGATGGCTGCTACAACCTGCGTTACGATGTAAGGCAGCAGGTCAGATGCGGGGAAGCGCTTGCCGGCCCACAGGCCGATCGAGACCGCCGGGTTCATGTGCCCGCCGGAGATGTGCCCGATGGCATACGCCATCGTCAGCACGGTCAGGCCGAAGGCGATGGCGACCCCCAGGATGCCGATGCCCACCTCGGGAAAGGCAGCCGTGAGCACGGCAGAGCCGCACCCGCCCAGCACCAGGACGAACGTGCCGATAAACTCGGCGATGAGCTTTTTAGTCATAACATCCTCCTGTTGAGTTTCAATTGATATTCTTATAAAACCAGTTTGATCTATATTTTACTGGAATAATGCTGCCCTAATCTAGCAGTTTACCCTGGTTGTGGGAGAAGAAAAATGGCGTTACTTATGCGCCGCGTCTCGTCTTCTTTCTTCTTGTTGGTCCAGGAATTGCAGGTACGCCAGATCCCCGATCTCGGCAGGCAGGCT
>CAZGIX010000332.1:1224-3912 GCA_964525785.1 uncultured Anaerolineaceae bacterium
GCGCAGCTCAGCCAGCTGCTTCAGCTCGGGAAATTAAAGAGAGATCGTATCTTGGGCATCATTGAGGGGTTATATACTACAACTAATCTCAAAAACGGTGGATTGAGGTGTTTTGCGGCGGCGGAGCCGCCGCAAAACACCTCAATCACCATATTTTTAAGACAGCTTCTAATAATTCAAGGAGAATAAAGACATATGCCGAAATTCAAACGTGAAATGGAGATTGACGCTCCAGTTGAAAAAGTTTGGGAAGTTATGACAGATTCCAATCACTGGCCCCAGTGGTTCCCAGGCATGGACAGTGTAGCGAACGTGACATCTACCAGCCAGGGTGGGAGCTTTGAGTGGACGGATGAGGGTCGTACGGGTCGTGGCTCCGTTGTAAGCGCGGTGCCGATGAAGCGGCTGGAGATCATGACCCAGATGGGGGACGATAAGGACTCTCATGTTTTTACGCTGCGACCGAGCGGCGGATTCCTTGGCCTGAGCGATGATGAATGCCAGGTAGAGTACACACTCGATACACTCATGGGGGGCGGTATCCTGGGCAACTTTATCGCCGGGGGCAATCCGAAAGACGCCATGCGGGTCAAGAAGGCGATGCACTTGTTGCGAAAGCTTGTTGAGAGTCTGTAGCCAGGTGCTTTGCGGCAGTGTTCAGGAGGGCGCCTTCCCCTGGGTTAGCCTGAGGTCAGGGTCCAGGCGCGAACCGGTGTTTCTGCTACCAACAGTTTTCAGGCATAGCATACTTAAGGACAAAGGAGAATGAAATATGCTTAATTGGATCGCATTTTTAATTGTCGGCCTCATCGCAGGCCTAGTGGCCTCCTACCTCATGAAGGCCAAGACCGGCGTCGTGGTTGACCTGATCCTGGGCGTGATCGGCGCTATCGTGGGCGGTTGGCTCTCGAGCCTGCTGTTTGGCGTCGACCTGGTGAGCGGCCTCAACATCACGAGTGTCATCGTGGCGATAATTGGCGCCATCATCGTTATCGCGCTCTATCGCCTTATCAGGCGCGCTTGATATCTTTCTTTACCGCAGGTGGGCAGTTCCCATTGGGGACTGCCCACCTGCTGTTTTAAGTGGCCAGTCCTCACGAAGCTGTATTTCCCTAAGCACCCGCCTGGTGAGTGGGGGATGCTGGTTTCACTATGAGTAGAAAACCAATAGATGTGCTGATAGAGCGATGTTTGCCGGCCGGCGAGGCTGCCAATAGCCCCAATTAACTGTCCACACCCAATTGGTTGACTCTCGGTCTTTTATGTTAAACAATTAATCCGGGAAGATTGGCTAGCGGGTTTTGTCCCTGCTACATGCACCGAGTATTTCATCTAAGACTAGAGAAAGAGACCCCAGGAGCTATATCCGCCCCCAGGGTCTTATTCTGCGCGGTCATGGGTGCAAGTCTATCTGCGAGTAGGGCAATTCAGAGAATAAAGTATAGTTCCCAGGTGTTGCTGGAGATGATATCCACGCCTTCAACCATGAGCTGTTGCAACTCGGGGCTGGTCATGGATTTTTCCCAGGCGGCTTCCATAACCGCCATGCTCTCCCACTCGCGCTCGATCACCAGCGTGTCGGTATTCCCGCCTGCGGCTATAGATCGATAACGGCGCTTGGCTGGGAAGCCGAGCTTCTTCTCCACGGCATCATACTTCATATCTAAAGCATCCAGAGCTTCCCACTTACCGGGTACAACCTGCTGGATTAAACGCTCTAAGATTCGCATAGTTTCCTCCTATGTTGATGGATAACTCTTTGATGTGCTGGGCGCATACCGTGCGCCTCCAGGTGAGGTTTGATTTGGTGAAAAGTCAGGGTGTTGTGATGATGGCCGGCGCCACGTCCGCGCATCCACCGCCAGCTGAGAGGAATATGCCTGATGAAGAAAATTATACCGTAATTCCACGTGGCAATAATATTCGCCACGCTCTGGGATAACGGAAGGCGATCAAGCAGGCGATCGGAGAGCCGAGAAGAGGGTGGTTAATCAGAGATTGATTAAAGAGCGAGATACTAGGTGAGAGGTGCGTGCCGGCTCGGATCCCGTCTGGGGTCGTGGCTTTCGCTGGGTGCCCGGTGGTTAGCCTGCTTGCCCCGGTTGGGTGGTTCGCCGCTCAGCCAGGGCTTTTGTTGTTGCCATTCTTTTGATTCGTTTCGATTTATTGTTCACATAGCTTGCGATTGTGAATGATTTGGTATATTATTTCCTGAGGATCAACTAAAATAGGAGAACGATATGGATTACTCACAAGTAGCCACCATCTTAAACCGCCATATCTTCGATGGTGATAAAACAGCGTTATTAAAAAATTTAGCGGACTATCCTGAGCGTTTTCTTGGTTTATTCAGGCCTACAAAACCTAAAGCCAAGCTTTTACAAAACCTTCTTCAGTCACATGAGATCCGTTTCGGTGATGCAATTGAAGAATTGTTGAGAGTCTACTTGATCGATCTTGGATATCATGTGCTTCCGAGCAATCTACAAACCTCTTCTGGAGAAAATCTATCTGTTGATCAATACTTTACAGACGGTAATACTTATTATTTCGTTGAACAAAAAATAAGGGATGATCATGATTCAACAAAGAAGCGTGGTCAGGTTCGTAATTTTGAATCAAAATTGGAAATACTAGCGTAACTTTTGTGCAAATAGCGCCCAAGGCGCTTTAAATCGTCAAGTTTGA
>CAZGIX010000333.1:0-3888 GCA_964525785.1 uncultured Anaerolineaceae bacterium
ACAAGACCTTCCCCACCAACGACTGCGCCATGTGCATCATGTCGCCCAAGCTGGTTGAGGTGGGGCGGCATCTGAACATCGAGCTGATCACCTGCGCCGAAGTCGAGGGCATCACCGGAAAGCCCGGCGATTTCATGGTAACCATTCGCCGCCACCCGCGCTTCGTCGATCCGGCGAAGTGCACCGGCTGCGGTGACTGCTCGGCAGCCTGCCCGATCGGCCTGCCGGACAAGTTCAACGGGGGTCTCTCGCAGCGCAAGGCGATCTACAAGCTCTACCCGCAGGCCATCCCCAACACCTTTGCCATCGAAAAGCAGGGTGTTGCCCCCTGCCGCAACGCCTGCCCCATCCACCAGCGAGCGCAGGGCTACGTGGCGCTGATCGCCGAGGGGCGCTTTGCAGATGCCTACCGCACGATTATGGAGGACAACCCCTTCCCATCTATCTGTGGACGGGTCTGCAACCACCGCTGCGAAGACGATTGCAGCCGGGCCCAGATCGACGCGGCTGTGAATATTATGGCGCTCAAGCGCTTTATCGCTGATTGGGCCTGGGAGCATCCCCAGGAGCGGTCTGCGGTCGTCGAGAGCATCTTATCCCGCTGGGCCTCTGCCGGTCAGCCTCTGGGCGGTAAGCGCATCGCCATCGTCGGCTCCGGCCCTGCCGGGTTGACCTGTGCCCAGGATCTGGTCCGCCAGGGCTGCCAGGTGACCGTCTTCGAAGCCCTGCCCGTACCCGGCGGCATGATGCGCGTGGGCGTCCCAGCCCATCGCCTGCCTCCCGAAGTGATCTCCCGGGAGATCGACGCCATCCTGGCGCAGGGCATCGACCTCCGGCTTAACCAGCGCATCGATGATGTCGAAGCCCTGCTGCAGGAGTACGATGCCGTGTTTGTGGCTATCGGCGCCCACGGCGGCATCAAGCTGCCCATTCCGGGTAACGATCTGCCCGGTGTTCTCCTGGCGACAGAATTTCTGCGCCAGGTTGGCCTGTCGGTGGAACAGGGTATAGACCCGGCAGGCAAGTCAAATCCGTGGTCGCAGATCTTTGGAAAGCGCGTGCTCGTCCTGGGCGGCGGCAACGTCGCTATCGACGCCGCCATGACCGCCGTGCGCCTTGGTGCCTCCTGGGTTGGCATGACCTGCCTGGAGGGGCGTGAGCAGATGCCCGCCCACGCATGGGAGATCGCCGAAGCGGAAGAAGAGAACATTGAGGTCTTCCCCGCCCGGACATTTAGAGAAGTCACTAACGAGAACGGGCAGGTCACCGGCGTGCGTACGGTTAACGTGGATTTTCATGGCTTTGTAGACGGCAGGCCGGTGTTCGATGAGTTCCCCGAGACCGAGACGGTCATCCCCGCCGATGTGGTCATCTTCGCCATCGGGCAGCGTCCCGAGTCGAGCTGCTTGAAGCAGGTGCAGTGCCAACGCGGCGGACAGGTGATCGTCGACCCGCAGACGCTCGCCACCAATATCCCCGGCATTTACGCCGGCGGTGATGCTGTCACCGGAACGTCATTCATTGTGACCGCCATCGCGGCCGGGCACCAGGCGGCCGAATCAATCGCCGCCTACCTGGGTAACCCACCCCTGGTGCCCGGCATCCTGCAGGGCGGGACTCACGCCGAAACCCATGTCGCCAAGCTCACCCCACAGGAAGCCGCCCGGCGCCTGATGTCGGATGCGCCGCGGGCCGAGATACCCAAGCGCCTCCCCGCTGAGCGCATGGCCGATTTTGTCGAGATTGCCGCCAGCTTAAGCGAGGAACAGGCCCGGGCCGAGGCCATGCGCTGCCTGCGCTGCGGGGTATGCTCGGAGTGCAACCAGTGCGTGTTCGTCTGCCGCGCCGGGGCTATCATCCATCACGAAACTGAGCGCCTGGAGGAGCTGCATGTCGGCGCACTGCTGATGACCCCTGGACTGGAGCCCATGCCCGGAGATATCCGCCCGGAGTACGGCTACGGACACTATCCCAACGTGGTCACCAGCCTGGAGTTCGAGCGCATGCTGTCTGCCTCCGGCCCGTTTGCCGGCGTGCTCCAGAGACCATCCGACGGCGCCCACCCGAGCAAGATCGCCTGGATCCAATGCGTCGGCTCGCGCGACTGCACCCTGACCCCTGGCGGCGAGGAGCGCGGCGGGTACTGCTCTTCGGTCTGCTGCATGTACGCCACCAAGGAAGCCATCATCGCCAAGGAGCACGACCCGCGCGTTCAGCCGACCATTTTCTACATCGATATTCGCTCCTTTGGCAAGGGTTTCGACCCGTATATCGACAGGGCGCAGAATGAGTATGGCGTCCGCTATATCCGCTGCCTGGTCTCTTCGGTCAAGGAAGTGCCCGGCAGCCGCAACCTGCGCCTGGGCTTTGTCAAATATGAAGGCGCAGAGCACAAACGTCCCGTCATCCACGAGGAAGAATTCGACCTGGTCGTGCTCTCGGTCGGGTTGAGGCCCTCCAAAGACACGCTGCAGATGGCGGAGCGCCTGGGCTTGAAGCTGAACGAGTTCGGCTTCGTCGAGACCGGCGCCTATGCCCCCTCGCAGACCTCCCTGCCCGGCGTATTTGTGGCAGGCGCCTTCTCGGAGCCCAAGGACATCCCCGAATCGGTTATCGAAGCCTCCTGCGCGGCTGCGCAGGTGTCCGCACTGCTGGCGGGCGGGCGCGCCACGCTGACGCGCACCCCGGAATACCCGCCTGAAAGGGACACCTCCGATGAGGCCGAGCGAGTGGGCGTCTTCATCTGCCACTGCGGCATCAATATCGGCTCGGTGGTGAACGTGCCGCAGGTGGTCGAATACGCCCGTAAGCTGCCGAATGTGGCTTACGCTGAGCACAACCTGTACACCTGCTCGCAAGATACGCAGGACCGCATCCGCCAGAAGATCCAGGAGCACAACCTCAACCGGGTTGTGGTGGCCTCCTGCACCCCGCGCACCCACGAACCGCTCTTCCAGGATACCATGCGCCAGGCCGGGCTGAATCCGCACCTGTTCGAGATGGCCAACATCCGCGAGCAGGACTCCTGGGTGCATAAATCCAATCCCGCGGTAGCTACGGAGAAGGCCCGGCAGCTGGCGAGTATGGCGGTTGCCAAGGCGCGCCGGCTGAGAGCTATCCAACACAATACCTTCGATATCGACCGGCGTGCACTGGTCATCGGCGGCGGTCTGGCGGGCATGACCAGCGCCCTTTCGATCGCCAGGCAGGGCTACGAAGTGACCCTGGTCGAGCGCCAGGCCGAGCTGGGCGGCAACCTGCGCCATATCTTTACCTCTGCCCGCACCGGCGAAGACCCCCAGCACTTGCTGGAGAAGATGATTACCGACGTCTCAAATGAGCCGCTGGTCCAGGTCATCACCGGCGCCGAAGTGACCGCTATCAACGGCTACAAGGGCAAGTTCCGCAGCACGGTCCGCCTGGCGGACGGCTCCCTGGTCGAGATCGGGCATGGCGCCATCGTGGTTGCCACCGGTGCCCGGGAGATCACCCCCAAAGAATATCTCTATAACCAGCAGCCGCGGGTCATCACCCAACGCGAGTTGGAGAGCAAGCTGGCCGATCCGGAATTCGCTGCCAGCCTCTCCGGTCAGAGCCTGGTGATGATCCAGTGTGTGGGCTCGCGCGATGAGGAACATCCTTACTGCTCGCGCATCTGCTGCACCGAGGCGCTCAAGAATTCCCTGGCGATCAAGCGTCTGGCTCCCCAGGCGCGCCTGGCTGTTCTCTATCGCGACCTGCGCAGCTACGGGCTGCGTGAGTACCTGTACCGGCAGGCGCGCCAGGCGGGTGTGGTCTTCCTGGAGTATGACAAGGCAGCCAAACCGCGTGTCACTGCCCGGGAGGATGGGCGGCAGCGCCGTGGTCACTCCCTCGCCCCTGGGACTG
>CAZGIX010000334.1:0-3866 GCA_964525785.1 uncultured Anaerolineaceae bacterium
CACCATAAATTGACCCTTGACAACGCAATTCATCAGTAAAAGTGCAAAACTACTGAATTATTCATTTCATACTATAATTTAATGAAATCAATCTCCTTTTGCACCCTGGGCGAAGGGAAAGGGCCTAGTTTGACCGAAGTGAGTTGACAATGGCACTACACTTCGACCCCCACTGCCATAACCTGCCAGCACCGCTCAGCACCTTCATTGGTCGCGAGACCGAGGTCGCCGAAGTTAAGCGGCAGCTGTCGGCTGTGCGCCTGCTGACGATGACTGGCCCCGGAGGCTGTGGCAAGACACGTCTGGCTCTTCGGGTAGCGAGCGACTTGCCTGCTGAGTATGCTGACGGAGTGTGGCTGATAGAACTTGCGCCTCTGGCAGACGCTCAACTTGTACCCCAATCCATCGCCTTCACCTTGGGCGTACACGAACAAGCAGGGCGGAGAATCACCGACACGCTCATCGATCATCTACTGCACCGACATACCTTACTCGTGCTAGATAACTGTGAACACCTCGTGGATGCTTGCGCCCGACTGACTGAGACCCTTCTCCAAGCGTGCCCCGGACTACAGATTCTCGCCACCAGCCGTGAGAATTTGGGCATTCCTGGTGAAGCGGTGTGGAGCGTGCCGCCTCTCTCACTGCCAGACCCGCGACCGTGGCGAGATTCTTCGACCTGGCAAAACGCCCTAAAAGGGTACGAAAAATCCGAGGCTGTTCAATTATTCATCGCTCGTGCGGCAGCAGCCCTACCGACATTCTCCCTGACTGAGCAGAACGGGGAATATGTGGCCGACGTCTGCCTTAAACTGGATGGGATGCCACTCGCTATCGAATTGGCAGCGGCGCGCGTGCAAACGCTCTCCGTCCAGCAAATCGCAGAGCGCCTCACCGATCGCTTCCATCTCCTCAAGTCTGGCAGTCGCACAGCTCCTTCCCGGCAACAGACTCTGGAAGCAGCTCTCGATTGGAGTTATTCGCTGCTGTCCAAGACCGAGCAAAAACTTCTTTCGATGCTTTCGGTCTTTGTGGGTGGCTGGACTCTGGAAGCCGCTGAAGCTGTCTGCGTAGATCATGGAATAGAAGCTCGCAATATCTTAGACCTGCTGACCCAACTTGCGAATAAATCGCTTGTCGTCGTAGAGCGTGTGCCAGGCCAGGAGACACGCTTCAGGCTTTTAGAGACCATCCGCCAATACGGGCGGGAAAAGATGCAAGCAGCGGGCGAAGCCAGGGTGGTGGAGGTGCGGCATTGCGATTGGTTTATGAAAATGGCCATGCAGGCGGAATCTGAATTAAAGGGGGCAGAACAAAGTGAATGGATAGAATGGCTGGAGCGCGAACACGACAACCTCCGAGCGGCGTTGGCGTGGTCGCTCGAAAACGACGCAGCTGTGGCCTTGCAATTGGCGGAGACGCTGGGACAGTTTTGGTTTATGCGCGGTCATCACTTTGGCGAAGGGATCGAGTGGCTGGAGCGAGTTCTATCCCGAGAGGAAGCGCCTCGGCAGCTAGCCTCACGCGCCAAGGCGTTCCGTTGGCTGGGGACATTGACCTATCTTCAGGGTAATTATGCCGCAGCGCGCTCAGCATACGAACAAAGCCTAGCCCTTTCCCAAGAGATGAAAGACCTGGACAATATCGCCGAAGCCTTCTTCTATCTTGCTGATACTGCTGCAAACCAAGGTGATGCCGAGGAGGCGCTCTCTCTCTACGCTCAAGCTCGCTCATTCGCCGTAGACAACCTGATCAGCCTGCGCAAGCTGGGCGACAAATGGAAAATCGCCCGTACGCTCAACACTCTTGGGGAGATGGCGAGAGTAGAAGGCGACTATGCCGCGGCTCGCAAATTCTATGAGGAAAGCCTGCTTATCCGACAAGAGTTAGGCGACCAGAGGGGGATAGCAGTTTCGCTAATCAACCTCGGGTTTGTTGCCTACGATGGCGGTGACTACCAGCAGGCGGCGGTGTACTTTGAAGAGAGCATGGTCCTGTTCCAAAAACACGGGGGTAAGCGGGGCGTCGTTGACTGCCTGATGGGATTGGCCGGGGTTGTCGGAAGAGCCGGGCAGCCAGAGCGAGCCGCGCGGCTGCTTGGGTCTATGGAGGCTGTGCGCGAAGCCATCCGTATTGGCTCAACGGTGTCATATGCTGACCGCCTCGAATATGATCGTTACGAGTCCGCGGTGCGCGCCCAGCTCGATGAGACAAGCTTTACTGCCGCCTGGGCAGAAGGCCGCACGATGACGCTGGAACAAGCGGTTGCGTACGCGCTGCTTGAGACAGAAACGCTCTCGCCCATCCAGAATGTGAAAGAAATATTCGGAGGGCTGACGGCGCGCGAGCGCGTGGTGGCTGCGCTGATCGCTCAGGGCAAATCCAACCGTGAAATTGCGGAGGAGATGACGGTGAGGGTGAAAACGGTGGAAACCTACGTGACGCGCATCTTGAATAAACTTGGCTTTGACTCGCGGGTCCAGATTGCGATATGGGCACTAGAGAAAGGACTGAGACAGCCAATCCAGGCGCCGAAAGGTTGATTCCATTGCAACGATAGTTTCGAAGAGACGAAATTCCGCGGGGCGGCACTTATTGAGTGCCGCCCCGTATGCTTTCCAGATGCAACATACGTCTGTCGGGAAATGGAGATAAAAGTGTAGTGTGGCTTGACGCTCTATTGTAGAGTTTCCCCTAACGACGTCCTTCCGCATTTTCGATATAGTAAGCGTACATCCAGCGAGCATCCCGGGCGAGAGCCAATTTTAGCTAAAGGAGAAAATTATGTTGAAAATTCGTGTTGCCCTTTTGTCTGTTGCCTTATTGGTCCTATCCACCCTCACTATCAGGGCGGTGGCTTTTAGACCAGAAGTCGTACTTGATCCTTCGAGCGAGCAAGCCAATGTGCTCGATAACCAAGGACGACCTGCCAACCAAAATAGAGTGAACAATACTCTTTCGTACCGACCTCTACTTGATGACTGCTTCGACGTGTCATTGAGTGAGCTCGCCAGCTGTCGAAATGCAGGCAAAGCACCCGCTCAAGTAGATCGTCCTACCGTGGATGCGTGCGCCAATCTGCCTTCGAATGGGCCGGTTAGCTGTACGAATGCACGCCCTGCTCCTGCTTCATTAAATAGTTCTCCAGTAGATGCATGCGCCAATCTGCCTCCGAATATGCCCGTTACCTGTACGAATGCAGGTAAAGCACCCGCTCAAGTAGATCGTCCTGCCGTGGATGCGTGCGCCAATCTGCCTCCGAATGGGCCCGCTATCTGTACGAATGCACGCCCAGTGCAAGCCCCATGAAGAAATGGTCTGCACGACTCACCTATAGCAATCAATACGTCACCCCCACCAGCGACCACTGGTGGGGGTGGTTGTTGCCTTGCAGGGTCTTTCTTGAGCTTCCCATTGTCTGATCAGGATTATCCTTCGCGGCCTCTCCACCTCGACCTACATCCGCTCCCCATCCGTGGTCAGCTCGATCCAGCTATTGAGGTCTGTCCGTAACAGGGTATATCCTTCAACTGCCTCTAGCGTCTCAGCCTCGGGCCTCCCCTCCCGGTCGCCGGGGGCCACGCTGAGCAGGATCGCTTGCGGGCGCAGCTTCTCGATCCACTCCGGCGGGTTGGCGGGGCCTAGCCCGGACCTGCCAACATCAGGGCAGATGCTATCCCACTCTATTGTGATACAGGCTGACAGGTTGCGCCGCTCATTTACCGCGATCTACAACCGCTTTGACCAATTTAACTGCAATACTGCCACCTGGAATAACCATCCCTACCGCGTCCGCGGTAACGTCAAAGACCAGATCGCGGGTTACCACGCTCTTGATCTGGTCGCTCAGCTTCTTTCCCCCCGAA
>CAZGIX010000335.1:0-3864 GCA_964525785.1 uncultured Anaerolineaceae bacterium
TCAAGATATTAAATAAATTTGATGTCTTTACTGAGATCAGAGTGACGCCGTTAAATGTTCTGCTGTCACAAAAAATTTTTACCGCGGTTAATCGCAAACGCCCGCAAGGAAGAGATTTTTACGATATCACATTTCTATTGAGTAAAACCAAGCCAGATTTTGGATATATAAACCAGAAGATGGGCATTACCTCTCCCGAAAGTCTACGCGAGGCACTGCTTTTGAAGATCGAGGCTTTTAATTTTGATGCCCTGGCAGGCGATGTTGCCCCATTTTTAATAGCGAAGGAACAGGTAAAGAGAGTGGTTAAATTCAGGGAATTCTGGAAGCAGGTGGAGATGGACTGATTGAGGCCAGAATCTTCGAATCCGGACCTACAAGAAAAAGGATAACAACCCTTTGGGAATGGTGGGCGCGAAGATACGGAGACGGGTTAAGCATAGAGGTCATAGATGCCGGCTTCCCCGTCGCGGTCGGAGACGAAGGCGATCTGGGTGCCATCCGGCGACCAGGCAGGCGAAACTGCCGGCCTCTCCCCGGGTCAACCGGCTCATGTCGTGGCCATCGCTGTTCATGACATACAGGTTGCGGTTCCGCTGCCACGGGTTGAATCGAACACGAGTTGTTCTGAACTCACCTCGGTGGCAGCCGGTCCCTGAGGGATCTCCACGCCGCAGGTGAGGGTCACGGTGTAGTTCCCCTCAAGACCCCGAAAACCCCGGTCCAGGCTCGCCATATTTCACAGGCTCACGCTTTTCCGACCAGAGCGCGTAACCCATCCAGGCAAAGCCACTGCCGAATAATACATCGCCGGCGGTCACGATCACATGCGATAGTGTGCGGTCGAACAGTGGCGCTTCCGAAATCATAAAAAACAATACGCCAATGATTAACAATAAACCTGACCAACGGGGCAATACATCTGCGCACATAGTCGCGATGCCAAACAGGATATAGCCCAGCACAAAGCCCAGAATCAGCATAAGTACTCCACCCGTTGGCGGTGCGGCGGCTTGATCAAACAGAACAGGCATCTGTGCAGCGACTAAGGGTAGGACGGTAGAGACCATGAAGAATATGTTAACCACTAAGGCCGTGCCAAAGAAGGCCAGAACGAAACCGACCAGCCCAAGCCACTTTGTCTTTTCCACCTGACGGGCATATAGTCCCGGCAGGCTAAAAAGCATCAGAATTGCTGAAACCCAGTAAACCAGATGTGCAGGTATCCAATTAGGGCTAATGTAGGCGGCAATATCTTCGCCAACAGGATGAAGGAGTGCGCCGAGGGCGTAGAGCGCACCTGCCAAGATACTTATCAGTCCACTCCAACGGATTAAGTTTGCAGTTGACACTTCATACCTCCTCGCATTCAATAAAGTCAAAGGTAATAATATTTAGAGAAAGGATATCCAATTTAGCTCGCCAGGTCATGCCCCGAGAGGGGTATCTCAACGGGGTAGATTTTGCGTCCGTGCCTGGCGCCGCCATTCGTAGCGCAGGTACCAGACCAGCATCAGCCCTGTAGTGACCAGGTAGAAGGCATGCAGAAGCCAGATGGGGCCCATAGGCAAATGGAAAATGTAAATGGAATGAATGACGTTGCCTAAGTTACTGAGCAAGATGTTGCTCAGACTGTACGATCTCAAGTCCTTTGTCCGGAACGCTTTCATCAGCATGGGTAGCGTGCTGAATGCAAAGATGGTGGTTGAGATTGCGCCAGCTAAAATGGGTAGGTTAATATTCATCGCAACACCTCATGAATTCTCAGTTTGACTAACAATTAAGGCTATGATAAGAAAATGAGCACGCTGACGCATGCCCAAAATGGGGAATTCAGGAGGGGTAATTCTTTTTTGGAATGTCGGAGTAAGGTAGGGGAAAGTTGTTAGTCGAGCAAATCCCATTCTCTGGCCCTGGCCACCGCCTGGGAGCGGTTACCAGCGGCGAGCTTTCCGTAAATGTTGGCAGTGTGCTTCTTCACGGTCTCGGGCGAGATCACCAGTCGTTCGGCGATCTCACGGTTCGTCAGGCCGGCAGCGAGCAGGCGTAGCACTTCCATTTCGCACTCCGTCAGGGGCTCGGGCAGAGCGGCACCAGCCGGAGCCATTACGGCCTCATGACCGAAGGCCGCCAACAGCCGATCAGTATAGTCCGGCATGACCTTCCGGGAACGGAGTTCCTGCAGTAGTCTCCCCAAGGGGAGCCCTAGATCGGCGAAGAGGCGTACATAGCCCTCAGGTTCGGCCAGCCGCAAAGCATGTTCGAGAGAGATCAGCGCGCTTACTCGTTCGCCACGCCGCCAGTCAACCAGGGCTTTAAGCGCTAGGGCCTCGATGGTGACACGCATCTGGCCCTCCTCCTCGGTTGTCTGCAACAGGCGCTCAATCAGCGCTTGCGCTTTTGCGAGAGACGACGCATCTCCTTTGACGATGAGCACCCGGGCTATCGCCAGTTGTGCCACCACGCTTTCCGGTCGTCCTTCGAACGCCGGCCCGCGCAACATCTCGTCGGACCAGTTCACGGCTGCTCTGAGCCCGTCCTGCGCCAGCCAGAGATCGAGCCGGAAACGCTCGTATTGACTGGTCCACTCCGGAAATTGTGCTTGCTCCACCAGCGGACGAACTCGCTCCAGATGCTCGGCTGCCGTCTCGACCTCGCCTTGCGTCAGCTTAATACGAGCCGCGATCAAATATCCGGCGATCAGCGCCCTTACGTCTCCACCCAGGCCGGCGTGTTACAGCCCCCACGACACGTGATCCCAGGCTTCGGCCAATTGGTTCCACTCGTATAGAAGCTCGCCCATCCGGATGTATACCCAGCCGATGACCGGTAACGGCAGGCGGCCCCAATTCTCCCGGTCTCGGATGGTTGTGAGAGCCTTTCTCCAATAGCGGGCAGCGTTTTGCAGACAGCCCTGTCTCAGCTCGAGGTCAGCAAGAGCGCCAAAGACATGCGCTGAAAAGAGGCGGTCTGAAGGGGAGTGGGTGACTTCAAGCGCGGTGAGGTAGCATTCTTTTGCTTCCTCCCAGCGCCTATTCCGGCGGTAGGCATCTCCAAGCGCGCCATAAACCCCAGGTCGAAAGCCTACATCCTTGTCTGGTAAATCACGCAGCGCACGATCCGCATAAATCTCTGCCCGCGCAAGGTCGTTTTGAGTGCAAGCGATAAAGCAGCGAACGGCCAGCACCTTTTCAAATTGCCAGTGTGTATCCTCGCTCTCTATGGCTACTAATCTCTATTCAACGTCATCGACTAAGCGAACGCAAGCCTCAAACGCGCCAGTGTAGGCCAACAGCCCAGCCCGCATCAGGTCAAGCGCGGGGTAAGTCGCAGACCAGGACGAACCACCGTGCGTGCACCCTTGCACATTCATCTGCCAGGCAATCAGGCTGTTCTAAAGGTGATTGCAGCAACGGAGAGCGGCGGGAGCTGGACGCTCGCTTTTCCCTCACTGATCTTAACCGTCTGCAAGGGCTGGCTGTTGACGGCATTTGGGTTCTCGAACGTATTGCGCACATCCGGATCTGGCCCGCAGACGACTTCAGCGGATATGACCGATACAAGTTTCCCCCTGCCATGGTCGACCTCAATTTCGGCAATATCGCTGGTATTACGGTTCACAAGGAAAACGTGCAGGACGCCATCGCCCAGGATGGCGCTGGTATCGACAATGTTGACCCGCCCATAGGATGGGCTGTCGTAGGCGGGACCACTGATGGAAGGCAGGAGTGCAATCCCATCCCGCCGGGATGAGTACATAGCAAACGGGTAGAAAATTGTCTGCAGTAGCATGTCATCGCCCTGGGTGAGGATCGGGGCAATTACATTCACAATCTGGGCGATGTTGGCAATTTTGACAATGTC
>CAZGIX010000336.1:0-1512 GCA_964525785.1 uncultured Anaerolineaceae bacterium
TTCGTTATACAGGTGAATGTCATACTGCTTGGGTTGGAGGACAGGCTCGCTGGAGTACAGCTCGATCAGCACCTGGCTCCCATCTACGATAAAACCTGCCTGCGCAAGCCCGTTTTGCCGGACCAGGGCAAAAATCGCCAGGTTTGTTTCCGAGTCGTCCCCCGGTATATAAGCTAAGACGGACGGTTTTGACTGTTGCACCTGATCAATCCCAATATCCTGGCGTTCTGAATACAGCTCTGCGCCAGTATAGTAGAAGGATTCAGTTGAATCGATAAAGAGACCGACCCGCTCGATCGCCCCCTCCTGACGTCTCGATACGGGTAGCTCGCCGTGGCGGATCAAGTATCCCAAGGTTTTTAACCCAACGTCATTATTCTGTATACGCCGGTTAATAGTTCCGTAGTTCAACGGCACCGAGAACCCCAAGTTTAGACTGTACACCACAGCCATTGAATAAACCAGCGTAGTACCAATGGATATGGCCAACAGAAACCGCTGGTTTTGAAAGGTCCATACTGTGATCGCCACCGAGGGAACCAACAATAGGAAGATGTAATTGTGTTCTATCCTCTGGCTCAATAATAGTGCGAAGAAATACACCAGGAAGGTCATCCACAGGAACACTACTTTTGAATCAGAACGCACCTTCCTGAAGTGTATCAGATTGGGGAGAATAGCTGCCAGGAATGTCAACGCGCCCGGTCCGAGCAGGGTCAGCATCCAGGTTGGGATTTTTAGCAGGTCCAACACAAATGCCTGTTTGTAAACCTTATTAGCCAAGCGGAGCAGATAACCACCATCCAGATCAAGGCCGTGGGCAATCAGGGTTGAGGCAATATACAGACCTACCGGCAGTCCGATGGCTAGGAGCGCAGGGAAACCTAGATAAGTTTTTCTTAGAAACGTGAGACGTTCCCGGATAGAAAGGTCCTGTGAGAGGAGGAAAACGAAAAGGATTTGGAGTATCAGTCCCAAGAAGAAAGCATTATCTGCTCCAACATAAAAGAAAACTGAGATAAAATAAAGATGCTTCCAGAGATCATTCTTGTGGGAGAGGTACTGCGATAGGAATCCCAGACCAGCAAAAAAGAAAATACTCGAAATCACCTGGCTTCCGACATGCGCACGGCTAAGCCCAATGTGGACGGGCGCCACCGCTACTGTCAATAGCACCAGGGAGGCCATCTGCAGGCTGAAGTTCATTCGGATAAAAAAATAGATGCTCAGCAAACTGAGGATGCCGATCAGGCTGTTAAGATAGACCAGCCGGGCTTCGGTTATCCCCAGTTCCAGGAAATGGAAAACCAGCTCGTAAAGCGACCAGGGCAGCAGGATCGTAGTGTAGCCATGATTAAAGAACAGGACTTGCACAAAGGAATTGTCGAGCCAGTTATCCGTCTCAAATAGTGAAGTCAGGTGCAGGCGCATCGAAGCCATGATATGGCCTGGCATATCGAAGCCGGTCATGTACAAGTCGGGATATATGACACGCAGCACATAAGCACCTAA
>CAZGIX010000336.1:1612-3843 GCA_964525785.1 uncultured Anaerolineaceae bacterium
AACTGCCAGAAAAGGTTATTCATGAGGAAGAATCGGTTCTTGAGTTTATACCTACCCATCATCATCAGCTTGATTGTAAGTTGTACAGCCATGCCTATCCCACAGGTAAGCGGAACAGCCATGCCTATCCCGCAGGTAGGGGAAACCGCTATCCCCCTACCAAAGGTAGGCGAACCTGCTATCTCTATGCTTCAAGAAGACGAAACTGCTTCGCCCAACGATCCCACTCCCACTGTCTACCTACCTCTCATTAATAAAACCACTGCTCTCCCCGAGGTTGAGGGAATGGAGTTTTACGTGGCCCCGAATGGAACTTCCAATGGAAATGGCAGCATCAATAATCCATGGGACCTGCAAACAGCGCTCAACCAACCCTCGAGTGTCAAACCCGGAGCGACTATATGGTTAAGAGGTGGGCGATACGGCAATGGTGGAGGCACGATCTTCAACAGTAAACTGGCTGGCACGAATAACCAGCCGATCATTCTACGCCAAATTCCTGGCGAGCGCGCCACCATTGATGGCGGTATCATGGCTTATGGACAGTATTCCTGGTTCTGGGATTTTGAAATAACCAATTCCAGCCTCGAACGAGTGACCGATGGTTATCACCGATCGTTCGGACTGAATATGTTGGCGCTCGGTCAGAAGGCCATCAACCTGGTCGTCAACAATACAGGCCATCCCGGAATTGGTTTTTGGTCGGAGGTCGGTACCGGCGGTGAAATTTACGGAGCAATTATTTGGGGTGTGGGTCTATATGATACCTCCTTTGTCATTCCATATACCGAACGTGGCTCTGGGATCTATGCACAAAACGAGAGCGGGGATCGTTTTATTGAGGACGTGATTACATTTAGAAACTTCACAACCGGTATGAAGGCTTATTCAGAGAATGGATACGCCAACGGGTTCAATTTAGAAGGGAATGTTTCTTTCTCTAACTATGACCGCAATTTCTTCATTGGCACAACCAATAATCCTATAGATAAGCTCTCCCTCACGAACAATTTTACATATCGAGAAGATGGCGACCTTGGCATCAGCACCGAGTTTGGCCTTGGAACTGGAGCCCTCGGCGACAACCAGAACATTGTTGCCATCGATAACTATTTTGTCAGCGGTTCTCGCAAGGCAGAGTTCGGGGCTTTCTCTTCAGAGAGCTGGCTCGGCGGTACAATCGCGAACAACACATTCGTCAGCCGAGATTTGATCGCAGCCTTTACTCCATCTGCCGGCACAGCTAACCTTACCTGGAATAACAACCAATATTTTGGTCCAATCAACAATTTCTGGTATAGCAACCGTGACGGCAGTTATGATTATCTGACCTACGATCAATGGAAAGCAAAGACCGGATTTGATGCGAATAGCACCTACTCCCCCTCGCTCCCGTCCGGAGTAAAGATCTTCGTACGACCAAACAAATACGAAACCGGACGAGCGAACATCATCATCTATAACTGGGATATGCAACCCAGGGTAAGCGTAGACGTGTCGAGCGTTTTAAAACCTGGCGATACCTACAGGATTGTCGATGCTCAAAATTTCTTCGGCGATCCAGTTGCAGTTGGAACATACGACGGAAAAACTATCAGCCTGCCAATGGATCTAACAGCAGTGGCGCCTATCATCGGCAACGTCAGTCACATTCATAACCAGCACTCTTCGCTCATATTTGGTGTCTTTGTACTCTTTAAGACCTCCGAGTAAACCATACTGGATTTTGGTGTCATATCAGGATCTTCCTCGGAAACGATGGAGATCCTTTTTTACGTAGGTAATGACGTTGACTGGCTTGTCGAAACGTCTCTCGGGATGCATTTCTTCATCTTGATAAGCATAGGATCGTTGCTGGGCGCCTTCTCCCAGCCCAAGCTTTCATAAAAATGAACTGCCTTCTGATTATCGGCGTCTACAGACAGGCTCATTTCATAATAACCAGCATCATAAGCAGCTTTTTCGGATACTTCTATCAACAGTCGCCCTAAGCCGCGACGCTGGTGATTGGGGCTCACAGCAATCGACAAGATGCCGAACGAACGTTTTTTGATCGGTGAGTCGGCAACATTTTTAAAGGAATGAGGCCATAAAGGAGTGACCAATAAGATGAACCAAAGCCAAATGCGTGCACGGATCAGAGGGTTTATAAGCACCCAGGGATGAGTGGTTACTTGCCAGATCAGGAAACGATAATTCTTTTTTAAAAATCCGGATAAGGCACCCCGGAA
>CAZGIX010000337.1:0-3788 GCA_964525785.1 uncultured Anaerolineaceae bacterium
GCATGTGTGCTGTATGCAAAAGTGTTTTGGTTGGATCACAGCCATAATTAAGACACGTGCCGCCAAGCTTATCGCGCTCAATCAACGCGACACGCTTACCCATACCTGCCGCGAGCGTGGCCGCGGTGCTGCCCGCCCCGCCTGCGCCAATTACAATCAAGTCATATTCGTTGTTAGCCGTGGATTCCTCCAATTACGGATAATTATCTTCTATCAGAGAACGTGCGTCAATGATGTCCAGGATAGCCTCCGCCAGCACATCCCGTGGGTAGTAGGCCTCTATATACAAGCGTGTGATGCCCACCAACATAGCGATGGCGTACAGCAAAAATACCACCCAGAGGCTGGTGGGATTTACTAGGCGTATGATCACACCCATGGCACACTCACGCACCGCGATTGTGAAGCGCGTCCCAGGCCGTACCCATGTGAATAAACTTGCCCTTCTTCTCAGTGCGGACAATCACCCCAGCGTCTAGGCAGATCTCTATTCTGTCGTTTCACCATCGAAGTGTTCGTTATCCGCCTCCGCTTCGGCGCGGGTATGGTGGACAACGCCGTCCCGATGATTCGGTGGTGAATAAAGCGTATAGAGCTTCAGTGGAACACTGCCGGTATTGATGATGTTGTGATTTGCCCCCGCGGGGACGAGCACGGCGAAGCCCGCACTGATCACCGTGTTTACACCATCGAGAACGGCCTCGCCCGTCCCTTCCTCCACCCGAAAGAACTGATCGAGCTGGTGTACTTCCATCCCGATCTCCTCCTTGGGCTTCAACGCCATGACAACGAGCTGACAGCTCTTTGCCGTGTAAAGTACCCGGCGAAATTCTTCATTCTTGACTGCAATGCCCTCGATGTTTTGCACAAAACCTTTCATAGCAGCTCCTCCAGTTGACGAATTTAACGTCGTCTTTATGTTATTTGCTGAGAGCTTATTGTAAAAAAAGCTCTCGGCCTGACGAATTGTTCAAGCAGCACGCGCAGGCCACGGCTGGACGTCCCGGGTGTTGTAGAAGTGGACGATCTCTTCCAGCGACTTGATGTAGCCGTTATGCCGGTAGGCCTTGATGAAAGCCGGGTGCCCAGCAGTTTTGGCAGTGGTGTGTCACTGTATTATGATGAGTGGCAGATATAAAAACTCGAATAGCTGGGTATTGGCGATGGGGAAGGGGATGCCGTTGGTATCCAACGTCACTGCACCATTTAGCGCCAAGGCTCTACCGATCAGGCTTGCGCCAGTATCCAGGGTGATGCTTGCATACGCAAGAATATTTCCATTGAACCGAGTGGCTGTACCAACCGTCGCGGAGCTGCCCACCTGCCAGAACGCGTTGACAGCTTGACCGCCATTGATCACCGCCACAGATGAGGCGGATGCGGTCGTGAGCGTGCTCCCCATCTGGAAAACCCAGACCGCAAGAGGGTCGCCTTGGGCATCGAGAACGAGGTCTCCCGTCAACTGAGCCGACGTATCGAAACAATAGACGTCTGGCGTGAGCGTCATTCCGCCCAGATCCTGACCAGTCAAATCAACATTGCACGTCTGGCCTGCTAAATCATTATACGCACTGTTGGCATCGATCTGCGCCTGAGCTGCCACTGGACCACCCATGTATATCGTTCCGTTTCTGACTGTGCCAGGAGGAAAGCCAGTGACCGATGTGCCTGGGCTGACACCCACATCTCCAACGAAGACACCCGGGCCGGTATTGGTCAACGTCGAGCTGGCCAGGGCTACGAAGCTCATCGCAGAACCCAAATCGGGCGCAACTGCATTAGGGCTCGCCAGGACGTTAGGCGAGGGGCTGCCCACTACGACAAAAAGCGTGGTCAAAATGAACAAAACCGTTACCCTCTTGAGTTGCCACATTTACATACTCCTGAAACCTTTCGGATAAGATGCCCTGGTTTACACCGGCGTTCTGGGCAGCATAGAGCATACCGGCCTTCCATCCGTTTCTCAGAATCAGTTGGGCCTCTTCAACAAGATCTGTGAACTGAGAAGCACGGCGTACCGCAGGCCGTAGGAGTCGCTGATCACTACGGGAAGCCCATGTAACGCTGTGGAGAGATAGTGCAACACATCGGAAGCAGCGTAGTCTTCAGGGTGATTCATAGGGCCGACCTCCAAGACAACAAACAGCCAGGCATTGCCTTGCTGAGTTTCGGTCAAAACAAAGCGACTTATGAACGGTTTCAACCCACGTTGGGCAAGGATGCCTGGAATTGCCTGGGCTACATTAAGGGCTGCCGGAAGGTAACGGGAAACACTCATGATTGTATCCATCCATCGGAGCGCAATTTCTGCTCGGCTTCGGTAATCCAGTTGGTGACGGATGGCTCAGACGAGTGGATGATTTCCACCTGCACTGTATTATCACTCGGAGGTCGAGGATGTTTTAGCAGGCGTAATTCCCGCTGGGTTAATCGGCGATGAGGGGGATCGGGATCCACGATCATCCCATCCACCAGGAGAAAGGGGCTGTCGTTATCGCGCGAGATGGTACGCAAGCGAAGCTCCAGCACCGGCATAAGCCGCCGATAGGCCATCACCCCGCCCACGATGAGCAGGAAAACTACCAGGGTAAATAGGATAACTTTCAAAGGGGTGACGACAAACTCTTCCCACAAGGCCCGTCGTTCAGATTCATTCTGTGTTCGTACGATTTCGGCCTGGAGAGCAGCGAACGGTGTGGCCGTCAACGAATATGCCGTCGCGGTAGCATTCGCCTGAGCAGTGTGCGTGGCTTGGACGTCCAGCATCGCCTGGGCTTGGGCGGTCTGTGTGACATTCAGTATGTAGGCAGAATAGATGGACTGCTGCGTGGCAGCAGCCTGAGCCATGTTCAGGCTGACCGCTGTTTCCTGGTAGGCCAACTCCATCATCTGCCGTTGGTTGTAATCCAGTGTGGCCTGCTCCGCGGCATTCGCGGCCTGAGCCATATTCAGTGCAACCACCGTGGCCTGATGAGACAGCTCCCTCATCTGGCTCTGGCCATAATCCAGTGTGGACTGCGCAGCGTCGTACACGGGTTGTGGCGTTCCATTATAGCCTGGCAATGGGGCACTTTCACACGCCAACAACAGCAGCATGCCTATAATAATAAATATCAATATCGTCGCGATACGTCGCTTGAATATATTCATCGTACAGCTACGCACACTGCGCTCTAATTACACAGCCATGGGTTCTTCTCTCGTTGGACGGGACTACCAGCGCGGGATGCGGAGGCGCGGGCTGGCTGCGCTAGAGATTGACCACCCCAAGGAGCTGTAATATGATGAGTATGACGGCAACAACAATCAGAATATGAATCCAACTCCCGGTTTTCGGGAAGCTTGAACTTATGTTCCGACCGAAAAAGCCGAGCAGCCACAGTACTACTAGAATTATGATGATAGTCCACAACATGAGGTTTCTCCTTTTTTATCAGGTTTTGCGGTTGGGGTCATGCAAAAGGCGCAGACCCTTTGCATGACCGTTTCAACAAGAAGAGTTCAACTCTTCTTGGGACTGCTGTTATAGCCAGTCTGGAGCTACCCAAGAGGCTGCCGGCGAGGTTTGAGCAATACACCTAGCAGGAGACCAGCAGCCAGGGATATCGTGATCGTCACCCAGGGGTATTTGGCAGCCTTCTTGCCGAAGTCACCTGGAAGTCTTTCTGCAACATCCTGGACTTTCGCATTGTATTGGCTCAATCCATGACCAACATCCTTATTCAAGGTCTTCACTGCGTCAGTTACCATTACCTTTGTTTCGTCAGTCAATCGTTCGAATTTTCTGC
>CAZGIX010000338.1:0-3784 GCA_964525785.1 uncultured Anaerolineaceae bacterium
AGGACCCTGGCGGGCCAGGCGGGCAAGGAGCCGCGCTTGACCGACCTCCAGGTGGCGTATATCACCTACAGCCGGGAGATCCAGACGCGCAACCAGCGCCGCCTGTTGATCGGGGTGAGCATTGCCCTGGCAGTGGCGATCGTCCTGTCTGCCCTGGCAATCTGGCAGGCCGGTGTGGCGACCAGCCGCGAGCAGGCACGCGCCACCCAACAAGCCATCGCCGAGGCCAACGAGCAGATCGCCAACGAGCGCGAGCAAGCACGCGCGACGCAGCAAGCCATTGCCGAGAGCGAGCGCAGCCGGGCTGAGCTGCAGGCCGGGCTGGCGACTTCCGGTCGGCTGGCTGCCGAAGGCCAGGTGGATCTGGCGGGCAGTTTTCCGGACCAGGCGGTTGCCCTGGCGTTGGAGGCGCTGGATAACTACCCTTACACCTCTCAGGCAGAGAAAGCCCTGGCAGATGCAGTCCAGCAGGGGCGCATCCGGGCGCATTTCCCGGGAGTGAAAGTGGCACATATCTCTCTCGATGGCAGCCGGATCGCCATTGCCGGCGCGGATGGAAACCTCCACATCATCGATGCAGATTCTGATCAGGAGCTTTTGAGCATTCCAGCCGCGGATGGCGTGGCGCTTCTGCGCTGGTCGCCGGACGGCACGCGCCTGCTAGCGCTGGCGGAGAACGGCACAGCAATGATCCTGGATCCCTTAAGTGGTACAGCGCTGGCGAGTGCCTCCCACCCCATGCTTTCGACCGTCAAGCACTATGTCGCGGAATGGTCACCGGATGGCAATCGCGTGGCGCAGGTTTCCAACAGTGGTGAAAGGGATATTATTAGTGTGTGGTCGGCGGAGAGCGGCACGGACCTAGTCCAGCTGACGACCGCTGGGCAGGATTTCGCTGACGCCGATGTCATCTCTTTGCTGCAAGACGGATTTGATATGATCGGCGGGTTGGCATGGAGTCCGGATGGGAACAACATTATCACCGCCCACCCGCTCTACGGATGCTGTGGGTTGATCATAATCTGGGATGTCGCTTCCGGCTCTGCCAGGCAGGCCACCGCGACGGGCCCGTACGGGGCCGTCGCCTGGTCTCGGGGAGGTGCTATCTCTGTTGCCGGCGGGCAGGTCACCGGGCTGGATATCTTTGATCCGGCTGCGGGCGGGTTACAACCGCTGCTCCGAGACGAGGTGATTCACGTCGACAGCCTGGCCTGGTCGCCAGACGGCAGCTACCTTGCCTATGTCTCTCCAATCGATGATGAACTCAGCGTATTGGACACAGCCACCGGAAGGGCGCTTTTCACCTATGAGGGCAACTTCCGGGATATCTTCTGGTCAGAGCGGGGGACGCTTCTGATCTATGACCCTCAAGGGCAAACTGCCTGGCTGATTGATGCCCGCCCGGATACATCCCTGGCGCAGCTGCCCGGCGGATATGCTGCCGCCTGGAGCCCGGATGGCAGGCAGATCCTGGTGATGGGCAGTCCCGATGTGTATGACCTGGATGAAACCCTATCGGCACACGAGCCCCGGAAAACGGCTGAGAACGTCTTGCCCGGTCTCGAGTTCTTTCCGCTAGGCTCCGAGCTTTCCTTGGATTGGCTCGCGGATAATACCATTGCGGCGTCGAGCTGGTGGGGAAGGACAGAGCGAATGCCTTTGGGAGAAGACTCGCAGGTGGCGCTGCTGCCCTTGTTCGCTGAAAACCAGACTATTTTCAGTCCGGATGGCAGCCACGCTGTGGTCATTGGTACGGACAGCAATGATGTAAACATCACCGGCGTATACACCGTACAGGGCGAGGTACTCTACGCGCTGGCAGTGGATGCCAGGATATCGAGAGGCGCCGTTTGGAGAGCGGCCTGGAACCCGGATGGCGCCCGGCTAGCAACCTCGACAAACACCCTCATCCATCTCTGGGAGGCTGCCAGTGGAGAGCTGCTGGCAACGCTGCGCGGCCATAGCGGAAACGTGAGCAGCCTGAGCTGGAGCCCGGATGGCGCCCGGTTGGTCTCTTCCAGCGGCAACCTCGATGTCGGTGCCTCGGATATGTTCCTCTCCGGCGACCGCACTGTGCGGGTCTGGGATGTCGCCAGCGGGCAGGAGCTTTACCGGCTGCATGCCCCCCAGGATGAGTTGATCACCAATGCGTTGTGGTCGCCGGAAGGTACATACCTGCTGACCACAGATCCCGGGGCGGATGTGACCAAGATCTGGCGCATCTGGACGAACCTGGAAGACCTGGTGGCGTATGCCAGGGAGTGCTGCTTCGTGCGCCCGCTCAGTCGTTAGGTGGGAGCGACGTGAGCTCAGTTTGAGCGCAGACTGGATAACGAATCATGGAAAAACCCGACCTGCGCTACCTGCCTAATATGCCTCCCAGCGCCACGCCGAAGACCACGCTGATGATCCCGGCGATCACCCCGTAGATCAATGCCATGATGATCATGGCGGGGATGGATGCCAGCGAAACCTTGACTAGGAACCCGACCAGTGCCATGAAAGGCACATTGACGTCTTCAATCTTCACGTGGGCGAGAGAGGTCTCTTTCTTGTCCTGCGCCAGCAGCCCAATGAGGCGCTCGTTCTGGCGCTGCAGCTCTTCGATTTGCACTTTCTGATCCTTTTGGATCTCCACCAGCTCGACTAAGGCACTGGCTTGTGTAGATAAAAGCTCTGTCGGGCTGGCAGGCTTGCTGATTTGCGGTTGGCTGTCCATTTTATCCTCCAATTGGTGACATGATGATCAATTGTACTGTGAAAGGGCATCTAGAGTGTCGCTTCAGGGCCGGCTGTGCCGCTTGAGCGACAGAAGATCAACAGGCGCGCAATTATGTTAGGTGAGCGTGCGCTGCGTACGGGCGCTGGGTGGTAGGAGTATAATGAAAAAACTCAACTGTTCAGAATTGCTCACAGCTATCTTAGCACCGGGAGACCCTGGGGCGATGATTGCACAAATATTGGAGGGACACCATGCCAGAACCAAGCCGTAAACCGCGCTACGACATCCGCAACGATGGGATCGGCCCGTATGCCGTCTTTTATTGCGAATACTGTGACCGCGAATACCGCAGTCAGCCGGAGATGGTGGACACCGTGGTCAAAGATGTTGGCAAAAAGGCCCTGGGTGGTTTTTTGCGCAACATCCCTGTAGTGGGCGGGGCGGTTGCCGACAGCGTCACCGGCGAAGACCCCCGTTATATCACCCATCTCACGCCGGATCAGCTCGAAAAAGCCTGGGCGCAGGCAAAAGTGAATTTTCGGGAGTGCCCGACCTGCCTGCGAATTGTGTGCCTGTCGGATTTTGACGAGAAAACCGGCTACTGCAGCGAAGATTCGCCGCGCCGCAATGAGATCGCCCAGGCACAAGCCGAACAAGCCGGGTCGGTGATCAAAGGTTTCGCCAGTGTCTTCGGGTTGGGCGATGCCGTCAAGCAGGTGGGCCAGGCGGCCCAGCGCGCCACCGAAGCGTCGGCTCGCTGCCCCCAGGACGGCACGCTCGCCCCGGCGGGCACCAAGTTCTGCCCCGAATGCGGCAGTCCAATGGTCCAGCCCGCCAGCGATAAGTGCCCGAGCTGCGGAGCGGACGCCAAAGGCGCTAAATTCTGCCCGGAGTGCGGCACTAAGATAGAGCGCGCCCCGGCAGGCATCTGTCCGAAGTGTGGCACAGACACCAAGGGAGCCAAGTTCTGCCCGGAGTGCGGCTATAAAATGTAAATGCGAAAATAATTAGGAGTTTCGCATTACAGTAGAAATGGGGTGTTTGGGCGGGCTACGCCCACCC
>CAZGIX010000339.1:0-3722 GCA_964525785.1 uncultured Anaerolineaceae bacterium
AGGAGGTTCGAACTCAGTATTCAGAGCTACCCTGGCTGCAAATGATCGCAGCGCGCAACCGCCTGATCCACGGCTATGATAGTGTCGATTTCGATATACTTTGGATAATCGTTACGAACGATTTGCCGGTTTTGATTATCCAGTTAGAAAAGATACTCGAGAGCGATCAGCACTGATGGCATTTGGTCGTCAGGGACGGACAAGCTCTCGGCCCTCTCGATCTTTCCACCGCGCGGGTGCAGAAAAATTGCCGTACACTGGCGCCAGCGCATTATCCCCTCGTTCTCCAATAAACTCAATTGCAGCAAACAACCTGAATATACAATCTTAGGGTTGGCTTTTCATTGAGAAATGCAGAGAAATTCAGCTTGCTCGTTGCATCCTTTTCTGCTATAAACAGGACAATGTTCACCAGATATGGTTGACTATGACGAGGGAAATATGTCAAAACTCGAGCTAAAATTCCTGGGTTTATTCAGCGTTGCTCAAGATGGCGCGCCGGTCACTAATTTTGAATCCAACAAGGTCCGCGCCTTGTTGGCCTACCTGGCAGTTGAATCTCAGCGTGCACATGCTCGCGAGTCGCTAGCGTTGTTGCTGTGGCCGGATTGGCCCGACCGCGCCGCCCGCAGCAACCTGCGCTACGCCCTGTCTGACCTGAGAAAAGTGATCGGCGACCGGGAAGTCGACCCACCCTTCTTGCTGATCAGCCGGGAGATGATCCAGTTCAACTCCGAGAGCGACCATTGCCTGGACGTAGCTGAGCTCACCAGCCTGGCAGATGGGGTAGGTGCAGAGCGGCTGGAGAGGGCTATCTCTGTATACAAAGGCGAATTCCTGGAAGGCTTTTCCGTCAGCGAAGCGGCGCCGTTTGAAGATTGGGCGCGCCTGAAGCGCGAACAGCTCCACCGGGCGTATCTACAGGGGCTGCACCAGATGGCAGACATCCTGGAGGGCAGCGGCGAGCTTGAGCGCGCCCTGGGCTACGCCTGGCGGCTGGTGGACGTGGAGCAGTTGGACGAGAGCGCCCAGCGCCGGGTAATGAAGCTGCTGGCTTTAAGCGGGCGAGGAGGCGAGGCCCTGGCTCAGTACGAGGCCTGCCGAAAAGTGCTCAAAAAGGAGCTGGGAGCTGAGCCATCGGCTGAAACAATCCGTCTCTACGAGCAGATCCTGGCCGGGCAGCTGGAGGCGGAAACGCCTGCCATCCGCATCACGCATCTACACAGGCCGCCGGCTTTCCTGGAGGCGGTCGAGGAGAGCGAAAAACCCATTTTCGTCGCTCGAGAGCAGGAGCTGGGGCAGCTCAACCGCTCCCTGGAAAGTGTGCTAGGAGGAAAAGGCCGGCTGGCCTTCGTCACTGGCGACGCCGGGCGGGGGAAGACGGCTTTGCTGTGTGAGTTCGCCCGGGGGGCATCAGAAGCCCATCCCGACCTGCTGGTTGCAGCGGGCAGCTGCAATCCCTACTCCGGGGTGGGCGATCCCTACCTGCCCCTGCGCAGCGCCTTGCGCATTCTCATGGGGAACGTTAAGCTGGCTATGTCTACCGGGATGATCGACCGGTCTCAGTCTCTGCGCCTGTGGCAGTCAATGCCGCAGGCCTTGCAGGCGCTAGTTGAACATGGCAACTACCTGATCGACACTTTTCTCCCAGGCAATGAACTGCTGACGCAGGCTGAGGCGAAGGGCATTTCCCATCCGGGACTGCAGCAGGTCATGGGACAGGCTGCCAACCGGTCATCTCAGCTGGCCCAAGAGCACCTGTTTGAGCAGTACTGCGCCGTGCTGAGAGCTCTTTCAAAGGATCACCCCATACTGATCTTGCTGGACGACCTGCAGTGGGCGGACAGCGCTTTGGCAGGGCTGCTCTACCACCTGGGTGCTCGCCTGGATGGAAGCCGAATCATGGTTCTGGGTGCCTACCGACCGGAGGAGGTCACTCTCGGGCGGGATGGAGAGCGCCATCCGCTGGAGAAAGCCCTGGCCGAGTTCAAGCGCCGGTACGGAGATGTTTGGCTGGACCTGACCAGCAGCGATGAACGCAAAGGGCGGGGCTTTGTCGACGTCTTACTGGACAGCCAGCCTAACCGGCTGGGGCAGGTATTCCGCCAGCAGCTATTCCAGCACACCGAGGGGCACGCGCTGTTCACCATCGAGCTGCTGCGCGCCATGCAGGAGCGGGGCAATCTGGTGCGTAATGAAGAGGGACTTTGGATCGAGGGGGCATCTCTGGACTGGGAGCGGCTGCCCGCCCGAGTGGAGGCAGTCATCGCCGAGCGCGTGGGGCGACTGGATGAAGGTCAGCGCCAGGCCCTCTCCATCGCCAGTGTGGAGGGTGAGGATTTCACCGGCCAGGTGGTGGCTCGGGTGCAGGGGGTGAACGAGCGCCAGCTGCTGCACGAGCTGTCGCAGGAGCTGGAGAAACGCCACCGGCTGGTGCATGAGCAAGGGGAGGCGCAGGTTGCCGGACAGACCTTGTGGCGCTACCGCTTTGCGCATGCTCTGTACCAGCAGTACTTGTACAACCACCTGGGGGGACCCGAGCGCAGGCGGCTGCACCGGGCGACCGCCCAGGTGCTGGAGGAGCTGTATGCGGAGCGCGCGTTCGAGATCGCTCCACAGCTGGCTTACCACTGGGGGCAAGCCCAAGATGCGGGCAAAGCCCGTGAATACGTGCTGCTGGCCGGGCAGGAAGCCCTGGCGGGGTTCGCCAACTCGATCGCCGAGGGCTACTTCCGCCAGGCGCTGGAGCTGGAGCCCACCGAGGCGCAGCGAGCTGCCCTGCTGGCGGGGTTGGGTGAGGCGCTGCGCAGGCAGGCGCGGCGTGAGCAGGCGGTCCAGGTGCTGCGGGAGGGGATTGACCTTTACCGCCAGCTCGGAGACCTGGATGGGATGGCAAGGCTGTACTGCCACCTATCCATAGTGCTGTTTCGGGATAATTATCTGGATGGCTGGAAGGCCTGCCAGGAGGGTTTGGAGCAGCTGGAGGGGGCGCCGGACAGCCCGGGATTGGCGCGCTTGCTTTCCGAGGCAGGCCGAACAGCTCACTTTATACAAAACGCCGCAGCGGAAGACCTGTGCAGGCGAGCGATTGGGATGGCTGAGCGCCTGGGGATATTGGAGGTGCAGGCCGAGGCCAGCATCACACTGGCAATGGATATTGAACAGGTGTATGGGAAGCATAAAGAAACCATTCAGATGCTGGAGCAGGTGATCCCATTCTGCGAAGCGCATAATCTGTGGTACAGCGCAAGCCGGGCACACCATAATTTAGGAGTGTTCCTGTATATTTACGATATGGATACTCACGCAGTCTATCAGCACATCTTACAGGGGGCAAAATTATCCAGGAAAATCGGGGATATTGATATGATGTTCAATAGCCTTGAACCTACTGCAAAAGCTTCAGTAATGCTTGGGAATCTGACCTCCGTGGAAAGCATGCTGGCGGGGTTCCTACAGCAGTCCACCGCCCCAGAAGAGCGAAACAGGCTTTTCGTTGAGGTCACCTCGAGTAAACTCTTGTTTTACAGGGGAGAGTGGGCGCAGGCGTGCCAGTATCATCGCACTGAGATGGCAATCTACCGGAATCAACAGAATTTAGTGGGAATCGCAGATTGTAATCTTGATCTCGCCGGGGATATTCTAGAATTACACTGTTTAACAGGCTCGGGCGACCTGGCGGAAGCTGAAGCTGCGCTGGTAGAAAATCTCGAATTGGATGA
>CAZGIX010000340.1:0-3683 GCA_964525785.1 uncultured Anaerolineaceae bacterium
TATTTCATCCCCGAATACCGCCTTCGGCGGTTTAGCCGAATCTCGGAATGACATGAGCGGATCTGTTCACAGGATCCCCGGCAACACCGTAAAGGGAGACTATTGAGACCCTTTACCGCGAAAAACAGCGGCTCAGGGTAACATGCAAGAGTTATTTTAGGCACAACGTTCGAACTATTATCCGAAGGTCAGCCCTTGTTAATGGTTCAGAGAACAAGTTCGGACTTCCATCTAGTCGGGTGAGAGTCAGGGATGATGGTAATTGATCCGCCAGGCCTTTAAATTGAGGCGGCGCCCACCGATCCTCCAGGGTGCGCGCCGCGGCGGACTGCCCCTGGCAGGGCAAGCGCACCAGCCAGGGGCAAATTGCCGTCATCGTTAATGCAGGAAGATCTCCGGCATGAAGATAAAGTTCGTCGCTGCGCTCCTCGCAACGACGGGTCGCGTGTCATTAGGAGCGTAGCGAAGAGCCTGCCCTGAACGCCGTGAAGGGATGACAGCCAATTTATTCACAACCTTTCAGCATGAGGTGCTATGCGGAATGTGGCGCCTCAATGTATTCTGGTAAACATCCAAAATCCGTAAGTCACTCATGTTCGGACAAGAGATCGGACATTTGCGAAAATCAGGCGGGCAAAGATTTGTAGAGCTGCGTCAACGATCCTGGCAAGCAGATCAGGTGCCAAGCGGAAACGCTGTTTGAGCAACAAGAAAGGGCCAGAGAACAAATACCAACGGGAACGTTTGTCCACTTGTGGGACTTCGAGCAGATTTAGCTCATCTGGAACGACCTGGGCGTACTGGACATCCCGGATGGCTTCGCCTACAAACAGGCTGATGGCATAGGCCAACATCACCAGCGCCAGCATTTTATCCAAGTATACCTGTGATTTGTTCATCACCTTGTCGATGTGCAGCAAGCTCTTCAAATCCCGGAAACAGATTTCGATTTTCATGCGCTGGTCGTAGAGGGCCAAAGCGGCTTCGGGCTGCATATTGGTCATGATCCACAGGGGCTGTTTGAACCCATATCGCCAGATGCCAACCACGTTCAGGCAGACTTCTCCTTGGTAATACACTTGGCGGAAGATACGGGGCTTGTTGATCGGGGCAATCAACAAGCGCAAGGGTTGTTTTCGTTCGGCATCGTAGTAGAAATGGGGTGGGTTAGCGCCCATGTTCAAACGGATGACGAATTGCACATCGGCTTCGACCAGACTGCGCAGTAGGATCAGGTAAGAGAACTCGCGATCAAACACAATAGGACGTTGGCCGATCAGCAGCTGGATCTCTTGAATGGCCTTGAAGTGTTCCAGGTTGCGGGAGGAAGGCTGCTCTTCAATCGTACGCGAGGAATAGGTCACAGAATGGAACGGGATGGCTCTGCCTCGAAAAGGTGTCGCCAAGGTCAACATCCAAAAGCCCTTGGTTTGCCCATCCATCAAGGTGCCCACATACTCGGTTTGGTTGGCATGCGGACGCTCGATCTCCGTTGGGTCACCAATCACGAAGTCGGCTTCTTCGTTGAAAAGTGTTTTGAGTGCTTCCCGCGGATCGTTGTCTTGCAGAAAGCGCTGGATGCGCTTGTAACTGGCGGCTTCATTGCCCGCCATTCTGGCAGCGATATCGCTCAGACGTGGTGAACGAGCTTCCATGATCCCTTCAATAATCTCACTCGCTTGTTGAGCTGTCTGTTCATCGGTAAAGAGCTGCTGCGCAAATTCGAAAATGCGGATAAACTTGTCCATGGGAGCCTCCTACCGGTAAATGGTTGTGGATAACCAAGTTTATCCGTTGTCGGAGGCTCTCTCCCCTTTATTTTGTCCGAACTTTTGTCCGAAGCTCAGTAAGTCATGCTTGATTATTGAGAAAAACTAATCTATAATTTAATTGTCTAGACAAGTTTATTGGTACACCATTACGGCAATCTGGGCGTGGTAATTGCAGTAAGAGTCCTGGGGTGGCGGGACCTGGACTCCTTCAAATTGGGGCGGGTTTAGCGCTTCTCCGAAAGGGCAATCCTCAACAAGAACACTCAACTGAATAAATAATGCCGTAAACGTGCGCCAGACCCCCTGGATGGGGTGGCTTTCGTTCTTTTCGGGTCAATACGATTGGAGAGGACAACATGAAGAAACTCCCAGTTTTCATTACACTGCTGGCGCTGCTCCTGCAGCCTTGCCTGCCAACCAACTCGAGCGCCATTGCCCTGGATAGCGTAGATTTGCAAATGACATAGGCGACTACCGCCTCCAATTCAAGCCCCCAGTCCGGGGGGATGCCGGGCTGGCCCACCCCCCTCAAGCCGGTTCTCCATCACGAGCCGGGACACCTCTCGAAGGCATCCAGCTACACCACCCAGGTGAGCCGCCTGAACGCTGAAGGACTAGAAGAGACCATCCAGCTCAGCGGTATGGATGCCATGGCGGCTGATGGCGTAGACCCATTTTCCGGGAACTACACCATGGTCTCGTATGATCAGCTAATGAGAGGTGGGTGGGCGAACAATAATCTCAGCCTGGAAACGATGGCTGTCTCCGACACGCTCGCCGTGATCCCCGTCAGCCATCTGGACGTGGGCAATTACCCATATAACGACATTGCTTCTGGCGATCTGAACAACGACGGTCAGGCGGAGCAGATCGCCGCATGGCTGGATGAGGATTTAACACTCAACATATCCACTGGCGAGGTGCCGGGGTTGCCCGGAAGAACCACCTCCGCGCCCGCAGCGGTCGCTCGCGGCGGCGACTCCGGTGGATATGCACTGCAATTCGACGGATTCGATGATTACGTCAACACCGGCAGCGGCATCAGCCTGGCGAACACCTCGTTCACCGTGGCCTTCTGGGCCAGGCGGTTCAGTGCTTCGACGTGGGACCTGGCTGTCGGACAGGGTGCCGGCAGCATAAACCAGGGCTTATACATCGGGTTCAGAGACAGCAATATTTTCACCTGCGCGTTCTGGAATAATGATCTGAACACGCCTCAAGTTTATACTGACCCAGACTGGCACTACTGGGCTTGCACCTACGATGCGGATACGAACCTCAGGAAGATCTACCAAGACGGCGTGCAGGTAGCCCAGGGTCTTGCATTGGCAGACTACCAGGGCTCTGGTGACCTGCACATCGGGTGGGCTTTCAATGCTACCTTTTCCTTCGACGGACTCATCGATGATGTCGGGATCTGGAACGCAGCCCGCACACAGGAGCAGATCAACCTGGACCTGTTCCGGACAGCGCCGGACGAGCTGAACCTGGCGGCCTATTGGCCGTTTGAAGAGGGGGCGGGGACGGCTACCGCAGACATCTCGGGCAACGGGCACGACGGCACCCTGGTCAACGGACCGCTGTGGAACCCGGAGATCGCCCCGGAGGGGGAGCTGCACCTGCTGGTGCGCGGCTACGATGAAGCATTGTGGCAGTGCAATTATGATATCGACAGCGGCGGCTGCCTGAGATGGAACAACCTGGGCGGCGGCCTCTTGCTCTCTGCTCCTGCTGCGGTGTCCAGGGGCGAGGACCAGTTCGACGTATTCGCCGTGGGGACGAATTACCAGGTATACATGCGCCAGTGGGATAGCGGGTGGATCGGCAGCTGGCAGCAGTATGGTGATTGGCCTTATCCGGCTATGTCGTGGGCTGGGCCAACCCCTGAAGTGCCGGCTCCGGCGGTAGTAG
>CAZGIX010000341.1:0-2213 GCA_964525785.1 uncultured Anaerolineaceae bacterium
CGCGATGACGTGGCAGAGGTGGTCAAGCCGGGCATCACCAGCGACCCAAGCCTGGATTTCATCCAGAGGGGCAAGGCGGATAAGAACGTGATGCCCTACGAGATGGCGAACTTTGTCGCCGATCACACCGACTTCAATATCGTGGTCCGCTCCGGAGGTGATATCGAGCTGGTCAAGCGGCTGATCGCCTCCGGCTTCCCGGTGCTGATCGAGAAGGGCTACTACGAGGCCGACTACACCGGCAAGATCGCCTGGATGGGCCACTATTTGTTCGTCACCGGCTATGACGACGCGGCTGGGGCGTTTACAGTGCAAGACGCGTATCTCAAGCCAGGCAAGGACATGCAAAGCGACTATCCCACCTTCATCGAGGGCTGGCGCTCCTTCAACTATCTGTTCATGGTGATCTACCCGCCCGAGCGCGAGTCCGAAGTGTTCGCACGGTTAGGTCCCTGGGCCGACCCTGCCTGGGCCGACCAGCACGCTCTGGAAATCGCTGACCAGGAGAAAGACACCCTGACCGGCAACGACCAGTACTTCGCCTGGTTCAACAAGGGCACCAGCCATGTTGAGCTGCTGCAGTATGGGGATGCGGCTGCCGCGTACGACCAGGCGTTTCAGATCTACGCCACTCTGGGAACCGACGACACGCAGCGCCCTTACCGCATGCTGTGGTACCAGACCGGTCCCTATAAGGCATATTACTATTCCGGGCGCTACCAGGATACGGTCAACCTGGCGGATACCACCCTGTATGATACAATCTCTGAGCCGACGCTGGAAGAGAGCCTTTACTGGCGCGGCATGGCATATTGGGCTTTGGGCCAGACGGGGGATGCAATCGCCGACTTCCGTGAAACGGTGCGGCTGAACCCCAACTTTGCGCCGGGCCTGGATATGCTCGCCCAGCTTGGAGCTACCCCCTGATGCCCACCATCCTGCACTTTGCCGACGCACACATCGATATCGCCAACTACGGGCGGCATGACCCGCACAGCGGGCTGCCGCTGCGGGTGCTGGATTTCCTCAAATCCCTGGACACGATCATTGACACCGCCATCGACGAGAAAGTCGACCTGGTGCTCTTTGCCGGAGACGCCTACAAGGACCGCAGCCCGGCGCCCACCTTTCAGAGGGAGTGGGGACGGCGGATCATGCGCCTGTCACGCGCCGGCATCCCCACCCTGCTGCTGGTCGGCAATCACGACCTCTCCCCGGCACTGGGCCGCGCCCACGCCCTGGAGACCTTCGACACCCTGGATGTACCGCATGTTCACGTGGCTGAAAAACCGGCCTTATACGGACCAGATGACCTGGAAGGCCTGCCTTTACAGGTGATCACCCTGCCGTGGATCTCGCGCTCGGGGCTGATGGCGCACCTGGACCTGTCTGCCAGCGCGCCGGAGAAGGTCTACGAAGAGATGGAAATCCGCCTGAAAGAGCTGGTAGATAAATGGCTTTCAGGCGCAGACCCTTCCCTGCCAGTGGTGCTCACCGCCCATGCCTCCGTCCAGGGAGCAAAGTACGGCGGCGAACGCACGGTTATGCTGGGCGGCGACCTGGTCCTATCCGGATCGCTGGTGCGCGATGCGCGCCTGGATTACGTGGCCCTCGGGCACATCCACAAGCCTCAGGACCTTAACGAAAAAGCCCACCCGCCCGTGATCTATCCGGGCTCTATCGAGCGCGTGGATTTCGGCGAGGCGGCGGATGACAAATACTTCGTCATCGCCCATGTGCAGCGCGGTAAAACCGAGGTGGAGTGGCGCAAACTAGACGCGATCCGGCCTTTCGTAGACCGGCTCGTGCGGCTGGACTCGAGCGACCCATCGGCATCTACCAACGAAAGGCTGCGGGCAGCGTTGCCGACCCCTGATCAAATGGCTGGCGCCATTGTGCGCCTGATCATCGAGTACCCGCGCGAATGGGAAACCCTGATCGACGAGAACGCCCTGCGCGACCTGGCCCGCGAGACCTTCGAATTCCACCTGGTGAAGCGCCCGCAGATGGAAGCCCGCATCCGCCTGCCCGAAGACCAGTCGGTAGGCAGCCTGACCCACCAGGACCTGCTGGAAAAATACTGGCAGGCGATGCACACAGACGCCGAAGAAGCGCAGGCCCTTGCAAAGCTGGCGGAAGAAGTGATCGCCGAGACCCGCCAGGCGGGGTTGGCTTAAACTTGCATTTTTGTTAGTTTGTAGATACAATCAATC
>CAZGIX010000341.1:2313-3679 GCA_964525785.1 uncultured Anaerolineaceae bacterium
CCAGGCGGGGTTGGCTTAAACTTGCATTTTTGTTAGTTTGTAGATACAATCAATCTACAGCGGAGAAGTTGGCAGCACAAATACCTCTCCACTTAGCTGTCGAACGCCAATCTAGGAAGGGGGATTACGCCCCTGGTTAATGCTCGTTCACCGCGAGCAGTAAGGAGGCCCTACAGAAGAGCTCTGATCGACTTCTCCATCCGATCTCGTATCGTAAAAAGCAAATCCTTAAAGCTACCAGCACAGGACTGGCAGTCCTGAAAGCTTAAGATGATCAACGATCAAAAAAGGAGAGTACACATGTTACCCAAGGCTCGATGGTTTCGCATCCTATCCGCATCGCTAATCCTGGCAATCGTCCTGGCAAACTTACCCCTGGCAGTAATTTCCCCCTTCCGGGCTTTCGCCCAAACTGAACCGGTTTTTATCAACGAAATCCATTATGACAACACCAGCACTGATGCCGGCGAGGCGATCGAAATTGCTGGGCCGGCCGGGACTGACCTGGCTGGCTGGTCCCTGGTGCTGTATAACGGTGCTAACGGCGCCTTTTACGATACGGATGTATTGAGCGGCGTGATCCCCGACCTGCAGAACGGGTTCGGTGTTCTCCATTTCACCTACCCCGTAGATGGAATCCAGAACGGCGCTCCCGACGGCATAGCCCTGGTCGACGCGAGCAGCAGCGTCATCCAGTTCCTGAGCTATGAAGGCACTTTTACAGCCGTCGGTGGGCCAGCAAACGGCATGCTCAGTGAAGATATTGGGCTGACTGAACCTGGCAGTGACCCAGTGGGGTATTCACTGCAGCTCACTGGAACCGGCAACCTGTACGGCGACTTCACCTGGGCAACACCGGCAGCCAACACGTTTGGCGCAGTCAACAACGGGCAAACTTTTGAGGGCGGTGTGGTTGGTCCGACCGATCCCGTGATTAACGAATTCGTCGCCAATCATGTCAGTACCGACACAAACGAGTATATCGAGATCTTCGGCGATGCGGATACAAGCTACGCAGCTTTTTCGCTGCTGGAGATCGAAGGGGATACAACCGGCTCCGGCGTGATCGATGCGGCATGGAGTGTAGGCACGACCGATGCCGCCGGATTTTGGTGGACCGGTTATATTAATAACGATATCGAAAATGGCAGCCTGAGCTTGTTCCTGGTTGAAGGCTTCACCGGTACTGTCGGAAACGACATCGACACCAATAATGACGGCACCCTGGATGTCACCCCCTGGGATCGTCTGGTGGAGAGCGTAGCCGTCGATGATGGCGGTGCAGGCGATTTTCACTACGGTCCGACTGTGCTGGATGCTGCTTTCGACGGTGGTAGTTTCACTCCCGGCGGGGCTTCGCGCATAC
>CAZGIX010000342.1:0-3677 GCA_964525785.1 uncultured Anaerolineaceae bacterium
CAGAGGCAGATACTGGACAGATGAGTACCGGCGTGGAAATCCAGTTGCCGATGTCCCACAATTTCTTGACAAAAACTGCGGAGCAAGTAAAATGAGAATACCGTACTTTAAAAGCGAGATCGCCCAGTTGACACTGAGCGATCCCGGGCGTGAAGATCACGCCAGTCGCAAGCCCTCAGTCATTTGAGTCCATCATCACCAAGCGATTGAGGCCGGTGATAATGTGCAGCTTTCGCTGCTAACGAGGATCTTCCGACCTGCGGAGAGGGTGGGTCCCCACTCCACGGTGGAGAAAAATTTCACAAAAAGCCAATTCTTCCTCAGATAGGGCAAGAGTTGGCTTTTTGCTATTGAAGTTATTTGCTATACTATATCAAGAAGATCATTGAACAGTTTGTTCTCAGGTTGTGTCCGAAGCGGAGGCTGAAATGTCTCCCAACATCCTTGTCACCAAGCTATTTGTACCACTATCACGCCCCAATCTGGTTCTCCGCCCGCGCCTGGTCTATAGGCTGGATAAGGGGCTCCATCCAAGCCGGAAACTTACCTTGGTTTCTGCTCCTGCTGGCTATGGTAAAACCACACTGGTCACTGAATGGCTGCACGACATCCAGGCCCAAATTGCCTGGCTCTCTCTGGATGTGTCCGACAACGATCCGGCCCGGTTTCTCGCTTATCTGATCGCCGCGCTGCAGCAGATCGACGGTCGTATCGGTGAAAACACACGCACGTTGCTTCAGTCCCCCCAACCGCTGCCTCCTGAGGTCATGCTAACCACGCTGTGTAATGAGATCACAGATGCGCCAGCCTCGTTTATCCTGGTGTTGGATGATTATCACGTTATCTCGTCCTTGCCGATTCACCAACAGCTCGATTTTCTGGTGGAACACCGACCGCCACCGATGCACCTGGTGATCGTTACACGGGAGGACCCACCTCTGCCATTGTCGCGACTGCGGGCGCGCGGGCAGATGGTGGAAATCCGCCAGGAAGATTTACGTTTTTTACCGGAGGAGTGTGAGGATTTCCTGCGGCGAGTGATGGGCCTGGATCTTTTGGCGGACGACGTCGCCTCTCTGGAGCGCCGGACGGAGGGTTGGATCGCCGGTTTACAACTGGCAGCTCTCTCTATGCAGGGACGCACGGATTTGCCGGGTTTCGTCAAGGCTTTCACAGGCGGCAGTCATTACGTGCTGGATTATTTGATCGAGGAAGTCTTCGAGCAGCAGTCTGCTGATGAGCAAGATTTCCTTCTAAGAACATCCATCCTCGACCGGCTGTCTGGATCGTTATGTGATGCCGTTGCAGGTCGAACGGGTAGTGCTGTTTTACTCGACCGTCTGGATCATGCCAACCTGTTTATTGTCCCGCTAGACCAATCCCGCACCTGGTACCGCTACCATCACCTGTTCGCGGAGTTATTACGCCAGCGCTTGCATTCAACCGGAACAATTTCTGAAAAAGAGCTGCATTGTCTTGCCAGCCAGTGGTTTTCCGACGAGGGGCTTTTCTCTGAAGCGATCCACCATACGTTAGCAGCCTCAGACTGGGTGCGGGCAGCAGAACTCATCAGTGATCATTCGGTCATGATGCTCAGGCGCGGTGAGTTGATGACCCTGCTCGGCTGGCTTAAATCTTTGCCTGATGATGTGGTATTCGAGCGGCCACAACTCTGCCGGGATTATGGCTGGGCGTTGACCCTGACCGGGCAGTTCGACCGCGCCGCACCCTATCTGGATTGCGCCGAACGGGCTTTGCAGGGTGATGCAGATAAGCTCGGTCAGGTTCTCGTCGCCCAGGCCTACCTGGCTCGTACGCGGGGGGAATTCGCTCGGTCTATCGCCTTGGCAAACCGGGCGTTGGCGCTCATCCAGGAGTCGGATGTTCTGCACCGGAGTATGGTCACGTTCACCCTGGGCCTGTCGTATTTTAGAAGTGGTCAACTGGCGGAGGCAGAGCAGGCACTCCTGGAAGCCTGTCAGGCCGCCCGCTTGTCGGGGAATGACTACGCCAAGTTGACGGCTCTGGGTTTCCTGGGTGCAATCCAGATGATGCAGGGCAAGCTGCACCGGGCCGCGGAGTACTACCGGCAGGCGCTCCAGGAGGCCCAGGGATCGCCAACCGCTGCTCAGGCGCAGGTGTTACTGGGCGCTATCCTGTATGAGTGGAATGACCTCGGAGCCGCGACAGAGCACCTGGCGCAAGGTCTGAAAGCAAGCCAGTATATTGGCAACCGGATGATCCAGGCAGATGCTTACCGCGCCCTGGCGAGCCTCAAGCAAGCCCAGGGAGATTTCTCTACTGCACAGGAGATGTTGCGAGAGCTCCGCCAGGTGGTGAGCGAAAGCAAGGCGCCCGTCCTGCATGCCGATGCAGCCGCCTGCCACGTGAAAATCGCCCTGGCACAGGGGGATGTCGCCTCGGCCACCCATTGGGCGGAACAGATCATGGCCGGGATTGAGATGGCTGCGCTTAGCCCACAGTACGGCCTGGCCCAGGCGCGTTTGTCCTTGGCGCAGGGCCAGCAGGCAATCGCAGCCGAGATGCTGGCGGGTATTTATGAGCAGGTTTCCCGGGCAGGCTTTGAGTCCGGGATGATCGAAACGCGCGCCTTGCAAGCCCTGGCCGCCCCCACTCCAGCGGATGCGCTCCTTCTGCTCAAAGACGCCCTGCGAAAGGCTCGGCTGGAGAGGTTTATCCGCACCTTCGTAGATTACGGGAAGCCAATGAAGGCGCTGCTTGACCGGCTGAAATCGCAGGGGGGAGAGCTAAAGGATTACATCCTAACCCTCCTGGCTGCTTTTGATGAAACGGGCCGGGCTACCATTCCACAACCGCTCGTCGAGCCGCTGAGCGAGCGCGAGCTGGATGTGCTGCAGCTCCTGGAACAGGGGATGTCGAACGGGGAGATCGCCCAACGACTTGTCGTCAGCGTGGGAACTGTCAAGACCCACGTCCACAGCATTATCGAAAAACTGGGTGTCCGAAGCCGTGCCCAAGCGGTGGCACAGGCAAAAGAACTGAAAATGCTGTAGGCTTCCTGCTCTCACCAGAACGCATCCCATCCGTCCCCGGCTCGACAGAGGCCGGTTTTTTTTCAAATCTATCTCCCGATCTATCCTTTGATAGATGACACTCTATCTGGTTGGTTGGTATAGTGAAATCACAAATAAAACCAGATAGGAAAGAAGGAAGGAAACCATGAATCAAACTGCAAGTGTTCAAGAGGTCATTACCGAGAAAGGGATGCGCGAGCAGCTCAAGCAGCAGCTTGCTCAGCATGTGCAGGAGCAGCCGGAATCCACCCTGTCGTTTCACCGGTGGATGAAAGTGTTGGAAGCAGCCGGCCTGGTGCTGATCGCCGCCGCCTTCATTGCGGCAATGTACGTCTCCATCAATTGGAAAAACGTTCAACAAATCTGGATTCCCATCACCTGGTTCCTCTTCGCAGCCAGCGCCGCTCCTACCTCGATTCTGATAGGGATCCATTCACTCATCCTGCGGGCCTCCCCTCCCATCGTATTTCCGGGCATAGGCAAAAAGTTAGTGACTGGCCGTGGGGCACTATGGGCTGGCTGGGGGTACATTGCGGGCGGTTTAGCTCTCGCCGCGTTCTGGGGCTTCTTCGCCTACGCTACGTGGACTCAAAATTGGGCTTTGCTAACGCCCTTGATCGG
>CAZGIX010000343.1:0-3668 GCA_964525785.1 uncultured Anaerolineaceae bacterium
TTCCGGAAGTTCTTTCCGGCAGCTTTGTCATCCGCTTTTAGCGGATACTATAGTTCTGAGCAAATTGGAAAATAAAATGCCGGGGCATCCATCCCGGCACGAGAACGCACTGTTAGCACGTGGGAGGGTAGGAAGATCAGGTGATCCCCATCCGCTCCCTGATGCGGCGTGATTCCAGTTGGGTCGCTTTTCCGGCGGCGAGATCTTCCGGCGTGCCACGATTAAGGTGGAGGCTGGTGATCGCATCCAGGCAGCGGGCGACTTCGTATTCATTCCCAGCCGAGTCGAATCCAGCTTTGGCTTCTGTGTAATACGTTAGTGCGCTATCAAACTCGCCCAGGGCTGCTGCCAGCTCTCCACGCGACTGGTACGCCATCGCCAGCCAAAGGCGGCTCTCGTATTGCTGCGCTGCCTCGTCCAAACGACGGCAGAAGGTCTCGGCTGCGGCGAAGTCGCCTTCAGACACTTTCACGCTCGCTGCAACCGGCAGGAGCAGCGCATCACAGGTGGTGCAATGGCCATGGCGTGCGCTCATCGCCAGCCCCAGGTCCAATACCTGGCTAGCTGCCAGTACGTTACCCGCCGTGAGGCGGTTACGAGTCATAGCGGCATACAGACGGGTGAGACAGTGGGCGCGCATCAAGGCACGCTCGGCTGCCAGTACGCCATCCTCCAAAGTCGCCAGACCCTCTGATAATTGGCCGCGGGCAGTTTGAAGCACGCCCAGCCGCTGGCAGGCCAGCGCCTCGCCCGAGGCTGCGCCAATTTCACGGTAAAGTTGGATGGATTCACGCAGCGCATCTTCTGCCTCTGTCCAATGTCCTGCCTGGAACTCGAGAGCTCCGGTGAAGCACTGGCACAGGGCGATGGCGCGCAGTGCGCCCATGCGTCGCGCTTGCTCATAAGTCGAGCTGACCGCCTGTTTTACATCTTCATACCCCGTATCACCGTACAGGTGATATTCCCACAGTCAGAGGTGCACATCGAAGGCCTCGGTCACATCCAGGCCAGGCCCGGAGAGCGCAACGCGCTGCTGTTCATACCCGATACCTGTCTGCCATTCGCCCAGCGAGTGGCAGGCCAGCGCCAGCATCTCGAAGGCGCGGGCAATTGCCTCAGGATGATTCACCCGCTCGGCAATCGCCAGGCTGCGTTGGGCTACATCAAAAGCTTGCTGATATTCATTCCGATGCCAGTGGAGTTGGGCAACAAGGTATAGCACCTGAGCATAGTCGGCAGTATCTTCATGCTCATCCACTTCAGCCAGTGCGAAGCGCAAGTGTGCTTCCGCCGCGGCTGTATCACCGACAGTGATCAAAGCCACGGCCGCCCCGCGGTGCAGACGCGCCCGGTCGGCACGCCCAGGCTGCCATCCATCTCCAGGTGGAAGCGCAAGGGCCTGCTCGAACCGGGCCACGCCTTGAGGAGTATCTGCCAGAATGATCCGCCACCAGCCGAGCGCCTCCAGGATCATCCACCGTCGAGCGGGGTCAGCCAGGTTCAGGGCGTTCATCAGGTCAAGGGCTCGCTCGAAGTATCCAACTGCTACTTCGAAGGCATAGACGCCCGCCGCTTTCTCCCCAGCCCGCAGGAGATATTTGAGCGCCCGGTCGCGGAGGTCGCTTAGATCATAATGATAGGCCAGATCTTCCGTATAAGGATCCAGGCCATCCGGTTGTTGCGCATATAATGCCTCGATCACTTCCCCAGCCTGACCATGCAGGTGGGCACGTCGCACACGGCTGAGCGTGGTATAGAGGGCGCGGCGAATGAGCGGGTGACGGAAACGGTAGCCAATTGCCGTCTCCTCTAAAAGGTGGCTCAGCAAAGCAGCATCCAACGCATCCAGCAGAGGGGCAAGCCCTTGTGCCTTGATCATGCCCTTCAGCATATCGAAGCGAAACTCTCGCCCTAACACAGCCGCTGCGGTGAGGACTTCTTCAACGGACGGTCCGAGGCGTTGCACTCGCTCACGCAGCAATCCGGCAAAGTCTGCTGATATGCCCAGCTCCGCGCCCGGACGCAGCCGCCACTGACCCTGGTGATCCTCTACCTGGTCGGTTTTGAGCAGCGTGCGAGCCATCTCCTCGACAAAGAAGGGATTGCCCTCGGTGATCTCAAAAACCGCCTTTCCTAACTCCGGAGTCACCCCCCCGCCAAGGATGTGGGTTAATACGCTGGTAACGGCACCTTCTTCCAACGGCGCCAGGATCATTGTCTCGTTCAATTGCTCACGATAGAGCGAGCTGAGCAGGGAACTGAAAGGGGTTGCCGTTGTATCGATGTCACTGCGGTATGTTGCCAAAAGGACGACGGGAGCGTCCCGCGTCTGGCGCGCCAGGTAATGGAAGAGGTGCAGGCTGGCCTCATCGGCGTCATGCAAATCATCCACCAGCAGTACAACCGGCAGAGTCGACGCCAGACCGTTCAAGAAGGCTGCTGTGGCATTGAACAGCGCCCACTGCTCCTGCTGCGGGTCGCTGGATCCACGTGGTTTGAAGCCGCTGATCGGGTTCTCTTCGGGCGAGCGCCGGTGTTCGGTTAGATAGCGAGTGAAAGCCTCCACGAAAGGCTGGTAGGCCAGCTGCCCCTCTTGCTCGTAGGCTGCACCAAGCAGCGTGATCATCCCGGCATGGGCTGCGGCTCGCAGCGCTTCGTATGCCAGGCGCGTCTTGCCCACTCCCGAATCGCCAGCAATTAAGACCGTTCGACCTTGCCTGCTCTTGTCGATCTGCAGCCAGGAGCGCAGCTTTTCGAGTTCTGCAGCCCGGCCAACCAGAGGCGCACTGCGCCTCGTTTCCAACACAATCGGCGTGGGCGGCACCCAGGGTGGCTGTACTGGTGCAGGTGGTGGGGAAAGCTCACCACTGAGAATCTGTGCGTACAGGGCAGAGGTTTCAGGAGCGGGTGGTGCTTCGATCTCTTTCGCAAGTGCATCCACACAGGTTTGATATTGGCGTAGAGCCTCGTGGCGCTTGCCAGCCAAAGTATAGAGATGCATCAGCTCGCGATGCGCTTCCTCATCGGCCAAATCGTAGGCCAGTAGAGGAGTGATTAGCGTAATCGCGCCGCTGTAGTCACGGGCCTCCCGGCGATAAGCCGACAGCGCAAGGCGTGCTTCGCGATGGCATTGGAAGAAGGCCTGGCGAGGAAGCAGTGTCCATTCCTCATACCGGTCGTCAGGCAGCAGGTCGCCCTTATAGAGGGCTAGCGCCAGTTCAAGATCAGCAGCGCGCCGGTCCGGCGTGTCACACAAACGCTCGAACTCCTGGACATCGACCCAGACAGAGGACGTGAGGCTCAAGACACCATCTTCAAAACGAAAGATTGCTTCGGCTGTACCCTGACCTAGAATCTTGTCGAGGGTCTGGCGAAGTGAGTGGAGCGTGTTATACAGGTTATTTGTTCCGGAAGTGAGGCTGGCCTCCGGCCATAGAAACTCGATGGCCTGGTCTTTCAACAAACGGCGCTCAAGGGCTAGCCGCTTCAGCAGCGCTGCAGCTTTTTTTCGAGGCCAATCTTCCGCGCGGATGATGCGATCATCTCGCCTCACTTCGAAAGTACCAAGCAATCGTATCCTTACAGGTAGCTCTGGATCGGAACTCATGGTTTTTGGCCCGACAGAATCGAGATGGTGCCGAATAGGATGGCATAACGCTTTGTCATTG
>CAZGIX010000344.1:0-3665 GCA_964525785.1 uncultured Anaerolineaceae bacterium
TGATAATCTACCAATGAAGCTTCATAGACGCCATCATTCCATCGAAAAATAATGCACGGTGCAGCCCTAATCCGTAGTTGGTAATTCAGGAGATAATGGTAGACGATACCGCCTGGCAAAGATAAACTTGCCGGGTCCATAACGCCATTCCCTCTGGATTACCGGATAAATACAAACCCATTCCTTTTTCTCATCCTCCTCTGTCTTCTCGCCATGATCTGGATCCTGCGATTGACCATGCTTCGGTTTCATGCCAACGCTGCACCCAAACTGAAAACGCCTCGCCCACTCAAACCCAAGACGGCTGATGATTGTCCCTTCTGCAGAGCCGAGAAAGATAAACGCGATGATCCTCAACCCAAGCAGGCGCTCAAGCCCTGGAGGGAAGTGAAAAGTCGCCGGGGACGAAAGAAAACCCTCTCCACCCAAGGTCACGCTTGTCCAAATCCGAGCAGCATTTACTGTGTATCGTGGATGAACGTATCCATGCTCTGGTCGGGTACGGTCGGCATGGCAAGACGGACAGGATCCAGGACTTGCGCTGTCAGGCTTGCGGCAGGAAAATCAGTGTGCGTTGGGGAACTGCCCTCTATCGGCTGAAGACCTCCTCCACCAAGGTGGCTTTGATCCTGGCGTTGATGGCAGAGGGGGTGGATGTGTCGGCCCTGGAGCGGGTGTTTGGGATCCGAGAAGGGACATTGCGTACCTGGCTGACCCGGGCAGGACTGCAGGCTGGCAAGGTACACCGCCACTTCTTCCACCACCTGATCCTGCACCACCTCCAGTTGGATGAGCTGTGGGCCCAGGTGCGCCAGGGAAGCCGGGTTGTGTGGGTATGGACTGTGGTCGAAGCCAGCAGCAAGCTGGTGCCTGTGCTGAAATTGGGACCACGCACCATGGATCTGGCCTACGCAGTCGTCCATGACCTGTGCCAGATGCTGCAGCCTGGTTACTTTCCTATCTTTACCAGCGATGGATTGAAGCTTTACTTCTATGCCTTGACCGCTCATTTTGGGTGTTGGCAACTACCCGAAGGTACCCGGAAACCGGTTTGGGAGATCCCCTCCGCTTTCCTGTATGCCCAGCTGAAGAAGATCCACCGTCGGCGTCGATTGGTGCGGGTGGAACGCCGCATGTTGTGTGGAGAGTTGGAATATCTAAAGGACGGACTGCAGGCTTTGGGATTATCTGGAAAGATCAACACCGCCTTCATCGAGCGCCTCAACCTCACCCTGAGGCAGGGTGTCTCGTTCTTAGCCCGTCGGACTTGGGGCATGGCTCAATCCACACCACAGCTGGAAGTCTCCCTGGAGTGGTGGCGAGCTTATTACCATTACGTCAGATACCACGAGAGTCTCAGGGTGAAGCTGTCCCAGCCCCTGGCGCGCAAAGGCAAGCAGACTCCCCGACGATATCGCAGACGAACACCCGCCATGGCAGCCGGGTTCACTCCACACCGTTGGACAGTGTTCGAATTGCTGTCTTTCCCACTCCCTTGAATGAGAGTGGAAAAGAGATTCAATCGGGCGTGAAAACCCGAAAGAAAGAAGCCCGACCGGGTTGATATAACCGGTTGGACGGCAAAACCACTCAATTTTTGCCCCTTTTGGGCATCCAGAGGGGGGTAGTGAATTATCCACCATTGAGAAGGCCAGTACCGCTTTTGGTGGAAAAGAGATCGCTAACCCCCATTCGATTATGGCACGGAATTTCTTACCTGTATTTCTTCCAACGAGATGAGCTGCGAAATTTGTCTCAATATATCTGAGACCCAGTCTCACTATCTTTGAGACAATCTCAATATCTTTGAGACTTTACATCGTTCACGACCAAGGAATCTACTCATTGCCATCTATTATTATTCAAAGTATTATACTTCAATTAATAACATACGCTGCTGGATTTGTTAGGGTTTTGGAACGGTACACCTCATTCGACCTGCGCCGGGATGTATTCCAGCTGGATAGCTTCAGCCGCCCGCAGGCGGTACAGCCCATCCATCAGCAAATATCCATCTGCCAGCCGGCGCACCTGAATAGGTGGTTTGATCCCCCAATGGCGAGCACGCTCAATTGCTTTGTCCAGCTTAACAGGATCGAGTACAAGGGATTGGTGGTAAGGTCGCAGTCGGATACGGTTGACGGGGATCTGGACGGCATCGCCAGCAGGCTGGCTGGCCTGGCTGTCTTTGGGTTTGGCAGGCGACTTGAGCGTCAGCAAAAAGCCGGTCAGGCCCTCGAAAGCAGCCACCACCCGGCGGATCTCCTCTTCGCCGGGGGAATCGACCAGTCCTGCGACAACTTCTGCCTTCTCAGGATAAATGCTCAATCCCTTGCTGACCGTCCACCCGGCGCGGGCGAGCAAGGATCTTGCCGCCTCCAGGATGGCACCCTGATTGGAGTTGGGGTTGATGATCAAAAGCCAGCCGGTCTGGCGGGAAAGGGCCTCGATCTGCGCCTGGTAGCGGCTCCCTACCTGGGGAGATATAAAAGACAGCACGATCTCTTGGCCCTTTAGGCTGGTACGGTACAGGCTGCTGTCTGCCAGGGCGCTCTTGATTAGGCTGTAGGCGGCGTTGACCTCCATGCGCGTGCCATCCGGCGGGGCATAGGCTGGCGAAGCCTGAGCAGTGGTGGCTGCGGCGACCGACAGGCTCAGCTCGAAGCCACTGATATCCCGGAAGCGGTCGCAAGCCTGCTCAATGGCCTGCGAGAGTTCCGCCTCATCCAGGGCTTGAGGAGGCCTCACCACGACTGTGACGCGTTTTTCCTCGCGGTGGATCGCCGGGTTCCTGGCGACCTGCCAACCCTCGGGGAGCACTTCGCCTGCCAGGGCATGCAACGCCGCCTGGTTGGCTTCGGGTGCGATTTCAACCTGCCAGCCAGTGGTGCTTTGCAGGGCAGCGATGAGCTCTGCCTGAGTCTGGCGCGCTGCATCGGGGAAGTCGAAGTAAAGCACGACGACGTGCTCTTCAAGGCGGTAACCCACTTTGCGCAAGCGGGCCTCGCTTGGGAATTGCTGGTTGGCCAGGGTCAATACCTGGTTGGGTTCCGTCGCTTTCGGAGCGGTAGGCGCTGGCCGATAAGGCGCCAGGTCGGCTTCTGTGGGCGGCCTGTCCCCCAGGATGGCGAGCACCTCTTCGGGATAAGCGGCTTGCTCCAGTCCTGGGGAGACCTGTACCCACAGGTGGTCAGGCTCAAGGGCCAGGCAAAGCACAGGCGCCGGCACATCCCCCTGGAGCAGCAGCCATTTTCCGATGCAACCGGCGAATTCCCCCATCCGCTCACGTCGCTGGCGGTTCAGGCTCGCCCAGCGCTCGCGGAAAGCATTTGAGAGCTCTTGTTTTGAAAGCCGCAGGGGCTGATCGAAGTGAAATTCGAGCGTTTGCCCGGCATATGGCTGGTGGACAATGCGCCGGCGTTGGCTGAGCGCTTTTTCCAGGCTGGCGCGGGCCTCCTCGTCGCCATGGACGAGGACAATGTGCTCAGGGTTGAGCGCTTCCGCCAGGCTGATCAGCTGGCCCTCGTCGGCGTGGGCAGACAGCGAGTAGGTTCCCAGATGGCATTGCACGTCCACTTTCTCTTTGCCCAGGCGGATCGTGCCGTGGCCTCTCTCGGCCACCTCCTGCAGGCGGCGACCGGGGGATTCTTCGTCCTGATAACCGG
>CAZGIX010000345.1:0-2266 GCA_964525785.1 uncultured Anaerolineaceae bacterium
ACATCTCGTAGTTCGGGACGGATGCATAATCGCCTGAGATTGCGGACATCGCTTTGCGAAAGCGGTCGAGAGAGATGGGCATGAGCCTCGAAGGTGGAAATATCCATCCGAAAAGGCTGAAGGTTAGAGCTAACTTGCAGGCGAAGCTGGCTGAGGATATTGAAGCCGCCATAATCCAAATCTGACCAGAGATAGGTGGGTGTTTGGGCAGGGGTAAGGCGCAGCAAGCGGCGGATGGCGGGGGATGGATTACCCAGAGTGCAAACAACTGCAAAAGCAGATGAGGCAATTTCTTGTGTGCGGGCAAATTCGTGGAAGGTGGTGAGGTTTTCGATGCACAGGATGGCTTCGGCGTGGACGGTGACAGCCTGAATGAAAGCGACCTGGGCAGCCGGGAAGCCGATGGACGGAGAAAACCCACCCGACGAGAGAATTTCACCGTCACAGGTGATGAGCTGCCAGTGGCCTGCCAGGTGGATATAGCCTGGATTGGCGACGAGGTTGAGCTCGCGTAAGAGTTCCTCAGCAGGCAGGCTCTTCCATTGGGGATTGGCCAGGCGTGCCAGGCGAACCAGGGCAGGCTTAAGCTCCTCGAAGCGTTTGCTGTCATTGAAGGTGTGCACGCTGAACACGCGATAGGGCATTTCCAGCGAAAGGCCGGGCAGGGCTTCTAAAAGGATCAGCAGGTCGCTGTTCCAGCCTGGATCAGCCAGGCTGAAGGGGGAGGGGGATCTTCCGGAGCGCAGCTGGTGCAATACATGGCCCACGGCGCGCCCACGCCAGTCCTCGGGGGCGAAGCGGAAGCGGTCGGCCAGCAGCAGGTTTTCTAGCCGGGTGCAGCTGCTGGCAAGAGGCTGGCGACGGAGAAGGGTATAGATCAAGGCGTACTCGCCGCCGCCGATGGTCGCTTTCCTCGAAAGCGCGACAGCGTCGAGCAGATGACCGCTTTCGCCAGGCAGCCAGGCCAGGTTGATCAGGCCGTGCTCGGATAGCTGTTGAAGCTGCTGGTTGGCCGTGAGGCGTGGCTCGGGGTCGGTTTGGGAGAAATAGCCCGGCAAGTTGATGTCGGCCAAGGCTATCTTAACAGGCCGTGTTAGCGGCTGTGAGTTGCCCGCTGCACAGGCTGCGTTTTGCCGGGCGCGGCTCTCCAGCTTATCGAGCAGGGCATTCAGGATAACAACCACGTCGGGGGAAGGGGAGAATGTAATTTCCATAAGAATTGAGCGGTGGGGACCGTCATTCTACCTGCTGGTCAATTTCTTTCAGCATCTCGGCCTTGTCAATCCCGACCACAAAAGCATGGCTGTTTTTACGAACCACGGTACAGACAGTGTCTACAAAGGGCAGCAGGGAACCGGATTTGTCGGGAGGGGTGGCCAGGAGAACCTGCAGCCCGGCTTCGCACATGAACTTCAGGGCGCTGGCGGTACGGGCGGTGTCCATCTTGCCGAAAGCTTCATCGAAGAGTGCCAGGCGGATGGTATCTGAGGGGCGCGGTTGATTGAGACGATAGGCCTGAGCAAAGGAGGCAGCCATTGCCACATAGAAAGGGGTGGTTGTTTCGCCGCCGCTCTTTTTGGCATTGATCTGGCTCAGCAGAGCGCGGTCACCGTTGGGATAGTGAATACGGATATCGTATTGCAGATAGGAGCGGTAATCCTGCAGCTCGCGCAGCTCGGCTGCCAGGGTTTCGCTGCTCTGGTTGTTGGCAGTCAGGCGCTCCAGGAGCATATCCCATGCCTGCTGGTGCTTCTGACGAAAGTCGGAATCGAAGAGCGCCGCGCCGAGCACGTTTTGGCTGTCCATCACCATGTCGTACATGCGGCGCAGGCCGGGGGCTGGCTGGTTGATGAACTCATAACGCTCACCGCCGAAGCGCAGTTGGGCCAGGGTGGTGTTGAGATAGGCCAATTGCTGGCGGGCCTCTTCGATTTGTTCGCGCAGGCGATGGATGAAGTTTTCAACCAGCTCCTGTTCAGCCAGGGTGCGCTGGTGGGTGATTTGGGCTTCATATTGGGGCAGTTCAGAGCCGACGAGTTTTTCGCGCTCGGTCATGTAGCGCCTGGCGTGATCTTCGTCATCGTAGCCGAAATCATAGCGGAAGGAATAGGCCTGCTTGGCTTCGCGCAGGCGATCGCGGTTGCGCGACTCGGCGCTCTGGTAATCGCCTTCGTAGCGCTCAGCATTCTGCAGAATCACATCAACGGGTTGGCGGTCCAGACGGCGGCTGTATTCTTTCTCAATCTCGGCCTGGAATTCACTGTCA
>CAZGIX010000345.1:2366-3655 GCA_964525785.1 uncultured Anaerolineaceae bacterium
CAACCCGGCATGTTGGGCTTCGCATTCCGGCAGGGCAGCCAGGCCTGTCAGGGCGTGTTCAAGGTCAACCAATGGGCGAATCTTATCGTTTGTCAGAGCTATTCGCCGGCGAATGCTGCCATCGCGTTGGTGAAGCGCCGCTATCTCGCCGGCGATCTCCTCCAGCCATTTTTGGCGGCTTTCAATCTGGCGCGGGGTGGCTCGTTCTCCAATGAACCAACGCCCATACACCTGAGGGTTGAGGTGGCTGTCGCTATAATTGCGGCGCACGAAACAGCTGCGGGTAATGGCAGTGCGGTGGGAGCGCAGCTCATCCAGGGTGCTGCACTTGACATACTGGCCGAGGAGCAGGTCAACCAGGGCGCGAGCGGCAGGGTTGTCGGTGGCAACTTCGCAGGAGAGGGATGAGCAGCTTCCGCTGGGCGGGGTGTTGTTATTTGCAAGGATGCGTTCGGAATCGAGCAGGGCGACGCCGTGCAGGCCATCCGGGTGGCAGCGCTCCCGGTACAGACGCATAGCGGCGTTGTAGCAGCTGGGGGACAGCAGGATGGTGAAGCGGTTGGAGCCGAGTACGCCTTCAACGGCATCTTGCCATTCAGGGTCGGGAATGCTGAGCACGGTGCAGAGGAAAACAACTTCGCTGCTGGAAAGTCCCAACTCGGCGCGCAGCAGGCGGCGCAGGCGGCTGGCTTGTGGTGCTTCGCTTTCGTAACTGATTTCGCGGTCGCCGGTGCGCAGTTTGCGGATTTCATCTTCCAGCCGGGAGGCTTCGATACTTAGTTGAGATACTTGTTCGCTGAGCAGAGCAGCCTGGCGAATGTAATCATTCCCCAGGGTGGTGTAGCAGGCCTGGATGGCAGGCAGTATGTTTTCAGCCAGCTCGCCTGAACCTGGGGCCAGGTCGCTTGAAGCATGTGGAGTCAGAAAAGCCTCGAGTTCAACCGGTGTGGCCTGCTTATCTTCCAAGAGCAAATCACGCAGCTCCCTGGCGTCATTGCGCTCCCTGGTAAGTGCCTGGTCGGCTTCAGTTTGTCGCTGGCGCAGACCGGCCAGTTCGGTTTCCAGCACGGCAAGTTTCTCGCGCAGTTGGCCCTGCCGGATGAAAGCCTGGTTGGTTTGAAGAGCGATTTTGGCATCTATTAGCGCAGTTTCGGCGTATTTCAGCTGCGAGGCCAGTTGACCGCTCTGGATCTCGGCGCGGTTGAGCTCCAGGCGGATTTCATCCAATGTCAGACGGGTGTTGCGAAGTGTACTGTTGTGAACTTCTCCGCGGGCGCGGCGAGCGATAT
>CAZGIX010000346.1:0-3635 GCA_964525785.1 uncultured Anaerolineaceae bacterium
TGCTATTCGCTCTGGATGCATCTAGTCCCATTTGCGGTTGCAGGCCTACTTCTGGGTCGGCTCGACAAACGGGGTGCAAGTCCAAGTCTGGGGAACCTGAATGTTGTATGCCGTCCTGGTGGACTTGACCGACCAGGTCGCCGAAGTGCTCCACTGGCCGTTCAGCGAGATTTCGATCGAGATGGTTTTTCGTGGTCTTTACCATTTCACAATGGACTACCATCTGGGCAAAGCAAGTGATCCGTCTAATTTCTGGCGGAAGAAGCCGATTCGCTCGGCATTATCAGGCGAAAACGTCGTCCTAGATCGGCCTTGACAGATAGTGCCATACCTTAACTTGTAACCAATGCTGTTAGCAGTAAAATCCGACAGTAAATATATAGTAATCACCGGTTGGCTATCGTAGGGTTTGCTGCGCGCCGGCGTAGAAAGTGGTCATCCCCATTGAGAGTGCACTTGGGGCGGTCAGCAGGATCACATCATCCGCCGTGCCTTCTTCCCCTTGCGTGATCAGATTGCAAATCTCGTCCGCCCGCTGTGCAGTAATTTGAGCCGGATCGAAATTTTCGTGTCCGAACTCCTCCTGCTCCAGGTTACTGTTGACCAGCACCGGTTCTGTGCCCAGCGAATTGCGCGCGACGATATAGTAGGCGCGCACCGGGTGAATCTCGAAAAAGTTATGGTGCTCCGTATCCATGATGTAGTTGCCGTAAGTGACTACTACGTCGCCCTCGCGCTGGTTCTCTCCCCCGCCCGGAGTATTCGGGTCGTCCCAATCGACATCCGGCGGTTGAGGCGTCCCATCGTTCCCAGTCGCTTCGTCAAAGAACCATTTGAGGAAGAAGAGGAGTGCAGCGATGAACAGGGCCAATGCCGCTCCGAGAGGTCCCAGGGCCAGAAAGATCAGCATGGCAATCAGCCATGCCCAAAGGGCGATGACCAGATTGTCAATCAGCAGGGCGAGGTAGTACCCTTCGACTTCACAATGCAGGTAAGGCACCAGATGATCTCCGTCGTAGCGGAACATCGGATTGAGCCCCTCGTGCTTTTGGAAGTAGGGGTTGAATTGGATCACTCCGCTGACTGCATTGGCGCCAGACCAATTCACGGTCGGGTCGAAATCCTGTGGAATGGCGTCTGAGAGCGGGGTGCCGGTCGGGATATGCAGCGGGTCTTTGCGGAAATAGCGGTTGTAAAAGTTCTTGCTCGGGTCGACAAGCAGCCGATCCATCACTCCGATCAAAATCTGCTTGGACATAAAGGATTCCGCGTCGCCATCATCCGGGTCTTTACTCCTGAGCCGCTTCATGTAATCCTTTAAAATGCCAAAATCATTCTCGCGCTGGTTGGCGACCGGTAAGGCCGGCGCGGACGTATGAAACGGCGGGTCGTTGAACCGGTTGTTGTCTATCAGCATCGCCTCGTTGGTGGTAATGTGGTCGAGGAGCGTCTGCACGAAATCACGCTGGGTAAAGGGTGCAAGCAGCAGGTTGAGCTTGATATCCCCATCGAAACCCGCGCTAGGCGGAGATATAACAGTGCCGATGGCGCAGTCGCGCTCCTTTATACAAAGCAGCCTTTCGTTATAGTACCAGTGCTTGAAGTCGAGCAGGGCAAGCTCCAGCGCAACGACAAAAGGAATCCACGTGACAGGGCTGTTGATGATAATCAGCCCGATCAAGAACACCAAAAATGCTCCCACCGTGAACAGCTTGTTCCGGAGGAACAGATTCACCAAGAAGCCGGTTAAGCCGCCAAGCTGTTGGTGGCTGCGCGCTACACCCGGCCCGGCGCAAACAGAATAGGTAGGCACGTCTCTTGGCATAGCAGCTCCTAAGGCCTAACGTGGAAAAATACGGAGACGCCGCCGATCAGTGCTCCCGCCTCATCCTGGGCGACCAGGTTGACGGGTATTCGAGTATCAGGTGGCGCGTCGGGGGGCACTTGGATCCGGAAGGTCATCTTGCGCTCTTCCTGGAACCCCATGAGCGGTACAGGTTCAAGCACCGTGACAGTCATTCCTGCGGGAAGAGAGTAATCCCGGCCTAAGATCACCTGCTGGAGTGATTCGAAACCTTCGTATTTCGTTTTGGTAGCCCGGAATGCTGATTTTGAGGAATCGAATACCAGGCGCCCAAACGCGCTGATCCGAGGCGGCGGCTGCGAGGCTGCAGCCGTGATCTCGATCGGTGGAGGTGGTGGAGGCGGTGGAGGCGGTGGTTTTGGATACTCCACTCTCGGCAGGATGTGACCCAGGCGGTCGCCGAGCGGCATATTCGGCGTACCATGCGCAACCTTCAACCGCAGTTCCACCTGATCTGCCGTGTTGATCTGGTAGGCGTCCCAACGGAATGCTACCGTTTGGGCGCGACGAGCCAAATTAAACAGGGGGACTTCGATATCAGCGATCTCTCCAGGAGATACAAATCCTGGATTCTGGCTGAATACGTTGGTATTTTCTTGCCCCATATTGTTGCCCAGGTTCGTATCCATGGGGTGCGACACATGCGCTTGAAGGCAGAAGTGCGCACTTTCACCCGGCTGCAATTTTGGAGTGTGCCATGCGAACTGCGTGATGGCTGCACCCATCCCGCCGATATCCACGAAACGGAACACCTCGTTGCCGCTCGCATCGGTCTCTACCGGCGTTAAGTCTGGGGAGTTGAAACTCCAGGGGCGATAAACCAGCCGGACTTTGACGCCGATCGCCGGGTCGGTGGAGGCGTTGTGCACCTGTACCGAGACAATGTAATCGGTATCGTCCTTGAGATGGAATGAATCTGGCTCGATTGCGCCTGGATTTGCTGCCGGCGCAACCCAGATATCCGGGTTGTCCCAGGTGACCGGCAAACCTTGGGCCATCAGATAGGTTTGGCTGTAGATGCAAGGATCAGGGCGCCGGATGAAAGGGTCGGGGATCTCGCCGCAGTCCTCTTCGGTTTCTTCGGGGAACAGGTTGCCGGTGTGCAGCAGAGATTTGATGATTTCCCACAACCGGACAAAAATCCGGATGAGCCACACGATCAGAAACAATACCAAACGCAACAGGCTGATGATGAGCTCTTGCAAGAGGACCGGCAGCACCTTAGTAATCCAGGCTGACATCGCTGATATCCCTTTTCACTGACCCGATGGATTGCGCTTCTTTGCCAGCCTGCGCGACGCCATACGGTATAGGGCGTCGAGGACATACCACGTCCCCAGGAATGCGATAGTTTCTAAGGTAAAGCTGTGAAATTTATAGAACAATTCCGCAATGAGCATCGAAACAAGAATTACCGGAACTTGCTCGATCAAGAGTTGTTTCAATGGAACCGAGTGTAATAAAGTGTACATACTAGTCGCCTCCTAACATTACCGTTGGCTCATTAGTTCCTATAAATTGCCGTCTGGGCAAAGGGTCGTTTACTCGATAGGAATTCGTCGCTGCTATGTCAGTTTTCGGAATGGCCCAAGACACGCTGACGCGCTAAATCAAGGTAAGTGGATAAAACAGATATTAATATCCTAATAATATTTTATCTCACAAGTCGATGGCAGTCAATCATTTGTGGACGCCGCTATTGTTGATCAGTTGATAGGTCAGACAGTAAATTGACAACGAACGTAATATCACATATAATCTAATCACTCCG
>CAZGIX010000347.1:0-3633 GCA_964525785.1 uncultured Anaerolineaceae bacterium
ATAAAGTCTCAGTTACCCGTCATACCTTTGGAAATTGATAGGCTGTATGCGGAGCTGTAAACTACAAGTTTTCACACGATCTCCACCTGGTCTTCACAAATTCTTCATAACTGTGGGTTAAACTGGAGAATAGAAAATAACGTTACCTGATTAAAGGAGATTAGCTAACATGAAAAAACCGACCTTAATATTTGCAGTCTTGTTTGTAATACTTGCCTCCCTGCTTATCGCTGGATATGCCTTCGCCCAAACGGATCAGCCCACGACCCCGGTATGTCCATACGGCTGTGCGAATAGCTTGGGACAACCCGCAGAAGGCACTCGCCCGTACGGATTTGGAAGAGGGATGATGGGGGCAGGTGGGATGATGGGCGGTCGTTGGAACGGACAACGAGGCGGACAGGCCTACGGACCGCTGCATGAATACATGGTGGCTGCCATGGCAGACGCCTTGGATCTCTCCACGGAAGATCTGCAGGCCCGCCTTGATGCAGGTGAGACGATGTGGGATGTAGCCGAATCGCAGGGGCTGACAGACGAGCAGTTCGCTGAGCTGATGCTGGAAACCCGCACCACGGCCCTCAACCAGGCAGTGGCTGACGGAGCCATCACCCAGGCTCAAGCGGATGGGATGCTCCAGCGCATGCAGCAGATGCAGGAAAACGGCTTTGGACCGGGGAACTGCCCGATGCATGACGGCGCAAACAATCAACGCGGATCCGGCTGGCGCTGGAACTGATAAACAGACTGTAGCCGAAATCAAGAGAAGTGGGCAGTGAATATCGCTGCCCGCTTTTCCGTTATAATGATTTCAGGCGATCGTTAGAAAATGGAAGAATGGATCAATGCCCGCCATATTGATTATAGAAGACGAAGCTGAATTGGTCAAAGTCCTGCGCTCCTACCTGGAGCAAGCCGGCTTCACTGTGTTCACTGCTTCCAGAGGCGATACGGGCTTATCCACCTGGGAGCACAAACGTCCCGATCTGGTAATCCTGGATTTAAACCTGCCTGGAATGGATGGTCTGGATGTTGCTCGAGCCATTCGCCGTAAAATGTACACGCCTATCATCATGCTGACCGCTCGTGTAGAGGAATCCGACCAGCTGGTTGGGCTCGAGCTGGGCGCCGATGACTATATCACCAAGCCTTTCTCGCCTCGCCTGGTTGTGGCTCGTGTCCGGGCGCTCCTGAGGCGCTCCGAAGCAGCTCCCGTGCAGGCTTCGGTTTTACACGTCCAGGACCTGAAGATCGATTTAGGGGCGCATATGGTTTGGCGGGACAATGAAGCCCTGGATCTAACGCCTACCGAGTTCAACCTGCTGGCAGCTCTGGCTGCACAGCCGGGGATGGCATTTACACGGCTGCAGCTTTTAGAAGCCAGCCAGGGTTCAACATACGAGGGCTACGAGCGCACAGTCGACGCCCACATCAAGAACCTGCGCGCCAAGCTCGAAATCGATCCCAGGAATCCCCGCTATATCGAGACAGTATTCGGGATCGGCTACCGCTTTACACGCTGATTAGAAAGCCTATTATGCGACTGCGCCTGATCTTATCCTTCTTATTAATTGTATTAATCTCGGTAGTCAGCGTTGTCCTGATCGTCCGCCAGGGTGCCCTGCGGGAGGTGCGCGCCTTCATGCTGCGTGGTAGCATGACCGACGTGGACGAGCTGGTTGACTCCCTGCGGACCTATTACGCCTCCAACGGTTCATGGACCGACGTTGGCACCCTGTTGATGGGTGGTGGTATGGGACGCGGCCAGATGCACGGTCAAAACGCAGGCGGGATGATGGGCGCCCAGGGTGCTTCCATGAACCAGCGCCTGCGCGTTGCTGATGCCCAAGGCGCACTGGTCGCCGACAGCAGCGAGGCAAATCCAACAGGAAGCCTGGATCGCAGCGAACTGGCTGAGGCGATCTCACTAGAAGTTGGCGGGAAGACGGTTGGCTATCTGCTCGCAGAAGGCGGGATTGGACTCTCAACTACCGACGAAAGCTTTTTAGCCAGCCGGATCAGCCGGGCGGCTTTATACGCCGGACTGATTGCCATTGGGTCATCCTTGGTGCTCGCCTTAGTATTGGCATATCAGCTGATGCGCCCGGTACGCGAGCTAACCCAGGCAGCCACATCGCTGGCGAGCGGCGATTTGTCCCATCGCGTCCCTGTGCGCGGCTCCGACGAGCTGGCATCCCTGGGTACAGCTTTCAACCAGATGGCGTATGAACTCCAAAAGGCGGAAGAAAACCGGCGCTCGATGACCGCCGATATCGCCCATGAGCTGCGCAATCCGCTGGCAGTCCAGCGCGCCAATTTAGAAGCCCTGCAGGATGGAGTCTACCCGCTCACGCCCCAGAACCTGGACCCAATCCTGGAGCAGAACCAGCTTTTAACTCGCCTGGTGGACGACCTGCGCACCCTGGCGCTGGCTGATTCCGGCATGCTTGACCTGCGGCGCGAAGCGACCGATCTGAGTGAATTAATCTCCCACGTCGTCGAACGATCCCAATCCCAGGCTAATGCACGCCAGATTAAGCTGAATTTCCTCCAAGGTGTCCTGCTGCCCAAACTGCTCATCGATCCCCAGCGCATCGACCAAATCCTGAGTAATTTGCTCAGCAACGCCCTGCGCCACACACCGGATGGCGGACAGGTTACCGTCAGCCTGGGTCTGCAGGTGCAGCAGGCGATTATCGACATACGCGATAGCGGACCGGGTATACCGCCAGATGCCCTGGAAAGCGTCTTTCAACGCTTCTATCGGGCCGATAAATCCCGCAGCCGGTCCGAGGGCGGCACCGGATTGGGCCTGACGATCGCGCGCCAGCTATCAGAGGCGCACGGCGGAACGCTGACCGCTGCCAATCACCCGCAGGGTGGGGCAGTCTTCACCCTGAAACTGCCGGTCAGCTGATTCTGCATTGTGAAAATCGATTTTGAGGATTCTGGATGGTCAAACCGAACAACGTCACACGACTGCTGGATTCTCGCAAGGTGGCTTACACGGCGCACGAGCTGCCACCTGAAAAGCTCGGAGCTCTGGAGGCCGCCAGCTACCTGGGCGTCGCTCCATCCCAGGTGTTCAAGACGATCGTCGTCTCCCGCGAGGGAGGCGGTAAATCGATCCTGGCGGTCGTGCCCGGCGACCAGGAGGTAAATCTAAAGCTTCTGGCTAAAGCAGTCGGAGAGAAGAAAGTGCATCTACCTAGCGAGCGGGAAGCCGAAAGGCTCACCGGCCTGCAAGCCGGGGGCATCTCACCCCTGGCGTTAACCCAGCATGGCTTCCAGACCGTGCTGGATGAGAGCGCCAATGCCCTTTCTGAGATATATATCTCCGGGGGACAGCGTGGTTTGAACATCCAGCTGAATCCATCAGACCTGGTCCGCCTGACCAATGCTCGAACAGCCAGGATTTGCATGAGCGGAGAATAATATCGCACAGACGCAGACGAAAGCGGCGAGAATTTCGTTTTACTTTTGGGGATGGAAAATTTGCCTCAAAAATCGCTTGCCAATCACGGTTTTTCCCCTATAATTGTATTGTCCTAAGAAAATCGGGAAGCTCAGGTAGTGTGTGCGAGCTTTGCCCGCGCGCACTACCCGATACCCACAATTTTCTGATAGATCCTA
>CAZGIX010000348.1:0-3629 GCA_964525785.1 uncultured Anaerolineaceae bacterium
CCTCCAGGATGTTCATCCCCACAGGGTTAACTGACCATTTGCATTCCCCGACCAATGCGGAGCGCTCTGATGAGCTGATCGCTAGGACATCTAGTTCTCCAATGCGACTCCACCAGCTACCGACCCTCTCGGGCAGAAAAGGCAATTTTCCCTCCCGCGCTTTGGCAGCGATGAATTCTCGCGCAGCTTCCTCAAACGCTATTGCAGCAAAATGATCCAGATCTGGTTGCACGCGTTGGGTTAAGACAGAATCAGCAAGTCCCAACTCAAGCGAACCCTGATTGGGATGTACATAACGGAACCAAAAGCGTAGGAAGTGATCATTAATTTGATATATGCCACGCTTGCTCTTCTCAGGCTGGCTTTCTGTAGCTGGCACTCTGCGTGTTATTAACCGCATCTGCTGCAGGATATCAAGATAGCGGGCAACAATAGATGGCGAACCGACGCCAGAAGCCTGGGCAATCTCATTAAGCCGGGTGTTCCCTTGGGCAATGGCGCGCAGTAGGGAAAAATAATTGCGTGGTTCTCGAAGCTCTTCCATCAATAATAAGCGCGGCTCGCTATACAATGAGCCCGAATGAGCATCTAGGATATGTATCCGTATGTTAGACAGTAGCTTTTGCTGGTCCGAGAAGGTTGTTAGGTAGTACGGCATACCACCAACCACTGCCCAGGCTAAGAATTGCTCTTCGGGGGAATACGAAGGGTAGAATAAGGCTGAAGATTGAAGATCTAGGGTCTGCAGTAACACACTTCCAGTTCGACGCCCATAGAGAGGGGCATTGTATCCTAACACCTCGGTTTCCATCATGCCAATGTATGACCCACATAGAACGATCATAACCTGAGAGCTTCGTAATCGTTCGTCCCACACTTTTTGAAGAATAGAAAGGATGGCTTTATTCCCACTCATCAGGTAAGTAAACTCATCCAGCACAACTACAGGCCGGTCAGGCAGGTCCGCCAGAGCGCGAAAGGCGGCTTCCCAAGAAGGAAAGGAAAAACCAACTGGTATTTCGGAATGGTCGTAGCCCCAAATTTGTTGAGAGAATGAAGCCAGCTGCTCGCTATCTGCACTGAGGGTGGCAATGAAGAATATATATGGTTTCTCTGCACAGAAAGCACGCAGTAGTTCAGTCTTACCAACGCGACGGCGGCCATACAAAATGAATAGAACTGCTTGTTTTGATGAATACAGTTTGTTTAATTGACCAAGCTCGGTTTTTCGATCGATAAACATGTTCCCTCCTTAATACAAATCGTGATTATTATAATCGTGATTTGTATTATTGGCATCCTCAGTCATTTAGCATTTTAGTGAGGTGCTACCGTGCGGCCCAGAGTGGGTGATTAAACACAAAAACCTGCCTGTTGGCAGGTCTTGATCGAAGAAGCCGAGGCAAAAGTGCAACTTTTTGCCCCGTTTTTCATCTAATCTATGAGCGTGGAAGGACTCGAACCTTCAACCAATGGCTTAAAAGGCCACTGCTCTGCCATTGAGCTACACGCCCTAAAAAGGTGCAACCGGTCCAGCGTTGTGCATTCTATCACGCGAACATCCCGGCGTCAACGCCGCGGCTTTGACCGCCCCACGTCTTTCACAAGAAAGAGATTTTGGGTGTTTGCAGGCGGCTTCGCCGCCTGCAAACACCCAAGAATATCTCCTTCCCCCGCCCCAGGGCGGGGGCCAGGGGGTGGGGAAACACAGGGGTTTCGACCTTATGAAAACCCTGTTTGACGGCCCAGGGGTTTCATAGCAGCGTTCTTTGCGACGATGCAGCCCCTGACAAGTTTACGCAGATTATAATTAGAGGCGACACGCTTCTATGACCATGATAATGCGCGGTGCCTTTCCACGGGAGATCCTTTATGGCTGAACTGGAACATGTGAACGAAGACAACTTTCAAGAAGAAGTGCTCGGGTCGATCGTGCCCGTGCTGGTGGATTTCACCGCCGTCTGGTGCGGGCCGTGCAGGATGCTCGACCCGGTGGTGGTGCAGCTCGCCCAGGATTGGGAGGGCAGGGTCAAGGTGGTCAAGCTGGATGTGGATGAGAACCCCAACCTGGCGGTGCAGTACCAGGTGATGGGCGTGCCGACGCTGATGCTTTTCAACCAGGGCCAGCCTAGCCAGCGGGTCAGCGGCTACCAGCCTAAAGACCGCCTGCTGGCGAAATTTGGCCCGCTGGTTTAACCCCGCCCGGCTTTATTTGGCTGACGCTATCCACAGTATGAACTGATTCGCCAAAACAACTGCGCGCTGTGCTCCTGCGCTGGTCCAGGATATGGCGGCGGAGATGCCAATGGTGACCGGAATGGTCAGGCCCCAGGTGAGCAGCATCTCGACCCCCACCTGCCAGCGTACTTTGTTCACCCGCTCTGCAGCTCCTGAACCCATCAAGCTCATACTGATCACCTGAGAAGTGCTCACCGGCGCCCCCAGGGAAGCCGCCCCCAGCACGATGCCCGCCGAAGCTGCCTGCGAGGCCAGGGCATTGACCGGGCGGATGCGGTAGATCTTGCCGCCCAGGGTGCGGATAAGGCGCCAATCGCCGCGCGAGGCCCCCAGAGCGATGGCCGCCGCGCACAGGATCACCACCCCCGGCGGTGCCTGAAACGTATCCAGCTTTCCAGCCAGCATGAACCCCAGGACGATCATGCCGATCGATTTCTGGGCATCGTTGGAGCTGTGCGCCATCGCCAGCCCCAGCATGGTGAATATCTGCAGGCGCCGGAACAACGTGTTGACGCGTGGGGTGGCCCGCCTGAAAAGGGCCAGGAGCAGCACCATCGTCAGGTAGCCCACCGCCAGCCCCACCAGCGGCGCCAGAAATAGCGGCAGCACCACGCGCAGCAGCCCTTCCGGCTGGATGGCATCCCACCCGTTGATCAGCCAGGCCGCTCCCAGCAGCCCGCCCAGCAGGGCGTGCGTGGATGACGAAGGGATGCCCCAGCGCCAGGCGACCAGCGTCCAGATCAGGGCCGAGACCAGAGCCACCACGATGGTCTTCAAGCTAATCGCCGCCGGGTCAAACAGGCCGGTTGCCAGGACGCGCGCTACCGCCGCGCCGAAGATCAGGGGCGCAATGAACTCTGCCAACGCTGAGAGCGCCAGCGCCAGGCGGGGGTGCATGGCGCGCGAGGCGATCACACCGGCCAGGATGCTAGATGAATCCCGGTATCCGTTCAAAAAGGCGTACAGCAGCGACAGCACGATCAGTGTCAAAAGCATGTAAATCTACCGCCAAATAAGTTGTAGGGGCGCAGCCAGAAAGACCACATAGCCTTGAGATTTTACGGTAGTGTATCCTTCGTTCAGGAAATTCCAAACGTTGGTCCGTACGCATGCATGTCATTCCGAAACCCTGCGCTCTTTGCAGGGTCGAGGAATCCCTGAGGCCTTGCTCTTGGTTACCTGCCGGCAGGGGTAAGATTGCTATCGCCCCGGGGATTTCTCACTTCGTTCAAAATGACATTCTGGCTTGCCTGGTTATGCATGAAATTCCTGATAAAAGATACACTGTCGATTTTACCGGATGCTGCGCCCACCACGCAAAACGATATTCGATCAAATAAGAGCGTATATTTTACCGGATATCTCAAATTATGATACCCTGCTGCCGCTTT
>CAZGIX010000349.1:0-3618 GCA_964525785.1 uncultured Anaerolineaceae bacterium
TCGCCCAGGATCATGTGGCGCCGCATATAGTTAACCCCAACCACGTCAATATTCACATCCTTTGCCCAGGCGCTTTGCACGTCGTCGGGGTAAAGGGGAAGAGCCCCTCGATTTGAGGCGCGCAGCACCCATTCTCGGCAGATTTCCTCCCAGGTGTGCGTGCCGATAAAGTCGGGCATGTGGCGATGATACTCTGCCAGAGCCTGGTCTGGCTCGAAAAGGGAAAGTTGCGACGCTCGCCCGGCGATAAAGCGGAAGTAAAAGCGCAGAAAAGGATCAGTAATGTAGTAGCGCCCAACGCGTGTGCTGCGGGCGAGGGAAATGATGGGTTCAAAGCGGGCCACGTAGCCGGCGTCAGATAGTATGTTTAAATATGCAGGAAGCTGGGTGGCGGGGATCCCGGTAGTTTTCGAGATGTCGTTAAGCGTGTTATTGCCCTGTCCAATGGCTTTCAAGATGCCCACATAGTTTTTTAGTTCCTTTACATAATCCGAAAGCAGGAGTTGGGCCTCTGCGTCAAGCAGACTGGAGGGGGTGAATACCTTGCGGCGCAAGTTTTCATCGATGGAGAGAGCCGGATCGATTTGCTCCCAATAGAAGGGGATGCCACCGAAAAGCGTATAGAGGGTCATCCGATCCTCGGCAGAGTAATCGGGGAAATACCGACCGGTCAACCCGAAAGAAAGCGGCATCAGATGAAGCTTTGCCGAGGCGCGCCCGAACAGAGGGGCGCGGTCCGAAAGGAACTCGCGCTGCATCATTCCCAAATGTGACCCGGAAAGACACAAGAACAGGTTGGCATTCTCCAGAGATTGGTCCCATGCGCGCTGGAGTTTTCCAGGAATGGAGGGGTCCGATGCAACAAGAAAGGTAAATTCATCGACGATCACGCCCAGGCGTTCACGCTGGGCCATCATCCCGATCTGGGCAAAAACCTGTTCCCAGTTGGCATACGTAAAGTCGGCTGGGGCGGGGAACCCCGGGCTGGCAAGGTTGAATAGCGCCTGGGAGAATTCCCTCAAATGTGCCTCCTGTGTATCCAGCTCTGCCTGCCAGTAGACCACGTGCTGGCCGGTCCCCTGGATCCAGTGTTTCAACAAGCGGCTCTTGCCCACCCGCCGCCTTCCGTACAGAACCATCATGCGGGCGGCTTGTTCATCCCACAAGTGTTGGATCGTTTCGAGTTCTTTCTGCCGACCGACGAAGGGTTTGAGAATCATGTCTTAGCTCCTGAGCAAATATATTATCCTGTTAATTATTAAGTAGATTATAACATCGTCGGGCCGGTTAAGAGTGATGTTACTGCTTGCCCCAGGAGATATTTAAGTCCATGGAGATGCGGGGGAGGCTATATGAAGTCTAGAGAAATGTAGTCAATATGTGTGTGGTTAAGCGAGAAACCCCGCCTGGCGTAAGTTCGCTGTTTGGGCAGGTAGATGTTCTGTGATCGTTTCAAGATTTGTGAGCTGCTGTGCGCCAGGCATTGGGAGACATCCGTCTACGAGCCGATGGATGGCCTCATGCCACTAGTAGCGCTATGTCCAGACCTTGAGCTGGGTGATTGTCCCGTTGGGCAATCGCGCGGATGACGTTAAAGCTAAGGTCGTTTTGCGGTATGACAGGTTATCATAAGATGTATTATGATAACCATATTCGTGGCAAGAAACTCCTTCTCTAGAGGGAGAGCGCCCGTTGGTCACTGGATTGTTGGAAGATTGCCTTAACGATTCTTGCGTTTTCAAGCTCGTAAAGGCAGAAAGATCACTTCTCCAACTACATCTTCAGGCTCGGCTGCTTTTGCCAATATTTCTAGATCGTTTATGCACGTTCCAATCGAGACTGTTAGCTGGTGGGCAAAAATAACGCCAGGAAAAGTCCTGTTCTCCTCCTGACGTCTGGCTGCCTCTTTCAATAGATCATCATCGCGCGTGAATAGCGTTCTTCCAAGTTCGTTGGCCCGGTCAAGCAATGCTGGATCATCGAGTTCATGAGCACCATCCTCGTAAGCTGTGATCACATCAACACCTCGCAGGCGAAGCCCAGTCGTAATGGCGCGAGGCACATGATGATCCATATAAAGCCCGATCGTCATTACAACAAACCCTTCTCCTTCAGCTTAGTTTTAATCGCCGATGTTTCTCGAGTTTTCTGTATTTGATTTATGGATTCGAGCCGCTCTTCGATATCTCGATCGAGCTCGTCTTGATGATCCCAGTAATAAGCTAATGCAGAATGGATCTGTCCGAGAGTCAGCTCAGGATGCTGAAAGTGAAGCTCCTCCGGACTCCAGCCGTAAGCTACCCTGTCCAGGACGAGTTCGACGACTTTCATGTTAGTCCCAAGGATGACCGGGACTTTTTTATCGACTAATACGATATGCTTATATCGCGTTTCCGCACTTAACATACGAACACCTCTTGCATCAGTAATGTCGCTTAAGTATAACCGATGCCATGGTTTCACTCAAATTCCTGGGACAGGCGCTGGCGCACCCAGGCCAGCACATCGCCCGGCGTGCCGATGCGCAGCCCGCTGCGGCTGGCTACATTGGGATTCTCCAAAAAATGGCGCCTGTTGAGCGTGGCCAGGAAGTCGACCCTGGCTGCCCTGGCGGCGACCAGGATAGATACATCTGCAGGATGGTCGATCCAATCCAGATATTGCGCCACCTCCGCAGCGGACGGGTTTCGGCGAACGCGGATCCTGGCGCTTTTAATGGTCTCACGCCCGAAAGGCAAAGCCCTGGGCGCTTTACGCGCCAGGTTGCGCTCGACCTCCGCGATCACTTGCTCGGAAACTGTGAGGTGGATTTTCTCGTCTTCGCCGAGCAGCAGCAAAGCCCGCGCTGCCCCTTGAGCTGAAACGATGACGGCGATCAAGGCGCTGCTGTCCAGAAAAACGTTAACTTTCGGCATAGTGTTCCCGGTAGTAGCTCTCGCGCTCTTCGTCCAGTGAAGTCAGCAAATCATCCAGGGTTACGCCTTCTTCATTCAGGATTTCTGCTACCCGGTCGCCCAGCCGGTTCACCTGCAAAAAACGCGGCGTGATCAGCAAGGAACCATCGCCCAGGTCAATTAATGTGAAAACGTCCCCCTCTTCCAGGCCATACTTATTGCGCACTTCCACGGGCAATGTGAGGCTGCCCTTCTTACGGATTTGGATGGTCATTGTCATTCCGATAGTCTCCTTTTAGGAAATTCAGATTTTCGGATTTATTATACCGCAGGACATCGCCTGGGTACTGGAGCGGTCCAGTGTGACCGCCAGGCGGATGTCCACAGGCTATCCGCCCACCTCCAAAGATGAGCCTGACAAGTGATGGAAGCCTTGCTGTTTTACAAGATGATTATTATAATCAGGATTATTATAAGAATTCGTGAATGAGGTGCGTTGTGGAAACAAAGTTCATCGGGCGCTCGAGTGAGCTGACCTTGCTGGACCGGTTGTGGCAAAGCGAAAAAGCCCAGTTCCTGGTTTTGTACGGCCGCAGAAGAGTCGGGAAAACACGCCTCCTGGCGGAGTGGATCCTTCGCCAGACCACAGCCAAACCGCCGGCGAAGGTTATATTTTGGGTGGCCGACCAGGACAACCAGGAATCACACCTGCGCCAATTCTCAA
>CAZGIX010000350.1:0-3617 GCA_964525785.1 uncultured Anaerolineaceae bacterium
ATTCAATCATCCTGGGATTTTAGCATATTTGGCCCAGATTTTAGCCACTCTCCGCCGGGCGAGGTCAACATGGTTTATGATCCCAGGCCTCAGTCCGCCTGCAATAGCGCCAGCAGCCCGCTCGGGTAAAGAGGGTGCCGGCCGTTGGCGAAGTCGTCAAGCGGCACCCACAGCGCCTTGAAGCGCTTGCCGTCATCCTCGTAACCGATCACCTCCTCGCGGTCATACATGGAGGGCTCGGTGAAATCGGCCTCATATACGAGCACGATCTCGTGCCCGTGTTTACCTTCGTGTACGAAAATGCTTTCCAGCGTGGCAAGGTAGCGCAGGTTCGCTATCTCGACGCCGATCTCTTCGCTTATCTCGCGAATGACAGTCTGGGCACTGTGCTCGCCGAACTCGATCGTGCCGCCCAACGGGCGGTAGAAAGTCTCCCCTTTGATCGAATCGTGACCCTCGAACACGAAAATATTGCTCTCGCGGCGGAAGACACAGATGGCGATGGCGCGAACTTTTCCTGGACGCATTGAGGACTGGCTGATTCGAAAATCTTGCAGAGCTGCGGATTGGATTCTGAGGATGCACTAAAAAGTTGTTGTGGAATTACCGGGTGGTGTGGCTTGAGCGGCAAAGCCGCTCAAGCCACACCACCCAAATCCACAACATTTCAGTGCGTCCGATTCTGACAACAGTATAGCATATCACCCAGGCGCTGTTGGGTGGCTGCGATTGATTAGCGGAGAGATTTATTAACAGGTGCTTAGGGCTGGGTGCAAATTTGCCTATTTTCTATACCCGGAACAGGATGAATATGGTATAAAATCTCGATATCAAAACATAAGCCTGGGAGGGCAACGAAACCTATGACGACGACATCCAGCAAATCTTCACCCGCCAAAGGCAAGGCCAAACGCTATCCTAAGAGCCGCAGCCGCTACCGGAAGAATAATTCGGGGATCATCATCGTTGCCGGTGGTCTGGTAGGTTTGCTTATCCTGGTGTTCATCCTGGTTAATAATAACTCCAGGGGTGGAACCGGTCCCATTGAGGGCGTCCAGTCCTTCACCAACCTGGACCGCAGCCACACGTCTGAACCGGTGAATTACGCCCAGAACCCGCCGGTGGGCGGACCGCACGACTCGGTCTGGCAGAACTGCGGGGTGTATACCTCACCCATCGAGGATGAACACGCTGTCCATTCGCTGGAGCACGGCGTGGTCTGGATCACCTACCAGCCGGACCTGCCTGTGGATGAGCTGGAGCAGCTGCAGGCTCTCACCCGGCAGAGCGGTTTTCGCCTGTTGAGCCCCTATCCGGATCTGCCTAGCCCCATCGTGGCATCAGCGTGGGGCTACCAGCTCAAGCTCAACCGGGCGGATGATCCTCGCCTGGCAGAATTTATACAAGCGTACGAGCAAAATCCACGCGGCCCCGAGCCGGGTGCACCGTGCACCGGCGGCACCGGTCAGCCCAGCTAGGCGCAGTCATGTTGGACGAATCGATCCTTGAAGAGGAAGTTGAGCCGCAGAGCGACTCCAGCTCGGGGATTGCTCCTATGCTGTGGGAGCGTCTGGCTTGGCTATTGCTTGTCCTTGCCGCCGCTGTGCTTGCGTATTGGTTCGGCCTGTGCCAGGCATCCGGACCGGGGAGCAATTCTGCTGAAGCAGGATTTGCGCGGGATATGATCACCCACCATGCTCAGGCGGTCGATATGGCAACGCTGATCCGTGAGCGCTCTTCCGATCCGGAGATCCGCCAGCTGGCTTTGGACATCTTGCTGACCCAGCAGGCGCAGATTGGGCAGATGCAGGGCTGGCTGAACACGTGGGGATACCCGCTCGCCAGCGCAGGGCCGGCAATGGAGTGGATGGGGATGCCGGTCTCCGGCCTGATGCCGGGCATGGCCTCACCCGAGCAGCTCAATCAACTGCGCGGGCTAGAAAGCGAGCCGGCAGATATCCTCTTTTTGCAGCTGATGATCACTCACCACCTTAGCGGGGTGGACATGGCGCGGGCAGCCCTGGAGCTGGCGCACCGCCCGGAAGTGCACGCCCTGGCGCATTCGATGCTCGACGCCCAGACGCTTGAGATCGACCTGATGAACAGTCTGCTGGAGCGAAAGGGCCAGTCGCCGGTCGAGGATAATGCTCTGCCTCACGACACGCACATGCCTTAAAAAATGAGATGGTCATTTGGGCTTACTGGCTGACTGCCCTGGCCATGACCAGGTCATGCTGCAGGTCGAAACCGAGCAGGAAGGTCTGCGTTCCCACCTCGACAAAACCCCAGCGTTGGTAGAAGGCGATGGCGCGCGGGTTGCGCTCCCAGACATCTAACCAGATAACATCGCAGCCTGCCCCAATGGCTTCGTGCAGGCAGGCCTGCATCAGCCGGCTTCCGATGCCCTTGCCGATCCAGGCTCTGCGGGCGTAAAAGCGGGCGATCTCAGCCGGTTTGCCTGCCTTGATGCAGGCTGGCGCCTTTCCCATCTTCAGGTGGGCATAGCCGACCGGCTCACCGTCGTGCTCCGCAATCAGGAACATGGAAGCAGGATCTGCCAGCTCGTTTGCCTGTTGTCCCGGGTTGAAGGATGTCGCCAGGTAGGCAGCCATATCTTCGGGCGTGTTTTCGGCGGCAAAGCTGTCGTAAAAGGTCTCAGCGCCGATCTCAGCCAGGAGCTGGTTATCCGCCGGTGTGGCGTGGCTGATGCGGATCATTAGTTCTACTTCGCCAGCGTGTGGTCGCTGTAATACTCCATGGCGGTGCGCATGAAATCTGCCATGTTCGGCCGGTAGCGCTCGTAGAAAGCGCGGAACTCGGGGTGGTCGGTGTAAAGCTGTCCCAGGCCGCGGTAGAATTCGGCCGTGCGGTAGTGCTCCACGGATGCCGGGTAGAAGTTCATCAGCATGGCGTGGTGGCGGGCGATGGCAGCCTGCACCTCGGGGTCGCCGGGATGGCGGTCAGCCAGGGCGGCAAGCTGGCGGGTGATATCATCGCCTTCCTGTTTGAGCGCCTGCCACTGCTGCTTCGACATTTTCTTAAGCTTTACCTCGCTCTCCTCTACCGGCTGTGCGCCCCACTTCTCACGCGCCTCGCGCTGGTAGCGCTCCATCTGCTCCTGTGAGAAGCCTTCGTATAGCTCTGCGTCGCTTAGCTCCATTTTATCCTCCGTTAAGTGTGTGATGGTCTTATCGATGGTGCGGATGAGCTGCGACAGCCTCTCGGCACGCCCTTCGAGCATGCGGCGGTGATCCCGCAGGGCCGCCACCTGGTCAAAACCGGGCTGGTCCAGGATCTCCTGGATACTGCTCAGGGGGAAATCCAGCTCCTTGAAGAACAGGACCTGCTGCAGGCGCAGCAGGTCCTGCTCTCCATACTGCCGGTAGCCCGCTGCGCTGCGAGCGCCCGGCTTGAGCAGCCCGATCTGGTCGTAGTGGTGGAGCGTCCGGACGCTCACCCCTGCTAAGGAAGCTAGCTGGTGGACGGTGTAGGCTTTCATGCTCATCTCCATGATGCAGAGTCTACACTATGACGCAACGTCAGAGTCAAGGGTAAAAAAAAATGTAACTGCTCAGGCATAAAGCCTGTTGAACATTAACATTGTCAAAATCGCAAAA
>CAZGIX010000351.1:0-3588 GCA_964525785.1 uncultured Anaerolineaceae bacterium
AATGTGCAAAATGTAAATTGGACCGGTACGTCCAGTGCAACCTGCCCGTATTGCAATGTGAATATCCGTCCACAAGATTGACAAAAACATGATATAAGCCTATTGGTTCACTGTCATTCGCTTCTCACCAGACATTCCCCTCGCGCCGCGGTCGCCATTCCTAGGGAAATAGCACAGAATACCCCCACATGCAGGACGGGTGGGGTATTCTGTGCTACATAGTCCGATCTGGTGGACGCTAAGCAGACTTCGTCTGTCGGGCTCGAACACCATGCACGGCCCCTCATGTGTGTAATGCATCAGCGGGGGGTTGAATGGGGCTATCACGTCCATTTGTGCAAAATTCGTGTGAAAGCTGTCGCAACTGTAGCGCAGGGATCTGTTTCTGCAGAGCTTGATCGTCACATCCGGGAGAGGCGGCGTAGGGCTTACATTGGGTGTCTAGTGTAGCCGATCCTCTCCCGGATGCTACTACCAACTAGACCAGATATGAGCCCCTCGAATGGGCAGATTATTTTGGCTGGCGCGCCTGGTGCAGCAATATGCCGAGGGCCAGGAAGAAGAGCACCATCAGCATGCCGTTGATAGGCGAGATCAACCAGTCAGTTCCGGGGACAATGTGGATCAGGTTCTCTTCAAATAGCTGGAGCAGCATGGCATCTTCTACGGCATGCATAATCAGCGCCGGCTAGATGGCGCGGGTGCGCAGCCAGACCTTTCCGAACACGATGGCCCAAGCCACATATACCACCATGACCAGAGGAATATACGCGGCCAAGTCTAAGGTAGTGAATTTACTCAGATAATCGCTGCTCAAGAAAAATAGGTAGTAGGGCAGGTGCCAAGCTCCCCAGATCATGTTGAAGCCCAGCATGACACGGGCGACACCAAATATGGGACCGTTCCTAACATCATCGGCTTGGAACAGATGGGTATCCGTGCTTATCTCCCAACTATGGATTTCAGTAATCGGACGAAGTTTTATCCAGCAAAGCGGTTTCCGTACGATGCTGAGCATGATCAATACAATTGTCCACAGGGCCAGCCCTTACGGTTATATTCCCGTCGTAACAGTGAGCAAGTCAATGTCTATGCAGCCGATGCCTCGGTGTGTAATGCTTGCCCTGTGAAGTCGGAATGTACCAATAGCCAAAGTGGTCGGCATATCTTTCGCTCGTTCTATAAAGAGGAGCTCGACCGCGTCAAAGCCTACCAAGCGACGGAGGCGTATCAGAAAGCGATGCGCAAACGGTCGCTCTGGACGGAACCCTTATTCGGGGAAGTGAAACAGTTTCACCAGTTGAGACAGTTTCGGTTACGGGGTTTGAAGAAGGTGAATATCGAAGGTGTGATGGTAGCAACGGGCCAAAACATCAAAAGATTCATCAAACAAGGTTATACTGAGCTTTTTTATATTTATGGATGGCTCAGGTTGATAGTCCATTCCCCTACTCAGCTGACTTTTTCAACAGGCTGATTTCTTCTACGACATGACAGCCAGGCAGAGGCAAGCTGCATAGAGTTTATAATCCTATTCTCATGGGTCAAAGAATCGGATGATTATCCGATAGTAAATGCATTTATGCCGATATTTCCTTCGGGTATTATTCGTCTCTGTGTTCTCTCTCGTGCATCTCCTGCAATTCCTTCAGCGTCTTCGGCTCAAAATGCAAATCTCGCTCAATTGGTAAGCCCAACGGACCCCTAACCTCCTCCAACTCTTTAAGCGAGAAATAACCCAGCTCGACCTCCATCCCTGACACAAACCCAAAAAGGATATCTTCTCCATCGAACTCACTGGCATACCAGGTCCAATTGCTGTCGGGGGTGAAGAACTTCACCTGCGCCAACGCATCGATTTCTGCTAAGGCGCTGTCTTCATCAGTAGAATCCGGCTGGCAACTCAGATAACCTGCCAGGTGCAAGGCACTTAAGGGCAGAAACAGCAGTCAGCCTTACACGTTTTCATACCAATCAGCAGGGAGCAACGGCTGATCGCAAGTGCCTTGCAACTTGGACCTGGTTCTTGTGAAAGCCCTACTAATCCCGGTGGCGAGCTATTGACAAACGGCGATACTTCTGCGACGAGAGGTTGGATCTAAAAGATCAGACAACGCTATTGCGAATTTTGGCAAAACGAATTATAGTTAATGCCCAAGGCAAGATCGTGGAATACCACTTGGACGTTCCATTTGAGTATCTTGCCACCCTGGTTCGGGATATACCAGGATATTCGGGCGGTTCGGATCCTGTTCAACACCGCCCACCAGATACGAAAATGCGCTGACCGGGACGAGTAGCCCTTCCGGACCGACAGGGAGATGCGACCGATGACTGAGAGTCGCATCCGGCAACCTGGAGAGCCAAAACCACCCGCGAGCGTGATCCCCAAAGGCCTGCGGGCTGAGTAAGGTGATCGGCTGACCCCGTTACCGGTCGGTTGATCAGGGTGATGACCCTGGTCTCAGAGTTGGCTGGCTCGGGCCGGTCAATCTGGGTGGAACCGCGTGAGCCTGGCTCTCGCCCCAGTGGGCGGGAGCTTTTTGTTTTTTATGATTAAGGAGGATGATATGGCAGAAAAGAACGAGTCAAGATACGAGGATAGCTTCCTGTACCGCCTGCGCCACTCGACGGCGCACGTCATGGCGCAGGCTGTGCTCCAGATGTTCCCGGAAGCCAAGTACACGATCGGCCCGCCCGTGGAGGATGGTTTCTACTACGATTTCGACCTGCCGCGCCCGCTGACCCCCGAAGACCTGGAGGGTATCGAAGCGCACATGCGCGAGATCGTCAAGGGCCAGCACCCCTTCGAGAAGGTGGTTGTCTCGGCGGGAGAGGCGCGCCAGATCTTCCGCGACCAGCCCTACAAGCTGGAGCTGATCGACGGGCTGGAGCAGGGCGGCTACGATGAGTACGGCGAGCCGCTGGAAGAGAAACCGGAGATCTCGATCTACCGACATGCCAATTTCGTTGACCTGTGCAGGGGACCGCACGTAGCCAACACCAGCCAGATCAACCCGGATGCCATCAAGCTGCTCAACGTCGCCGGGGCGTACTGGCGCGGCGACGAGAAGCGCCCCATGCTGCAGCGCATCTACGGCACCGCCTGGAGCAGCGCCGACGAGTTGGAGAACTACCTGTGGAAGCTGGAGGAGGCCCGCAAGCGTGATCACCGCCGCCTGGGGAGGGAGCTGGACCTGTTCAGCGTCAGCGAGGACATCGGCGCGGGACTGATCCTGTGGCACCCCAAGGGCGGCATGGTGCGCAAGCTGGCTGAAGACTACTGCCGGCTGGAGCACGTGAAGGGCGGCTACGATTTCGTCTACTCCCCGCACATCGGCAAGTCCCGCCTGTGGGAGGTCAGCGGTCACCTGGACTGGTACAAGGAGAACATGTACTCCCCGCTGGACATCGAGGGGCAGCAGTATTATCTCAAACCGATGAACTGCCCCTTCCACATCCAGATCTACAAGAGCCGCACGCGCTCCTACCGCGACCTGCCGCTGCGCTTTGCCGAATGGGGCACGGTTTATCGCTACGAGCGCAGCGGCGTGCTGCACGGGCTGATGCGGGTGCGCGGCTTCACCC
>CAZGIX010000352.1:0-3585 GCA_964525785.1 uncultured Anaerolineaceae bacterium
CGTTTCAGCCATCAGTCAATGCTTCTGGGCTATTTCAGCCCAGGTGTACTAGTTATTCCTTACCTCGAGAGAGTCATCTAACCCAGGTCTTGTTCTAAATGATCTGCGGTTTATTGTGACTGGCAAACGCAGACCATAGCTCAGAACTACACCAAGAACAACACCAAATATGAAGTGCATCACGAAGGATCCGCCGAACCACTGCAGCGTCTCAGCTGCCGTCATCTTCAACAGGATGGGGGTGGTGGCGAGGATCGGCTGGGCCAGGATCTCTACATACAGGACAGCAAGCAGGATGGCCCTCTTCAGAGAGCAGCCTCGAAGCGCGCCGATCTGAGCCACGGCGGTGCCGAAGACGGCGCCGACCAACGGACCGATCAGGTAGTGGGTAGCTATTCCCGGAAGGACACCGCCAGCCATCGCGAGACCTAGAACCGAAAAGAAACGCTCTGCCGTGTCCCCGACGATTGAAAAGCAGGTTGTGGGCGGCAGCCCTGAAGCCGTTAATGTTGCCATGAGGACAATATGCATGAACAGCGTGGCAACGAGGCCGCCACCCAATCCCCATATCATTCCCCTCATGAGAGCCGCGTGGTGATTTTGGACTTTGACCCGCGAAACCCTCTGAAGCGGTGTTTCCATGCTACTACCTCCTTAACGAGCAGGTCCTCAAGCGTTTCCCGAGCGGAGCTCTGCCAGGTAAATCTTCCAGCCAGGCCACCAGGTGCGGTGCCAGCGATGGATGCGAGCGAAGAGCGAGTGCGGTTTCTTCACCGCCTGGCAGCGGATTGGACAGTCGGCGCAGCGGTGAAGTTTCATGATCTGCTCAATCAATTCTTGCTTCCGGTCGAAATTCCGATCCAGCGTTCCGGTGTTATTCATTTTCGTATTCTCCTAATTGTTGGTTTTGACTTCATTTACAGATAGCAAGGTCAGGTTCAGGTGGTTGATCTTGTTTAAAACACCCATCAGAGCAGCCTGATCAACAACAGGCCCAAACAGGATCATCTCTCCGTTCTCAACTAATTTCACTTGTAAACCTTCTAACCACTCCGACCAGTGGCTATTCAGCTGGCCTTTGACTCGGATCTCGTAGAATCTCACTTCAGAATTGGACGGAATGGCGTTTAATCTCTTGTCATTGCTTTGATTGCCATTCTTCCTTTGATTGTTCTCAGCCATCGTTCCTCCTGTCTGATGATCGTTTTACGGATTTCGCGAACAAAATCATCGACCAAAGGTTGCATCTAAGGTTGTAGAAGGGGATGTAATTGTGGATGTCTATGACTTACACGCTGGGAGTACTTCCACGGTCAGCGAGTAGACGTGCTGTTGGAATGCTCGTTGCGACCGCACTGCTAACGGAAACTATCAGGGACGCTCTCCTGCGTCCCTGATTGATTTGAGTAGACGGGCGTCCTCCTACCTCAACAGTCAGTATTTGAACCGCCTGGTCACTTCATCGCCATATTACGACCTGCGATCTCCATCCATTTCCGACTCAGGTCTTTGGGGCTGAATTCGACCATCTCACAATCTTCTTCCATCACCGGGAGGTGACCCGGGGCTAGATAATAGGCTTCCCCAGCCGTGATGACCTCTTCGTGGTCGGCGTATTTCACCCGCATTCTCCCCTTTAGCAGGTAACCCCAATGGGGGCACTCGCAACCGTGGGGTAACCCTGTGAATAACAGGGTGGAGTCAAATCCTGCTGGAAAAGCCCAAAAGCCTCCATCCATGTCTCCCCATTCAATTTGACGGCTATAGTAACCGCCGGCCTGATACACCAGGGGGATATCTTCTCTATGACCGTGCATGGTTATTTCTCCTTTCATTACTAAATTGGTTCAAAATAAGGTGTACAAACGACTGGTGACTACCCTTCTTGTTTGGGCCACTTCCATGCATACCAGGCAATCAGTGCTGTAGCCACGGTAGCTGAAGCCAAAAGCAGGATGTGATGAGCAGTCGGCCCTGCCACGGGACCTGGCGGTATAAAAGACAAAGGCACGCCACACATGAAGAAATGGTAGATGCCAAGAAGCGTACATATTATGCCCAGAACGAAGTTTGCCCAGCGATTCGATGAGCCTTTCACGATGATGGTTACAAATGCCATCCAAATCGGGATCAGCCAGTAAATTGCCCCAAACATCCATCCTACAGCATTTACCGTTGCTCCCATGTCAAGCATTAACTTCATTGATACTGGGTCTATCGTCACCATAATCATATGCGCAGAGCATGCCTCCGCCGCTATGATCCACAGTATCACAATTCTTGTCTTCCATCCCAAGGCTTCCATTTTCCAGTACCTCCCGTCATGATAGACAATATTCTTTCCCTCAACGGTAGGCTTCCTGCAAGTAGCCTAGCCTGACGTCAACACCCACCGCGCCGACAGAATAGAAATAAAAGTGTTCCACCTTTTTACCCCCGGTTAGCTAAATCCAAAATTGTCGATCAGCCACCTCTTCTGTGAGCGCGCTAACCCCGCCAAAGCGTTACGAAGCTGCTGGCGAGGGCTGTTCGATCCGTTGAGCTGAGCGCCTGCTGACCAGACCGCGCACGAAGATGAGCGTGCCAAGAACGAAGCACAGCGTCTCGATGAGAGAGATCGCATAACTACCGAAGCCGCCCTGGATCGACAGGAGAACCAGCAGGGACCGGCCGATGCCGCCAAACACCTCTGCGATCAGAAATGACCAGCTTGCTATTTCCTTTTGCCGTTTGGTCAGGTTCAACTGGTCGATGCAATAGCCGAAGAAGAAATTGACGAAGGCCAGGAAGACGCCATACCCATGGATCACCTTCCAGGTCTGGTATTGGATGGCGGTCAGCATCGATCCACCCAGGAAATCTACGGTCAGGGGAATGCCAACCACGATGCCGAGGATTAGAAATAATCCGATGCCAAAGGCGATGTTCTTCCTGCCCACATCCGCATCTGCATAAATCTTGTTCATTTTTTCACTCCTTATTTGTTCGATCGATCATTTTTGTGTAGCCCAGACCTCAGAGGTTTCCAAGATCCCTGATGTCTCCGATTATTGACTTCGCCTTCCTGCCAGTTCTGGTGCGAGGATGATCACTCCCAGTACGATCAGTACAATCGCGAAGACAGGGATTTCGAACGGCAAGTTCAGGAGTACGCCCATCAGTTCCAATCCGCCCCAAACGAGCGCCAGGATGCCAAGCGTCATGGAAAAACGGCTGACGGGAAGGCCATTTGACGATCGGGCAATATTCACCCCAATCAAGATCAGGCCAATGCCGATTGTGCCGATGCCATCCGGCAGAGAAGGGATCAACTCTGTGATGCCCCACCAGATAAATATCGCGCCCCAGGCTATTGCCTCGAAATGGCGGTTCATTGTTTGTGTATTATTCATATTGTCTCCTTATTTGATTTGTCATTCCAAGGGAGTCCTTCGCAAGCTCAGGATAATCTTTGCGGCTGAGGAATCTCGTTCAAGTTTTACCGAGACGCTTCTCTAAGCGTACGGATCTTGAAATAGCTTCTACTTTATTCAATACCTTCGCCAATTAGCCTGAGGAAACAGGCACTTTGACCGGGTGAATGCG
>CAZGIX010000353.1:0-3576 GCA_964525785.1 uncultured Anaerolineaceae bacterium
GCAATCTACGTTCCGCTCTACCCTTGGCTATCTGACATCTTTTGCGTGCACACCCCTTCCTTTTAGCAAAAAGCCACAGCACCCTCTGTGCATGTTGGTTCCACCAAATTAAAATTGCAGTTGGTGGGAGGCGGGCAAGCCCGAGTCTCCCCTGAACAACGCAACTTCGAACATATAAAAGTCCGGCATTAAGTCGCAAGGAGGTGGATAATGAACTCACGCCAGCGAATGCTGATGGCGCTCAACCATCAGGAACCAGACCATATCCCATATGACCTGGGCGGTACAGTGGCAACCGGCATCCATAAGACCGCTTACGCAAACCTGCGCCGCCACCTGGGACTGCCCGATGTGGAGATCCGCACCGAAGATATCATCCAGCAGCTTGCCACGGTGGATAAGGACCTCGCCGAGCTGCTGGGCGCCGACTGTGAGAATGTCGCCCCGCGCTCTTCAGCCATCTACAACCTGGAGCTGCGCGACGAAGGGGACTACACCGCCTATACCGACGAATGGGGCATCGACTGGCGCATGCCGAAAAGTGGGGGCTTTTATTACGACATGGTCGCCCATCCGCTGGCGAGTGCCAGCACGATCGAGGATACTGCCGGCTACACCTGGCCGGATGCCATCGATCCTAACCGCTTCACCGGGCTGCGCCAGCGCGCCAAAGCCGCCCACGAGCAGGGCAAGATCGTCATCCTGGGCGGGCTATGCGCTGGCGTAACCGAGATGCACTCCTGGCTGCGAGGCTATATCAATTACTACACCGATTTCCACCTCAACCCCGCCCTGTCCGAGTATTTGATGGATAAGGTGGTAGAGCTGAAGATCGCCTATTGGGAGCGTGCCCTGGCTGAAGCCGGCGAATATGTGGACGTGGTCACCGAAGCCGACGATATGGCGGGACAGGACCGGCTGCTGCTTTCGCCGGATATCTACCGCCGCTTTATCAAGCCGCGGCAAACCCAATTGTTCACCTACATTAAAAAGCTGGCCCCAGTGAAAATATTCTTCCACTCCTGCGGAGCGATCCGCCCGCTGCTGGGCGACCTGATCGAATCCGGGGTGGATATCCTTAACCCGGTGCAGAAGAGCGCCAAAGGTATGGATCTGTTCGAGCTGAAGAAAGAGTACGGGGATGACCTGGTGTTCTGGGGCGGCGGGGTAGACACGCAGCGTGTGTTCAGCTCCGGTACCCCGGACCAGGTGCGCGAGGATGTCCGCCGCAGCATCGAGGCCCTCGCCCCGGGGGGCGGCTTTGTATTCGGCACCGTCCACAACACCCAACCCAACGTACCGCCGGAAAACTACATGGCGATGTGGGAGACCTGGCGCGATTACGGACGCTATTAGCACGCACTCCAAACCATGAAACACCGCGACCGGGTCTGGATGGCGCTCAACTACGAAGCACCTGACCGCTGCCCGCTGCAGGTCAGCTTCACGCCCGAGTTTGCCGAGCGCCTGCGGATCGAGCTGGGATTGGGAGAGGCGGAGGGTCATAATCCCCACGGCGGGGGCAATACCTACGTCTTAGAGCGCCTTCTGGATGAAGACCTGATCCTGACCTCGGTGGGCTGGGCGAACTCATACTACCAGGCGCCGAACGAGTACACCGACGAGTGGGGCATTGGCTGGAAATCCATACCCTATGAGACCCGCTTCGGCTCCGGGCGCTATACGGAGTTCCCCGGTCACCCCCTGGCAGACGATAAGGCCATCCACTCCTACCGCCCGCCTGATCCCACCCGACCGGAGCTTTACCGGGAAGCAGAACAGGTGATCCGGGATTTCAAGGATGAATACTGGATCGTGGGCGTGACTGTCACCACCATTTTCGAGACGGCCTGGGCGCTGCGCGGTTACGAGCGCCTCCTGATGGACTTCGCCTTGAATCCGGAGCTGGCGGAGCGGATCTTAGAGATTCCCTACCGCTACCACCTCACGGCAGCCAAAGAGCTGGTTCGCATGGGCGTGGATATGATCTGGATCGGCGATGATGTCGGAGCGCAGAGATCCATGCTGATCTCGCCCGCCCACTGGCGCAGGTACCTCAAACCCCGCATGGCAAACTTTATTTCTGAGCTTAAGCGCCTCAACCCGGCAGTGAAAGTCGCCTACCATTCGGACGGCAACATCTACCCCATCATCCCGGAATTGATCGAGATCGGGCTGGACGTGCTCAACCCGGTCCAACCCGCCTCGATGGATCCAGCCAGGCTCAAGCGGGAATTCGGCGACCGCCTGTGCTTCTGGGGATCGATCGACGAGCAGCACACCTTGCCCTTTGGCTCGCCGGAGGATGTGCGCCGCGAGGTCATCCAGCGCCTGGAAACACTGGGAGCCGGAGGAGGGTTGATCATCGGTCCCACCCATCACGTCCAGCTGGACACCCCGCTGGAAAATTTCTGGGCCATGGTGAATACGGTCAAGGAATATTCTTATGCAAAGCCAGGCAGCCGGTCGAGCTGAGGCGCCTCATCCAGCAGGAGATCCCCATTGAGCGCCGTCAAACAGACCACTTACCAGGGCTTTGCCGCATGGGCGCTGGAAAGCGAGCACCTGCTGGCGATCGTGATCCCAGAGCTGGGAGGCAAGATCATCTCCCTGGTGGACAAACGTGCTGGCTACGAGTGGCTGGTGCAGCCGAGGCGGCCGCTCAAGCCGCCCACCTATGGGGCCAGCTTTGTCGAAGGGGACATGAGTGGCTGGGACGAGATGTTCCCCACCATCAACCCCTGCTCCTACCCGATCCCAGGCGCGTATGCCGGGCGCTGGCTGCCCGATCACGGGGAAGTATGGTCGCTGCCCTGGAGCGTGCAGAGTGCAGACCAGGGCTGCCTGAAGCTGAGTGTGGATGGGCGAGCGCTGCCCTACCGATTGAACCGCAGCGCCGCGCTGATCGAGCCCAATGCCTTGAAACTGAAGTACGAGGTGGTGAATACGGGGCGTGAGCCCTTCTACTACCTGTGGGCGGCCCACCCGCAGCTCAATGCCGATGAACACAGCCAGATCCTCCTGCCGGAGGAGGTCTCGGAAGTGGTCAACGTGCTCCCGCTCCCGGCCTGGGGGGAACCCGGCCTGCGCTACCGATGGCCTGAAACCAGGTCGCTGGACGGTAAGCTCCGGCAGCTGGACCGCATCGGACCAGTGGATCGCCGGGACTGCCGCAAGTTCTACCTGCCGCCTGAGAAGCCTGTCCGCTGGGCAGCCCTGAACCACCAACGGTCGGGGTGCTCGCTCAAACTGGAATGGTCCCCCTTAGAGCTACCTTACCTGGGGATCTGGGTGGACGAAGGCGCTTACAACAGCGCACCGGCAGCAGCCCTGGAGCCTTCAAACGGCTACTACGACAGCCTGGTCGTCGCCGTCCGCCAGGAGCGCGCCATGCGCATCGCCCCAGGGGCCTCCCAGGGCTGGTCGCTGACTATACGCCTGACACATACCGCGCAGTCGCAATAGGGCACTGATAATAAGGGACCGGGTTGTCGATGGTCCTGCCATTGACAACCCGGTCCCTTTTTGTTAAGGACGCGTCCCCAATTACCCACGGCTATTGGCAAATCGACTAAT